>NZ_JBIVEG010000014.1:0-182892 GCF_044747545.1 Streptomyces sp. NPDC090077
TGGGCGTCAAGCTCACCACCCTGCGCCCGGAGCAGGCCGCCTACATCGGCGTCAAGGTCGAGGGCCCGTACAAGCCCGACCACTACCGCTACTGACGGCCGTGGCCATCATGGAAGCGGCCGCGGAGGCCGAAGCCGAGCCCCGCGACCCCTGGCTCCCCGACCGGCTGCTGCGCACCGAACGGGACGCGCTGCTGCCGCTGCTGCGGCGTACCCCGGAGGCGGCGTTCGGGCTGCGCACCGCCTGCCCGGGGTGGACCGTCCGGGACGTCCTCGCGCACTGTGCGGCGGCCCTGGTCCGCATCGTGGAGGGCCGGCTGGAGGAGGGGGTGTTCCTGCCCGCCGCCAACGCCGCCGACGTGGCCGAACGCGCGGACTGGCCCCTCGTACGGATCCTGGACGAGCTGGAGCGCGGCCTCACCGAGGCCGGCCCGGTCATCGCCGGGGGCGACGGCACCCTCGACGCGGTGGCCCTGGGGGAGTGGATCCACGCGGGCGACGTCCGCGCGGCGTTCGGGGAACCCGGGGAGTACGCCGGCGACAGCCTGCCGCTGGCCCTGCCCCTGCTGAAGACGGTCAGCCGCAAGCGGGAGACGCCCCGGCTGCTCGCGGACATCGGCGGCCGGGGAGGCCCGCTGGTCCTGGGCAACGAGGTGCCCGGCCGGGCCCCGGCCCGCTTCCGGGGGGACGCGGCGACGCTGATCCGCCTCTACTCCGGCCGCCCCCTGGTCGCGACCCGCTACGAACTGGCGGGCGCGGCCGAGGCGGAACTGCTCGTCTACCGGTGACCCCGGACAGCACGACGGCCGGGCCCCGTACGCCCCACACGGCGAACGCGGCCCGGCCCCGGCGGAACGGCTCCCGCCCGGTCATTCGATCCTGACGACCTGGAAGGCCTCCGCCATCCGGCCCGGGGGCAGCCCCGCCGCCTTGGCGTGCTCGCCCAGCCACTCCCGCAGCAGCCCCGCCAGGTCGTCGAAGTGCGCGGTCTGCGAGGTGTGGATGCGCAGGGCCTCGACCTTGCGGTCGAAGACGGGGGTGACGTCGATGTACTGGTTGGGCGTCGGCCCGGTCATCAGCCACAGCTCCGGCACGATCCACGGCTCCAGGCCCTCCTCCTTGAGGAGCTCGGGGTGCGCGAACGGATTGCGCGCCTCGGGGTAGACGGCCCGCAGGGCGGCGTCGCCCACGGCCCGGTGGTCGGGGTGCAGGTCCGCGATCCGGCCCCAGTTGATCTCCGGGCTCGGGATGACGACGCGCTGCGGCCGGACCTCCCGGATCACCCGGCACAGGTCCCGGCGCAGCTCCACGCTCGCCTCGACGTAGCTGTCGGGGTAGCCGAGGAAGCGGACGTCGTCGACGCCGCTGCGCTTGGCCGAGTGGACCTGTTCGGCGCGGCGCAGGTCTCCCATGGCCTGGCGCGGGAGCTGCTCGTCGTAGCCGCCCGCACCGCCGTCGGTGACGATGCAGTACGTCACCCGGGCGGTGCCCTGCGCGATCCACCGCATGACCGTCCCGCTGACGCAGAACTCGATGTCGTCCGGGTGCGCGGCCACGACCAGCAGGGATTCGGGGGCGCTGCGGTCTATGCGATCGGTCGCGAAGTGTTCCATGCGATCAGCCTGTTGGGCGCGGGCACCGGCCGCAAGGCGGCTCCTTTGGCGTACACGCGACATGTCGCCTCTACGCCACGCGCAGACTTCACTGCTCCACATCGTCGAGGGAACCACGTGCGCGTGGGAAGCGGAGGCGTCCGGCATGGGCAGGATTTTCGGCTCGCTCGCGGCCGGGGCGGCGCCGCCCGACCCGGCCGAGCTGGCGGCGGTCTCGGCCCGGCAGCGGCACGGCGGGCCCGACGGGCACCAGGTGCTGCGCGGGCCGGGGTGGGCGCTGGGCTGCGACCGGCTCGCGGTGACCGACCCGCGCGGCGGGCGCCAGCCGTACCGGCTGGCCCACCTGCCCGGGGTGACCGCCGTGCTGGGCGGGGAGATCTACAACCACGCCGAGCTGCGGCGCGAACTCGCCGCTCGCGGCCACCGCTTCCCCGACCTGTGCGACGGCACGCTGCTGCCCGCGCTGTACGCGGAGTACGGCTCGGGCTTCGCGCGGCGGCTCGACGGGATGTTCGCCGTCGCGGTCCTCGACGTCCGCGCGGCCCCCCGGCTGGTCCTCGCCGTCGACCCGACGGGAAGCAAGCCCCTGCACTACCACCAGGGTGCGGACGGGGCCTTCCGGTTCGCCTCCGAGATCCCCGCGCTGCTGGCCTTCGACGGGGTGCGGGCGGCCCCGCGCGCGGACAGCCTGGACACCGTCCTGGCCCTGCGCACGCCGATCTCCGCCCGGACCGCCCTGGAGGGCATCGGCACCCTGCCGCCCGGTGCGACGGCCGTCGTCCGCCCGGGGCGCCCGGCGGCCCTGCGGCACCGGCCCCCCGCCCCCGAAGACCCCGAGCGGGCCCGCCGGTCCACCGCCGACGTGCTCCGCCGGGAGGTGCGCCGCCTCGGGCGGGCCGACGTACCGGTGTGCGTGCTCACGAGCGGCGGGCTCGCCTCGGGCCTGGTCACCGCGCTGGCGGCCGAGCACGCCCGGGAGACGGGGGCGCCCGCCCCGCACGGCTTCCACCTCGGCCACCGGGGCCGGTGGCCCGGCCGGGAGGCCCCGTACGCCCGCGCGGTGGCCCGGCACACCCGTACGGTCCTCCACGAAGTCGCCCTGGACCCGGCCGAGCTGGGGTCGCTGCTGACCCTCACCACCCGGCACCTGGGCCAGCCCGACGCCGACCCGGCCGCGCTGAGCACGTACGCCCTGTTCCGGGCCGTGCGGCAGGCCGGGTACAGCGTGGCGCTGACCGGCGACGGCGCCGACGAACTGTTCGGAGCCTCCGCGCGGACCCGGCCCGCGGCGGGTGGGCCGTTCGTCGCCGACTGGGCCGCCGCCTACGCCGACGGGCTGTCCGCCGCGCCCCGGCTGCTGCGCGAATACCTGTACACGCCCGCCTACCGGGCCTTCATCGCGGAGCGGGGATCGGCCGCCGACCGTGTCGAGCGGGAGCTGCGCTCGGCGGGCGGTGACCGGGTCGCCGCGGTCGCCGCGTTCGAGAGCCGCTGGCTGCTCCCGGCCCGGCACCTGCGCCGGCTCGACCACCTGGGCATGGCCTCCGCCGTCGAGGCCCGGACGCCGTTCTGCCGGCCCCCGGTGGCCGCGCACGCCCGGTCCCTCGCGCCGCGCCTGCTCCAGGACCGGCGCGCCCTCGCCGAGGCCGGGCGGGAGCTGCTGCCCAAGGCCGTGCAGCGGCGGCCCCGCCAGCCGTTCGCCCTGCCCGTCACCGCGCTGCTCGCCCCCGGCGGGCCGCTGCTGGAACCCGTACGGGAACTGCTGTCGGCGGAGCGGCTGGCGCGGGCCGGACAGGTGCGGCCGGACCGGGTGCGGACCCTGCTGGCCCGTCAGCTGGAGCGGCCGTCGGACCACGACGCGCTGGCGCTGTGGGCGCTGGCCGTGCACGAGCTGTGGACCGAGGTGGTGCGGGGGATGCGCGTGCCGCTGGACTGGGCCGCCTGAGGGCCGCGGGCCCGGCCGCGGGAGGGCCCGCTGGCGTGTCCACGCAACGGCGCGAACGCGCAAGCCAATACCAGACCGGGCGGTTCGTTTCTCTGTCAGTCTTGGCTGGGCACCCGCTGTTCCCTTCCGTTCCGAGCCTCGCTGCGTCCTTCGCACCACAGCGTCAAGGAGGTCCCATGAGCACCCCCGTCTGGATCACCGCGACCCCGCCGGCCACCCACGGCGAACTGCACGTCGGCCATCTCGCGGGACCGTACGTCGCCGCCGACGTGCTCGCCCGGTTCCTGCGGGCCGAGGGCGAACCCGTCCGGTTCACCACCGGCACCGCCGACCACGCCAGCTCCGTCCACGTCCGCGCGCTCCGCGCCGGCCGCAAACCGGAGGAGGTCGCCGAGGGGTACCGGGCCGCGATCACGTCGGACTGGCTGCGCTCGGGCGTCGAGTTCGACCACATCGTGCGCCCCCGCCAGGACAAGGGCTACCGGGGCCGGCTGACGGAGCTCTTCCGGCAGCTGTACGCGGACGGGGTCATCGCCGCCCGCACCCGCCTCACCCCGTACTGCGAGCCCTGCGGGCGCTGGCTCCACGGAGCGCACGTCACGGGCACCTGCCCGCACTGCGCGGCGGTCGGCGACGGCGGGATGTGCCACGAGTGCGCCCGCCCGAACGACGGCGGCGACCTGCTGGACCCGCACTGCGCCCTGTGCGACTCCCCGGCCCTGCCCCGGCGTTGCCGGCGGCTGTACATCCCGCTGGAGCCGTACCGCGAGGCGCTCGCCGAATACTGGGCCGCCACCGGCCTGCCGCCGAGGCTGGCCGCCCTGTGCGAGTCGCTCGTCGAGGACGGGCTGCCGGACATCGCCGTGTCCCACCCCGCCGAGTGGGGGCTGCCCGTACCGGTCGACGGGTTCCCCGAGCACCGCATCGACGGCTGCTTCGAGGCCGCTGCCATGCACCTCTTCGGCCACGGCGACCGGCCGCTGCCCGAACGGTCCGTCCACTTCTGCGGGTTCGGCCACGCCTTCTGCCACGCGGTGCTGCTGCCGGTCCTGCTGTTCGCCCAGGGGCTCAAACTGCCGCAGCACTTCTGCGTCAACGAGGCGTACGTCATCGAGGACGAGGCGCTCGTCTGGGGCTCCGGCCAGAAGGCCTGGGCGCTGGACCTGATCACCGAGTACGGCTCGGACACCCTGCGCCGGCACGTCCTCCAGGCCCGCCCGCTCGGCCGCCGCACGGCCTTCCACGCCGACCGGCTCGCCGCCGCCCGCCGGGAGCTCGACGAGAGCTGGAACAACTGGCTCTCCGGGCTCTTCGCCGCCGTCCGCGAGGAGTGCGCCGGACTGGTCCCGGCGGCCCTGCCCGGGGGCTCCGGCTGGGAGGTGCTGGAGCGGCGGCTGCTGCGCGGGCTGGAAGACCTGCGCGAGGCCTACTCGCCGGACGCCTTCGACCCACGCCGGGCGGTCGCCCTGCTCGACGAGATGGTGCGTGCCACCGCCGACTTCGGCCACGTGAACGCGCACGAGGCCGACCGCCCCGCCGCGGGCCGCCACCTGCCGGTGCTGGCCGCGCAGTTGGCGGTGGCCCGGGCGCTCGCCGCGTGGGCGCGCCCGGTGATGCCGGAGGGCGCCGACCGGCTGGCCGCCGCGCTCAAGGCGGAACCGGGGGGCCCGGTCTCGGCCGCGGCCCTGGTCCCGCCCGCCCCGGGCACCCGGCTGGCCCCGCCGTCGGGCCCGGTCTTCGGCTTCTAGGAGCCCCGGCCCGGACGACGGCAAGCCCCCCACGACGGCACGACCCGCACGACGGCAAGCCCCCCCCACGACGGCACGACCCGTACGACGGCACGACCCGCACGACAGCAAGACGACAGAACCCTTCTTCGCCGCGTGACCGCGCGCCGGTCGCCCGGTGGCCCGGGGCGGACGCGGCCCCTGCCCGTAGGAGCTCCACGTGTCCCTGCGCGTCGCCATGCTCAGTGTCCACACCTCGCCGCTGCACCAGCCCGGCACCGGGGACGCGGGCGGCATGAACGTCTACATGGTCCAGCTGTCCCGGGCCCTCGCCGAACGGGGCGTCGAGGTCGACCTGTTCACCCGCTGCCGGGGCGAGGCACGGCCCTCCCCGGACGCCCTCGGCCCCGGCGTCCGGGTGCACCACCTGGAGGCCGGCCCGCGCGCCGCCCTCGCCAAGGAGGACATGCCGGCCCTGGTCGTCCCCTTCTCGCTGGCCCTGCTCAAACAGGACCGGCGCTACGACCTGGTCCACTCCCACTACTGGCTCTCCGGCCAGGCCGGCCGGATCGCCGCCGCCGGCTGGCGGATCCCGCTGGTGCACACCGCGCACACCCTGGCCCGGGTGAAGAACCGGGCGCTCGCCGACGGCGACGCCCCCGAGCCGGAGCTGCGGATCCGCGGCGAGCACCAGGTCGTCGGCTCCGCCGACCGCCTCATCGCCAACACCGCCGACGAGGCGCGGGCGTTGCGCGAGCTGTACGGGGCCGAGGAACGGCGTACGGAGATCGTCCGGCCCGGTGTCGACCTGCGCACCTTCGGGCCCGGCGGGGGGCGGGCGGCGGCGCGGGCCCGGCTGGGACTGCCGGCCGACGCGTTCGTCCCCCTGTACGCGGGCCGGATCCAGCCCCTCAAGGGCCCGGACGTGATGGTCCGCGCGATCGCCGAACTGCTGCGGCAGGAGCCGCAGCTGCGCCGGCGGACCGTCGTCCCGGTGGTGGGCGGCGACTCGGGGGCCGGCCCGGCCGGCGAGGCCTGGGAACTGGCGCGCGAGCTCGGGGTGTCGGACGTCCTGCGGCACTTCCCGCCGGTGCCGCAGCCGGAGCTCGCCCAGTGGTACCGCGCGGCGGACGTGCTGATGGTGCCCTCGCGCAGCGAGTCCTTCGGGCTGGTCGCGCTGGAGGCCCAGGCCTGCGGAACCCCCGTGCTGGCCTCGGCGGTCGGGGGGCTGCCGACCGCCGTGCGCGACGGGGAGACGGGGCTGCTCGTACGCGGCGACGACCCGGTGGAGTACGCCCGGCGGCTGCGCTGGTTCGCGGGACGGCCGCAGGAGGCGGCGGAGATGGGGCGGGCGGCGGTGCGCCACGCGCGGAGCATGAGCTGGCGGGCGGCGGCCGGGCGCACCCTGGACGTCTACCGGGACGTCCTGCTGGAGGAGCGCTGGGGCCCGGAGGTGAGTGAGGCAGGAGCGGCGGCACGCTCCTGCCTCGCCGACGCCTCTCCCCTGGAGGGCCGAGAAGGCCGGAAGGCCACCCTAACAGCTCTTTTGAGCTGACCAAAGGTGCGCAGGTGTAACGTGTTCATGAACTCCAGATCCGCCCTAAAGGCGCTACAGGAAAGTGGCCCGGACATGGAATCCATATGAGAATGGAGATGTCTTCGACGGAATACCGGCGGCACGGATCCGTGAAGACGGAATCACTATTCTGACTTCCTGGAGGAATCATGTCCGCCGTGCACACCACCGGAATCCGCGCGAACTCCCGTCACGCCGCCCCCGCCCGCCCGTCCTGTACCGCGGCCGTCGCCTTCCGTGCGTCGTCCCGCTCGGAAGACAACGGCTGGGACTGAACGTCCGCCCCGCTCCGGCGGACCGGGCCCCGCGACCGCCTCCGGCGGATGCGGGGCCCTTTCGGGTTCCGGTCCGGTGTCCCCTTACCCCGCCCGACTATTGCGGCGGTATTTCGGCGGATCGCCGGATCGGGGCCGGTGCCCTGTGAAATCAGTCCAGCCAGCCGAGCCGCTGGGCGCGTACGCCGGCCTCGAAACGGCTCGACGCGCCCATTTCCTGCATCAACTCGGACAGCATGCGGCTGACCGTCCGCAGGGATACCCCGAGGTTCCGCGCGACCTTTTCGTCCTTCATTCCCGCGGCGAGCATTTTCAGGGCGGCCCGCTGCTGCTCGGACAGTCCGTCGCCGCCGAGTTCCGGCGCGGCGTCGTCGCCGTACGGGGTGGCCGCGTGCCAGCAGTGCTCGTACAGCGCGAGGTAGGAGCGGACCAGGGCGGGGCCGCGGGCGAGGATCGCGCCGGCCGCCCGGTCCTCGGGGTGCACCGGCAGCACGGCGAACTGCTGGTCCGCGATGATCATGTTCATCGGGACGGCGGGGGACAGGCGGATCTCCACTCCGGCCTCGACCCGCCGGCGGAGCATCTCCACCGCCTCGGGCGAGGTGGTGATGCGCTGGTGGTAAATGGCGCGGATACGCACGCCGTTGTCGATCTGGCGGCGGTCGCGGCTCAGCACCCGGTCGGCGACCTCCCGGACGAGGGCCGTCACGTGCATGGAGGTCAGGTCGTGCCGGATGACGTCGGTGATGTCCTCCAGCACCTGCTGGATCCGGCCGTAGTCGTCGAGGATCTCGACCTCGACGTCGGAAGCGTTCAGCGAACCGGGCTGCAGAAACCTTCCGACCAGGTTCTCCAGCGCGCTGTACGCCCGGTCGGACTCGTCCAGGTGCTCGCGCAGCCGCTCGCGTTCGCGCTGGAGCATCCGCAGCAGGGCGATCTCGGGGTCGACCACGGCGACCGCGTCCGGACCCGGCTCCCAGGCGCCGGACTGGAGGTCGGCACGGGTGGCGTGGGTGGTGCCGGTCGGCACGATCAGGCCGAGGGAGGTCAGCTCCGCGCGCCACTTCTCGTACTCCTCGGGGGCCAGCCCGAGCTCCCGGAAGACCTCGTTCAGGTCGGACACCCCGCGCAGGCGCAGCTCCTGATAGAAGGCCAGCACCCTGTCGGCGGACCGGATGCCGTCCCTGCCGTCGCCCGTTGCCATCGCGAAGCGACCCCCTCATCTTACGAATCGACAGTCACACTTTGGCACATACCTGCGGGAGGGCTCCCGCCCCCTCGAACGGGATGTGACGGGCGTCACAGGGTGCCTCTGAGGTGCGCGACTGCGCTCCGGGCCGGCCCGGACCGGGTGCCGGCGGGGGTGCTACTGGATCTTCCGCGGGCCAACTCCCTTGCCGCCCAAGGGAGACGGGGGGCGCGGGTCCGTCAGTCCTCCGGCGTCGCCAGGCAGTCGGGGCACAGCCCCCGGAAGATGACTTCGGCGCCGTCGTCCATCCGCCATGCGCCGATCGCCTCGCCCGCGGGCTCGGGCACCTCCGCCCGGACGTTCTCCACACGGCCGCAGCGGACGCACAGCGCGTGCTGGTGCGGCGGGCCGGCGATCTCGAAGACGGCCGGCAGGCCGGGGCGGTCGAACTTCGACGCCAGCCCGGTCTCCAGGAAGTGGCGCAGCATCTCGTAGACGGCCTGGCTGGTCAGGGTCCCGAGCCGCTCGCGGGCGGCGGCGGTGATGGACTCGACGTCCATGTGGCCGCCCGCGGAGAGCACCTGCAGCACTTCGAGCCGGGGGCCGGTGACGCGCAGCCCGACGTCACGGAGGCGCTGGATCACCGCCTCACGGCCGGTCGACCCCTCCACGACAGCCATCTCCCCGCCACCATCCGCGATCTGGTCCACTCAAAACTTTGAGGGCATCGTACCTCTTGCCCGGCTCGCAGAACGGCGGCGGCGGGTCAGCCGTCGACCCGGCAGACCAGCAGGACGCTCTCCGTCCGCTCGTCCAGGCGGTGGCGGCGCCGGCGCTCCACGTACAGGCCCGCCCCGTGCAGTTCGGCGGCCAGCCGGTCCGGGTCGACGATCCACTTCCGGGTGGACCCGGCGACGCGCTCGCTGCTCAGCCTGCCCGTGCGGACGGAGTGGTAGGTGATGTGCTCGCTCATGCCGTCCAGGTCGAACTCCTGGCGGGCCACCGTCCACTCCTCGACCCCGTCGTAGCGCGGCACCTGGAACGCCCAGGTGCGCGAGGGGTCTTCCGACAGCCCGCGCAGCAGGTGCGCCGTGAAGTCCAGGGCGAGCGCGCCGCCCGGCTCCAGGTGTGCGGCGATCTCGCGCAGCAGCCCCGGACGGGCCCCGGGCGGCACGGCGGAGATCATCGCCCCGGCCAGCAGCGCCAGCCGGTAGGTGCCCCGCAGCCGCAGCCCCTCCAGGTCGGCCCGGGTGGTGACCAGCCGCCGCGCCACCTGCGGCCCGATCCGCCGGCCCCACGCCCGCAGCCGCTCCAGGCTGGCGGCGTCGCGGTCCACGGCCTCGACCCGGAAGCCCTGGCGGGCGAACGGCACCGCGAGGCGTCCCGCGCCGCAGCCCAGGTCCAGGACCGGGCCGCCGCCGCAGTCCCGGGCGAGGCCCAGGTAGCGGACGATGTCCGCGCTGTGCGGGCCCAGCAGCGCGTCCTGCAGCCAGAGCGCGTCCTCGTCGGCGGGCGCGGCCGACTCCAGGCCGGGCAGGAAGCCCGCGGAGGACGGGACCGCGGCCGCGCCGGGCGCCCACGGCGCACCGGGGGCCGTGCGCGCGGACGCCGCGGACGGTGCGAACGGGGCGGGCGGGACCGGCAGGACGGGCGGGGACGTGCCGCTCGGGGTGTGCATCGCTCCTCCAGGGGTCGCTCGGTCCAGCCTCCGGGGCGGGGCGCCCGTGCCGCCGGGACCGCGCCGCTGGTCGAATCCTGTCCCGTACGGGAGGCCCGGGGCCAGAGCGGCGGGCTGCGTGAACACGCGATGGCGTGGATCTGCCACGCCCCGGGAGGGCGGGCGGCCGTCAGAGGGCGCGGCCGAGCCTGACCGGCGTGAGCGCGCCGAAGCCGTGGCGGGTGAAGAAGGGCAGGGCCGGGGCCCGTTCGACGGGCAGCGTGATCCGCTGGTACGCCGCCCCGTGCGCCCGCATCCGGCCGGTGGCCGCCTCCAGCAGCGCCGTGCCGACGCCCTGCCGCTGCCGGGCGGGGGTGACGCACAGGGCGTAGAGCTCGCCCTCGTCGGCGACCGGCACGCCGCCCGAGACCGCCCCGACGAGGGTGCCCTCGGTGTCGGCCGCGACCAGCCAGCCGAGCCAGGCGGGAGCCCCGCCGGGAATTTCTATTTCCGCTCTTATGCGGGGCAGGGCGCAATGGTCCGACACCAGCCGGCCGGCCCGGATTTCCCCGAGGGCCTCGCCGTAGCCGTCGCGAATCGCTTCGGCGAGGAGCCGGGAAATCGCCGTCGCGTCACCGGGCGCTGCCGTCCGCACGTCAGCCAGCAGCATTCTTTCCGCACCTCTCGCCGTACCGGTCCTGAGCCCGCACGGGCACAGAATAGCGGGCAATTCGAGTGGCCGGGGGCGCCGGTAAATCTACGAATTGGCTTAGTAAATAACCGGGTTGGGGGCGGCGAGAGGAAGAGGGCAATCCGCCGTCAGGACGTCCAACAACACGCGACCACCAGCGGAACGACCGTCGACACCGCCCCGGCCACCGCCAACACTCCGCGCAGCACCGGGCGTCCCGCCCGGCGCGGCCCCAGGATGCGCCGCATCCGCACGGCGGCCGACGGCCCGCCCGCCGCGAACGCCCGGCGCGGCGCGCGCCCCGAGGCCAGCGCGTACAGGGCGGTGGCCAGCGCGTCGCTGGAACAGCCGCGCAGCGCCCGGTCGTCGGCGGCCATCTCCAGCAGCAGCGGCACCGTGCGCCCGCCGATCCGGGCCAGCGGCAGCCGGCGGAAGACCGCCGAGTACGCCCCCGCCGCCGCGACCAGCAGGTGGTGGCGGCCGCCGATGTGCGCCCGCTCGTGGGCGAGCGCCGCGGCCAGCTCCTGTTCCGTCAGCACCTCCAGGGCGCCCGAGGACACCACGACCCGCCGCGAACGCCCCGGCAGGCAGTACACCGCGGGGCGCGCGTCCTCCAGTACCGTCGCGCCGAGCCGGGCGTCGTACCGGCCGACGAGGCGCAGCAGTTCGGCGTGCCGGGTGCGGGCCCGGCGCGCCCGCACCAGCTCCCGTGCGAACCCGGTGGCCGGCACCGCCAGCACCGCCAGCGCCGACGCCGCGGCGAGGGCCTCGCGCCCGGTGGCCGCGGCCAGCCGCGCGGGGGAGGGCGGGGTCAGGGTCAGGACCGCGTCGACGAGATGGTGGCTGGTCTCCGGCGGGAGCAGCAGCTGCGCGGGCAGCAGGGCCGTGGACAGGGCGAAGACGGCGCCGCAGACGACCCAGGCGGCCAGCCCCATCCGGGGCACCTGCTGGGCCCAGCGGGCGCGCACCAGCAGTAACGGCAGCACCAGACCGGTGATCAGGGCGAGTCCGAGGGGCGGCAGTACGTGGTGGTTCACCGGCCGCGCCCGTCTGCCGGGCGGTCGGTGCGGGCGGCGCGCAGGGCCTCGTCCAGGGCCTCCACGTCCTCGTGGGACATCCGCTCGACGAACCGCAGCAGCGTGGCCCTGCGGTCCTGGCTGTCGCCGAGCGCGTCCTGCATCAACGCCGCGGTGTACTCCTCACGGCTGCGCACGGCCTCGTACATCCAGGCCCGGCCGGATTTCTCGCGGCTCAGCCAGCCCTTGCGGTACAGGATGTCCGCCACGGTCATGACGGTGGTGTAGGCGACCTTGCGGACCCGGTTTATGTCGTCCACGATCTCCCGGACCGAGGCGGGGCGTTCCCACTGCCACACCCGGTCCATGATCTCGGCCTCCAGCTCTCCCAGCCGGCGTACGCGCATCCCTCTCGGCCCTCCCCCTCGCGAGCGGCTCATCGTACGGCCCGTCCCGGCGGCGGGGGCATACCCCGGACCGGTACGCGGGCGCCGCAACGCCCGCCGCCCCTCCACCGGACCGTGCGGTGGAGGGGCGGCGGGCGCGGGGCCGGGGGAGGGGCCCGTCGGCTGCGGATGGGCTGCGGATCAGGTGCGGATCAGGCGGGCGATGGCCTTGGTCGCCTCGCCGACCTTCTCCCTGGCCTCGTCCCCGCCCCGGGCGACGGCCTCGGTGACGCAGCAGGCGAGGTGTTCGTCGAGCAGGGTCACGGCGCAGGACTGGAGGGCGGCGTTGATGGCGGAGACCTGGGTGAGGACGTCGATGCAGTAGACGTCCTCGGCGACCATCCGCTGCACGCCGCGGACCTGGCCCTCGATCCGCCGCAGCCGTCTGATGACGTCGTCCTTGTGTTCTGTGTAACCGGCCACGGGGGCTCCTCAGTTGGCGGCGGCCCGGAAGCCGCGCAGACGCAGGCTGTTGCCGACGACGAAGACCGAGGAGAAGGCCATGGCCGCACCGGCGATCATCGGGTTGAGCAGTCCGGCCGCGGCGAGCGGCAGGGCGGCCACGTTGTAGGCGAAGGCCCAGAACAGGTTCGAGCGGATGGTGCCGAGGGTCTTGCGGGCGAGCCGGATGGCGTCCGCCGCGGCCCGCAGGTCCCCGCGCACGAGGGTCAGGTCGCCGGCCTCGATGGCCGCGTCGGTGCCGGTGCCCATGGCCAGGCCCAGGTCCGCCTGGGCGAGGGCGGCCGCGTCGTTGACGCCGTCGCCGACCATGGCGACGCTGCGGCCCTCGGCCTGGAGGCGCTTGACGACGTCGACCTTGTCCTGCGGCATGACCTCGGCGATGACCTCGTCGATGCCGACCTCGCGGGCCACCGTCTCGGCGACGGCCTTGTTGTCCCCGGTCAGCAGGATCGGGGTGAGGCCGAGGGCGCGCAGCCGGCGGATGGCCTCGGCGCTGGTGTCCTTGACCGCGTCCGCGACCTCCAGGACCGCGCGGGCCTCGCCGTCCCAGGCCACCGCGATCGCGGTGCGGCCGGCGGCCTCCGCCTCGGACTTGGCGCGCTCCAGGTGCGGGGGCAGCCCCATCGCCCATTCGGCGAGCAGCTTGCCGCGGCCGACGAGCACGGCGTGGCCGTCGACGATCCCCTGGACGCCGAGGCCGGGGATGTTGGCGAAGTCCTCGGGGGCGGGCAGGGTGCCGACGCGGGCGGCTGCCCCGGCGGCCACGGCCTGCGCGATGGGGTGCTCGGAGGCGTGCTCCAGCGCTCCGGCGAGGCGCAGCACCTCGGCCTCGTCGGTGCCCTCGGCGGTGTGGACGCGCAGCAGGGTCATCTGCCCGGTGGTGACGGTGCCGGTCTTGTCCAGGACGATGGTGTCGACCTTGCGGGTGCTCTCCAGGACCTCGGGGCCCTTGATCAGGATGCCGAGCTGGGCGCCGCGGCCGGTGCCGACCATGAGGGCGGTGGGGGTGGCCAGGCCCAGGGCGCAGGGGCAGGCGATGATCAGTACGGCGACGGCGGCGGTGAAGGCGGCCGCGAGGCCCGATCCGGTGCCGAGCCAGAACCCGAGGGTGGCCAGGGCCAGTCCGATGACGACGGGCACGAACACCGCGGAGATCTTGTCGGCCAGCCGCTGGGCGGCGGCCTTGCCGTTCTGGGCGTCCTCGACGAGGCGGGCCATCCGGGCGAGCTGGGTGTCGGAGCCGACCCGGGTGGCCTCGACGACCAGCCGGCCGCCGGCGTTGAGGGTGGCGCCGGTGACGGAGTCGCCGACGGAGACCTCCACGGGCACGGACTCGCCGGTGAGCATGGAGGCGTCGACGGCGGAGGAGCCCTCGACGACGGTGCCGTCGGTGGCGATCTTCTCGCCGGGGCGGACCAGGAAGCGGTCCCCGACCTGGAGGTCGGCGGTCGGCACGGTCACCTCGCGGCCGCCGCGCAGCACCGTGACCTCCTTGGCGCCCAGCTCCAGCAGCGCCTTGAGGGCCGCGCCGGCCTTGCGCTTGGACTTGGCCTCGAAGTACCGGCCCGCCAGGATGAAGGCGACGACGCCGGCCGCGGCCTCCAGGTAGATGTTCCCCGCGCCGTCGGTGCGGGCGATGCTGAACTCGAAGGCGTGCGTCATGCCGGGGGTGCCGGCGGTGCCGAAGAACAGGGCCCACAGCGACCACAGGAACGCGGCGATCGTGCCCACCGAGATCAGGGTGTCCATGGTGGCCGCGCCGTGCCGGGCGTTGGTCCAGGCGGCACGGTGGAAGGGCCAGGCGGCGTACGTGACGACGGGCGCGGTCAGGGTCAGCGAGAGCCACTGCCAGTAGTCGATCTGGAGGGCCGGGGCCATCGCCATCGCGATGACGGGGACCGCGAGCGAGACCGCCGTGACGAGCCGCTGGCGCAGGGGCGCGAGTTCGTCGTGCTCGGGCTGGTCCCCCTCGGGGCCGGTGCCGCCGTCGGTGCGCGGTGGCCTGGGCTCCTGCGCGGTGTAGCCGGTGGCCTCGACGGTGGCGATCAGGTCCGCGACGGAGATGTCGGCGTCGAAGGTGACCTTGGCCTTCTCGGTGGCGTAGTTGACGGTGGCCTCGACGCCGTCCATCCGGTTGAGCTTCTTCTCGATGCGTGCCGCGCACGAGGCGCAGGTCATGCCGCCGATGGCGAGCTCGACCTGGGCGGCGCCGGGAGTGATGGTGGTCATGAGTGCTGCTCCTCGTTCGAGCGCGGGGTGGGGGCCGGGGCCCGGTGGGACGGACGGGGCCCCGGCGGCCGGGTGTGTCGGGGACGGACCGGGTGTCAGGCCCGGCCGGTCAGCTCGTAGCCGGCGTCGTCGACCGCCGCGGCGATCGCGGTGTCGTCGGGCTCGCCGGCGGTGGTCACGGTGACCACGCCGCCGTCGACGTCCACGTCGACGGAGACGACCCCGTCGAGCGCGCCGACGGAGGCGGTGATGGCGGTCCGGCAGTGCCCGCAGGACATGCCGGACACGCGGTAGACGGTGGCGGTGGTGTCGACCACGGCCACGGAGGTGGTGGTGCCGCCGGCGTTCGTACCGCAGGTGCCTTCGGGGGTGCAGCAGGAAGACATGTGTTTCTCCTAGATCGGACCTCAGTCGTACCGATACCCGCTGGGGGTATCCGGCCTGACTCCAGATATACCCCCCGGAGGTATGCATCGCAAGTGTTCCTCCAGCTTGACTTGATACCCCTGGGGGGTATGGTGAAGTCCATGAAACCGCTGGATGCGGCAGTGGTACGTACGTCGTAGGGGAGATCAGCCATGAACACCGGAGTGAAGATCACGGTTTTCGCCGCAGCACTGGCGGCGACCTTCGGCACCGCCTACGGGGTGGGCGTGGGCGTGGGCCCCGTGGGCGCGCCGGCCAAGCCGGCGCACGGGGCCCACGCGGCGCAGGCGTCCGCCGGATCCGGCGGGTCCGCGGGGTCGGAGGGGCACGGGGGCCACGACGGGGCGGCGGCCCAGGGGCCGGCGGCGGGCGGGCTCCAGGTCTCGGAGGGCGGCTACACGCTGAGCCTGGAGACCCCGGCGATCGCGGCGGGCCAGGGCGAGCTGCGGTTCTCCGTCACGGACGCGCAGGGCCGCAAGGTCACCGACTACAAGACCGAGCACGGCAAGGAACTGCACTTCATCGTGGCCTCGCGCGACCTCACGGTCTACCGCCACCTGCACCCGGTGCGGGCGCAGGACGGGACCTGGTCGGCGCCCGTGGACCTGCCCGCGGCCGGTGCCTACAAGGCGTTCGCCGACTTCGCCCCCGCCGCGCCCGGGGCGAAGAACGTCACGCTCGGCGCCGACCTCTCGGTCCCCGGGGCGTACGCGCCCGCCCCGATGCCGCCCGCCGTGAACACGGCGGAGGTGGACGGCTACCAGGTGGCCCTGGGCGGCACCCTCGACCCCGGCAAGCCCGGCGAGCTCAAGCTCACGGTCAGCAAGGGCGGCAAGCCCGTCACCGACCTCGAACCGTACCTGGGCGCCTACGGCCACCTCGTCGCCCTGCGCGACGGTGACCTGGCCTACCTGCACGTCCACCCCAACGAGGGCGGCCCCGGCCCGGACGTCTCCTTCACCGCCACCGCCCCGAGCGCGGGCACGTACCGGCTCTTCCTGGACTTCCAGCACGAGGGCAAGGTGCGCACGGCGGCCTTCACGGTCGGTGCGGGCGGCGGTGCCAAGTCCGCCGCGGCGGCCCCCGCTGCCCCCGCGGCGCCGGAGGAGCAGGGCGACCACTCCCACTGAGCGCACGCACCCGGGATACCCCCCGGGGGGTTGCGCGCGGGACGAGACGCACGAGAGGCATGAACGGGAAGGGATCGATCGCCGTGTCCGCTTACACCGCACACCCCGCACGCCCCGCCCACCGTACGGACAAGGACGACGTCCTCAAACGGCTGCGCCGCATCGAGGGCCAGGTGCGGGGCCTCCAGCGCATGGTCGAGGAGGACACGTACTGCATCGACGTGCTCACCCAGGTCGGCGCCGCCACCAAGGCCCTCCAGTCCTTCGCGCTGACCATGCTGGAGGACCACCTGCACTCCTGTGTGGCCGACGCGGTCGCCGAGGGCGGGGACGGGGCGCGCGAGAAGGTCGAGGAGGCCTCCCGGGCCGTCGCCCGCATGGTCCGCTCCTGAGACCGGGGGCGGGGCGGCCGGAAATATCTTGACGTCGAGATGAATGGAGGGCAGGCTGCCCCGAGGTATCTCGACGTCGAGATACTTTTCCCGGGGGAGACGGAGGCCCGCCATGCGGGGGCTCGGCACGGCACGGCGACGCGGCACGGACCACCAGGAGGCCGACGGCGCCGACGCCGGCGGTGGACTCATCGCCCAGCTCAGACGCCCGCCCGGCGGCCGCGACGCCCGGACCATGCTGCTCGGCCAGCTCGTCGACCGCACCGGAAGCGGCGTCTGGGCCGCCTCCTCGGTCCTGTTCTTCACCTTCGTCGTCGGCCTCGACGCCGGCCGGCTCGGCCTGCTGCTCGGCGCCGGCGCGGTGGCGGGCATCGCCGGCCCGCCCCTCGCGGGCCACCTGGCCGACCGGCTCCCCGTGCGCCCCCTCCTGATCGCCTGCCACCTGCTGCGCCTGCTGACACTCGGTGCGATGCTCGTCGTCACCCGCTTCGAAGCGCTCATGGTGATCGTCGCCCTCACCTGCCTCGGCGACCGCGCGGCCAAGACCCTCGAAATGCTCTTCGCGACCCGCGTGGCCGGCGACCGGCGCGCCACCTACCAGGCCCTGTCGCGCAGCGCCGCCAACGCCGGATGCGCCCTCGGTGCCGGCCTCGCCGCCCTCGGCCTCGCCGTGGGAACCCGCAGCGCCCACGAGGTCCTCATCCTCGGCAACGCCCTGTCCTTCCTCGCCGCCGCCGCGCTGGTGTGGCGCACGCGCGAACCGCGCGGCCACGGCCGCCTGACCGCCCCCGCCGCCGGCGCCGCAGCACCCCCGGCGAAGGCCCCGGCCACCGGTCCCTGGCGCGACCGCGGCTACCTCCGCTTCGTCCTCCTCGACACCGCCCTGAACGTGGACGCCTCCCTCCTCGACGTCGGACTCCCGCTGTGGCTGGTCCACCACACCGACGCGCCGCACGCCGTCATCCCCGCCTTCCTCGCGCTCAACACCGTCCTCGTCGTCGCCCTCCAGCTCCCCGTGTCGGCGAAGGTCCGCGCACCGCGCCAGGCGGCCGGCGCCGTCGCCTGGTACGGGTTCTTCCTGCTCGGCGCCTGCGCCCTCCTCGCCCTCAGCCCCGAACACGGCCCCTGGGCCGCCTCCGCGACCCTGCTGGCCGCGGCCGCCCTGGTCACCGCGGCCGAGATGGTGCGCTCGGTGTCCTCCTGGGAACTGTCCGTCGCCCTCGCACCCCCGCAGGCGCGGGCCTCGTACCTGGGCGTGGCCGGGCTCTCCTCCTCCGTCCAGAAGGCCGTCGGCCCGCCGCTGCTGACCGGCGCCGTCATGGCGGCCGGCCCGCCCGGCTGGCTGGCGCTCGGCGCGGGCGTCACCGCCGTGGCCCTCCTCCAGCGCCGCACCGGCCTGCGCCGCCTGGACGCGGTGGACGCGGGAGCCCCGACGTCGCGCTCGGCCGCGACATCACCGCACTCCGGAACGGAACCATTGACAACCGGGCAGTAACCGGACTGCAGTTGGCCCCGCACCACTCCCAGGACCGCAGCACACCCGAAGGGGGCGATCAGCGCATGACCGAGCCTGAGAGCACGGGGGACGGCTACGACGTCGTCATCAGCGGGGCCAGCCTGGCCGGCAGTGCCGCGGCGATCCTGCTCGCGCGGCACGGTGCCCGCGTCGCACTGCTGGAACGCCGCTCGGACCCCGAGGCGTACAAGGTGCTGTGCACGCACTCCCTCACCGCCAACGCCCACCCGGTGCTGGACGGACTCGGCCTGCTCCCCGCCCTGGAGAAGGCCGGGGCCGTGCGCAACGAGGCGCGCTGGTACACCCGTTGGGGCTGGATCGAGCCGAAGGCCGCCCCCGCGGGACCCGCGCTGCCGTACGGGTACAACGTCCGGCGCAGCACCCTCGACCCGCTGATCCGGGCCCGCGCCGGGGAGACCCCCGGCGTCGACCTGCTCCTCGGCCACCGGGTGACCGGGCTGCTCCGGGAAGCCGGGCGCACCGTGGGGGTGCGGGTGAAGGCGCCCGCCGGCGAGCGGGAGATACGGGCCCGGCTGGTGGTCGGCGCCGACGGGAAGGACTCGGCCGTGGCCGGGCTCGCCGGCGTGCCCACCCGCAGCCACGAGAACGGCCGGTTCGGGTACCTCGCGTACTTCCGCAACCTCCCGCTGCACGGCGGGCTGGGCCAGACCTGGTTCCTGGAACCGGACATGGCGTACGCGTTCCCGAACGACGACGGGGTGACGGTCCTCGCGGTGCTGCCGGACAAGAAGCGGCTGCCGGCCTTCCGCGAAGACCTGGAGGGCAGCTTCCTCTCCTTCGTACGGGGCCTGCCCGAGGCGCCGCCCGTCGACTCCGCCGAGCGGATCAGCAAGATCATCGGAGCCGTCGACTACCCGCTCCTCACCCGCCGCCCGACCGCACCGGGCCTCGCGCTCGTCGGCGACGCCGCCCTGACCAGCGACCCCCTGTGGGGCGTCGGGTGCGGCTGGGCCCTGGAAACCGCGCAGTGGCTGGCCGAGGCGGTCGGCCCGGCCGCGGCGGGCCGCGGCGACCTCGACCGGTCGCTCGCGGCGTACGCCCGCACCCACCGGCGCCGGCTGCGCGGCCACCAGGCGCTGGCCGCCGACTACGCCACGTCCCGCCCGTTCAACCCCGTGGAGCGACTGATCTTCGCGGCGGCGGCCCGCGACGAGGCGACGGCCCGCCACGTGCACCGCTTCGGATCCCGCCTGATCGGCCCGGGGCGCTTCCTGAACCCCGGCGCGCTGGCCCGGGCGGCGGCCGTCAACGCCGGCCACCGGCGGACGGCCGCGGGCGGCGGTCCGGGCGCGCGCCGCTGAGGCACCCGTACCGCCGCCCGCCCCGCACGGGGACCCGGAGGGTCAGACGATGCCCTCCGCGATGTCCGCCTGCTCGCGCGCGTTGCCGTAGGCGGACGGGGTCCCGTACGAGCGCCGGGCGGCGTACCACCACACGCTGGCGAGGACCAGGACGACGGCCAGCGCGATCACCGCGTAGTTCATCGAGTCGATCGTGACCGGGGACTTCTGCGGCAGGCAGAACAGGACGGTGACCAGGGCCACCCAGACGACGGCGATCCAGCCGACCGGCTTCCCCCAGCGGCCGAGGCTCCACGGGCCGGGCCGGAACCGGTCGCCGGCCCGCAGCCGCAGGTAGATCGGAATGGCGTAGGCCGGGGTGATGCCGATGACGTTGATCGCGGTCACGGCACCGTAGGCGGTCGCGGACCACAGCGAGGGCAGCGCGAGGACGCCCGCGGCCGCGACCGAGAGCCACACGGCGGGGACGGGCGTCTGGGTGCGGCCGCTGACCTTGCGCCACAGGGCGGAGCCGGGGAGCGCGTTGTCCCGGCTGAAGGCGAAGACCATCCGGCTGGCGGCGGCCACCTCGGCGTTGCCGCAGAAGATCTGCGCGACGATCACGACGAGCAGCAGGGCGGTGGCGCCGCCGGAGCCGAGGGCGTCGAGGAAGATCTGGGCGGGCGGCACACCCGTGGCGCTGCCCTGGACGGCCGCGTAGTCCTGGATGGCGAACGTGAGACCCGCGAGCAGGGCGAACCCGGCGATCCAGGAGACCCAGATGGCCCGGACGATCCCCTTGGCGGCGGAGACGGAGGCGTTGGAGGTCTCCTCCGACAGGTGCGCGGAGGCGTCGTAGCCGGAGAAGGTGTACTGCGCGAGCAGGAGGCCGATCGCCGCCACGTAGAACGGGTTGGCCCAGCCGGTGTCGTTGACGAACTCGGTGAAGACGAACGAGACCGGCTGGTGGCGGTCGGGCACGAAGGCGAGGGCGCCGACGATCACGGCGACGCCGGCCAGGTGCCACCAGACGCTGATGGAGTTCAGCACGCTGACGAGCCGGACGCCGAAGAGGTTGAGCACGGCGTGCAGCAGCAGGATCGCCAGGAAGATCAGGAAGGTCGAGCCCGGGGTGGGCACGAAGCCGAACTGGAGGTTCAGGAAGGCGCCGGTGAACAGGGCGGCCCCGTAGTCGATGCCGGCGATGGCGCCGAGCAGGCCCAGCAGGTTCAGCCAGCCCGTGTACCAGCCCCAGCGGCGTCCGCCGAGCCGGTCGGCCATGTAGTAGAGCGCGCCGGAGGTGGGGTAGGCGCTGGTCACCTCGGCCAGGGCGAGCCCCACGCAGAGGACGAAGAGGCCGACGCCGGCCCAGCCCCACAGCATCACGGCCGGGCCGCCGGTGCCGAGGCCGAAGCCGTACAGGGTCATGCAGCCGGACAGCACGGATATGACCGAGAAGCTGATGGCGAAGTTGCCGAAGCCGCCCATCCGGCGGGCCAGGACGGGCTGGTAGCCGAGCTCCCTGAGCCGCTCCTCCTCGTCCTGGTGGGGCGGGGACTTCTGGTCCGGGCGGGCTGCCGGCGTGGTGCGCGACACGGGGGTACCTCCGAAGGGGGAGCGGGGGTGAAGGGGGTGAAGGGGGTGAAGGGGGAAAGGGGGGTGAAGGGGGAGCGGTGCAGCGGGAGGAGGTCAGTCCCGGTCGGCCAGGCTGCGGGACCTGGCGTGCAGGAACACCTCCTCGGCGAGCGCCGGGTCGGCGGGGTCGCGGGTCCGCAGGGCCCAGGGCAGGGTGGTCCAGTACCCGCCCATCGCTTCGAAGACCCGGGCCGCGGCCTCGAACCGGTGCGCTCCCCACAGGGCGTGCGCGAGGTGGTTCAGGTCGAGCGGGGAGGCCTGCGCCGGGTCGGCGTACGGGAACCAGGAGTCCAGGGCGTGGGCGGCGTCGCGGATGGCGTCCTCGGCGACCCAGTGCAGGTCGAGGGCCCGTTCCTGGCCGCCCTCGCGGCGGTAGCGCTCGACGTGGACGTAGAGCGGCAGGAGGTGGACGGGGGACCCGGCCGGGGCCGTGCCGACGGCCCAGCGGGCGAAGTTGGCGGCCTCGGTGCGCCTGGTCCCGTGCGGGCCCGCGTGCACGAACTGGAGCATCCGGTGGTAGGCCTCGCGGTTGTGCGGGTCCCGCTCGTCGGCCTGCGCGAGGATGCCCCACGGCCCGGGAGGGAGCATCGGGCCGGGCGGCGGCAGCCGGTGCTCGTCCATCCGGCGGTCCTCGTCGAGGAGGGCCAGGGCGAGCAGGCACACCCAGGGCACGGGGTCGGCGGGGCTCAGCCCGGCGGTGGTCCGGCAGGACTGCCAGGCCTCCTGCCACAGCTCGTGCGTACGGGGATGGCCCGCACGGTGGGCGCGGACGGCGCGCTCGACGGCGACCCGGGTGTGCATCACGGTCGCCGCCAGGCTGGTGGGCTGCTCGGTCCGCCAGGCCTGGACGACGTCGGAGCCGGCCGCGACGGCGGCGAGGACCTGGGTGCGCTGGGTCCACAGCCCCCAGCCGTCCGTGCGCTCCAGCAGCCGCGCCATCGACAGCCAGCGGCCGGTGCGCAGGTCCTGTACGGCGGCGCGCAGGTCGTTGTCGAGGCCGGCGGGGTGGTAGACGGGCCGGAAGTCGCCGCCGGCCATCACCCCGTCCCGGGTGACGTGCGGCCGGAGCCGGCTCGTACTGCGGTCATCGTGGTCATCGGTCCTCGGATCGCATGGAGGGACGTGTCGGTCCGTCTGGCGTCCGATCGCCGCACCGCGGGGTCGGGCCAGCACCAGGGATGCGTGAACCGTGCGCGAACTGTTCGGCGGACCCCCGCAGTCGAGCCACGGGCGGCGCCGTTACCGCCCGTTGATCGGCGATCACTATAGAGCGGGTGCGGCGGATCTCACCCGGAAACTTTTTCGAGCGCAAGTTTCAAGCCACGGAAGGGAAATGATTGGCCGTCAGTCGACGTCGGCGGACCGGGAGGGATCTTGACGGGCGTCCTCCGCTGATGGAGGCTTCCGACCGGCGGATCAACGGACTTGCGGGGTCAGTGGACCGACGGCGCAACAGATCCGCAGGGACCGCCGCCTGACGGACTGCCGGCGGACGGAACGGAGTGGTGATGACGGGCCCGGTGCTCGCTGTGGACCAAGGCACCTCGGGAACCAAGGCCCTCGTCCTGTGTCCCGACCGCGGGATCATCGGCTCGGCCTCCGCCCCCGTGCGCCCCCGCCACCTGCCCGACGGCCGCGTGGAGGTGGACCCCGCCGAGCTGCTGGGATCCGTCGTCGACGCCGGGCGGGCCGCACTGGCCGCGGCCGGTGAACCGGTGGCGGCCGTGGGCCTGGCCAACCAGGGCGAGACCGTCCTCGCCTGGGACCCGGCGACCGGCGAGCCGCTGACCGACGCCATCGTCTGGCAGGACCGGCGCGCCGCCGGCCTCTGCACCGAACTCGCCCCGCACGCGGACCTGCTGCGCGAACGCACCGGACTCCCGCTCGACCCGTACTTCGCCGCGCCCAAGATGGCCTGGATACGCCGCCACCTGACCCGCCGGGGCGTGGTCACGACCAGCGACGCCTGGCTGGTGCACCGCCTCACCGGCGAGTTCGTCACCGACGCCGCGACCGCCGGCCGCACCCAGCTCCTCGACCTCGACACCGTCGGCTGGTCCCCGGAGGCCCTCGCCGCCTTCGGCCTCACCGGCGAACCGCTGCCGCGGATCGTCGACGCCGACGCGCACGTCGGCACCACCACCGCCTTCGGCCCCGAACTGCCGCTGACCGGACTGCTCGTCGACCAGCAGGCCGCCCTGCTCGCCCAGAGCGTCACCGCACCCGGCACCGCCAAGTGCACCTACGGAACCGGTGCGTTCCTGCTCGCCCAGACCGGGCCGCAGCCGCGCCGCAGCACCACCGGACTCGTCGGCTGCGTCGCCTGGCGGATCGGCGGCCGGACCAGCTACTGCCTCGACGGCCAGGTGTACACGGCCGCCTCCGCCGTACGCTGGCTCACCGACCTCGGCGTCATCTCCGGCGCCCGGGACATCGACACCGTCGGCGCCGGCGTCCCGGACTCCGGCGGCGTCACCTTCGTCCCCGCGCTCGCCGGACTCGCCGCCCCCTGGTGGCGGGGCGACCTGCGCGGCTCCGTCACCGGCCTCGGCCTCGGCACCACCGCCGGACACCTGGTGCACGCCCTGTGCGACGGCATCGCCGCCCAGGTCGCCGAACTCGCCGACGCGGCCGCCGCCGACCTCGGCACCCCGCTCACCGCCCTCCGCGTCGACGGCGGACTCACCCGCTCCGCCCTGCTCATGCAGGCCCAGGCCGACCTGCTCCGGATCCCCGTGGAGGTGTCGGCCCTGCCCGACGCCACCGCCCTCGGCGTCGGTGCCGTCGCCCGCCTCGGCCTCGACCCCTCCCTCACGGTCCACGAGGCCGTCCCGGAGTGGAAGCCGTCCGCCGTCTACGAGCCCAGGGCGACCGCCGAGGCCGCCGCCGAACGCCGCGCCCGCTTCCGCACCGCGGTCGCCGCCCTGCTCGACGGCCCCGCGTGAGCGTCACCACCCGCGGCACCCTGCCCGGCGGCACCTACGACGTCACCGTCATCGGCGCCGGAGTGGTCGGCTCCGCCATCGCCCGCGAACTGGCCCGGATCCCGCTGCGGACCGCCCTGCTCGACGCCTCCGACGACGTCGGGGACGGCACCTCCAAGGCCAACACCGCCATCCTGCACACCGGCTTCGACGCCGTCCCCGGCTCCCTGGAATCCCGGCTGGTCCGCGACGGCAGCCGGCGGCTCGCCGCGTACGCCGCCGAGAGCGGCATCCCGGTGGAGCCGCTCGGAGCCCTCCTCGTCGCCTGGGACGAGGAACAGCACGCCGCCCTCCCCGGCCTCGCCGCCAAGGCCGTCCGCAACGGCTGCCACGACACGCGCACCGTGCCGCCCGAGGAGGTCCGGGCCCGCGAACCGCACCTCGGCCCCGGAGTGCTCGGAGCCCTCGAAGTCCCCGGCGAGGCCGTCATCTGCCCCTGGACGACCACGCTCGCGTACGCCACGCAGGCCGTCCGCGCGGGCGTCGACCTCCACCTCAACTGCCGCGTCAGCGCCGTCACTTCCGGCCCCTCCGGAGACCCGCACGTACTGGCCACCGGCCGCGGACCGCTGCGCACCCGCCACCTGGTCAACGCGGCCGGCCTGCACGCCGACGCGATCGACCGGCTCCTCGGCCACGCCGACTTCACCGTCACCCCCCGGCGCGGCCAGCTGATCGTCTTCGACGAGCTCGCACGGGGCCTCGTACGCCACATCCTGCTGCCGGTGCCGGGCGCGCTCGGCAAGGGCGTCCTGGTCACGCCGACGGTGCACGGCAAGGTCATGCTGGGCCCGACCGCCGAGGACCTGGACGACAAGGCGGCCACCGGCTCGACCGCCGAAGGCATCGCCCTGCTCCGGGAGAAGGGCGGCCGGATCCTGCCCGCCCTGCTGGACGAGGAGGTCACCGCCGTCTACGCGGGACTGCGGGCCGCCACCGGATCCGAGGACTACCGGATCCGCGCCCACCCCGCCCAGCGCTACGTCACCGTCGGTGGGATCCGCTCGACGGGCCTGACCGCCTCGATGGCGATCGCCGCCCACGTCGTGGACCTGCTCGCCGAGGGAGGCCTGCCCGTGACCGGCGCCAGGGACCTCGAACCGGTCCGGATGCCGAACCTGGGCGAGGCGTTCCCCCGCCCCTACCGCGACGCGGAGCTGATCGCGGCGGACCCCGAGTACGGCCGCATCGTCTGCCACTGCGAACGCGTCACCCGCGGCGAGATCCGCGACGCGCTCGGCTCGACCGTCCCGCCCGGCTCCCTCGACGGCCTGCGGCGGCGCACCCGCGCCCGGGCCGGCCGCTGCCAGGGCTTCCACTGCGGGGCCGCGGTCCGGGCGCTGTTCGCATCGAAGGAGCCGTGAGGATGAACCGTACGGACCGGACCGTCGACGTGCTGGTCGTCGGAGCGGGCCCGGCCGGGCTGGCCCTCGCCGCCCGCGCCGCGCAGGCGGGCGCGGGCCGGGTCGAGGTCCTGGAACGGGACGAACGGCCCGGCGGCGTACCCCGCCACTGCCACCACCGCGGGGGCTTCGGCCTGCTGCGCGGCCCGGAGTACGCGGGCCGCGCCGTCGCGGCCGCCCTGGACGCCGGAGCCGCGGTCCGCACCGGCGTCACCGCCACCGGCTGGGCGGGACCGCTGACCCTGGAGACCACGAGCCCCGCCGGACTGGAACGGATCACCGCCCGCGCCGTCGTCCTCGCCACCGGCGCCCGCGAACGCCCCCGCAGCGCCCGTCTGGTACCCGGAACCCGCCCGGCCGGCGTCCTCACCACCGGCGAACTCCAGCAGTCGCTCCACCCGGTGGGCCGTCGGGCGGTGCTGGTCGGAGCCGAACCGGTGGCCCGCCACGCGGCACGCCTCCTCCGCCGGGCGGGGACGCAGGCCGCGGCGATGCTCACGGAACACCCGCACGGCACCGCCCTCCCCGGAATCCCCCTCCTGACCCGGACCACGGTGACCGCCCTCCACGGCCGGGGCCGGCTCACGGGCGTCGCCGTACGCCACCAGGACGGCCGGTCCGGCGTCATCGCCTGCGACACGGTGGTCTTCACCGGCGACTGGATCCCCGACCACGAACTGGCCCGCCGCGGCGGCATCACCCTCGACCCGGGCACCCGGGGCCCCTCCGTGGACCCCTCCTTCCGCACCTCGGCGCCCGGGGTCTTCGCCGTCGGCAACGCCCTCCGCGGCATCGAACCCGCCGCCACCGCAGCGGCCGAGGGCGCCGCCGCCGCCCCCGCCGTCCTCGCCCACCTCTCCGGCACCCCCTGGCCCGTCCCCGGCCCGGCCCTCCTAGCCGACCCGCCCCTGTTCTGGCTCACCCCGAACCACCTGACCGCCTCCGCCACCCGCCCCCTCCTCCTGCGGTCCCGCGAGCCGCTGACCGCCCCCCTGATCCGGGCCCGCCAGGACGGCCGCCTCCTGTGGCACCGCCGCTTCCCCGCCCGCGTCGGCCCGGACCGCTCGCTGCGCCTGCCGCCCGGGTGGACGACGCGGGTCGACCGGGCGGGCGGACCGGTGGTGCTGTCCGTCCTCAGCCGAGGGTGAGGGGCAGGGCGGCCAGACCCCGGGTGAGACGGGTGTGCCGCCAGGCCAGGGACTCCGCCGGGACGGCCAGGCGCGTGTCCGGGAACCGGGTCACGAGCGCCCGCAGCGCGATCTCCGCCTCCGCCCGCGCCAGCGGCGCACCCGGGCAGCGGTGGATGCCGTACCCGAAGGCGAGGTGCCCGCCCGCATCGCGGTCCAGGTCCAGCCGGTCCGGCTCCGGGAACACCGCCGGGTCGCGGTTCGCGGCCCCGGGGGAGACGAGTACCGGGTGGCCGGCCGGGATGCCGACCCCGCCGACGGCCAGGTCCTCCGTACTGTGGCGGAACGTGGCCACGCCCACCGGGGAGTCGAAGCGCAGCAGTTCGTCGAGGGCACCGGGAACCAGGTCCGGGTCCCGGCACAGCCGGTCGAAGGCCTCCGGATGCCGGAGCAGCGCCAGGACGGCGTTGCCGATGAAGTGGGTGGTGGTCTCGTGCCCCGCGACCAGCAGCAGAGCGGCCGACGAAACGGCCTCCTCCCGGCCGAGGCGCAGCAGGGGGCCGAGCGGTCCGTCGTCGGCGGCCGCGTCCACGAGCCCGGTGAAGTAGTCGCCGATCCGGTGCGACGCGGCGTCGACGCGCCCGGTGTCGGCCGCGTCGAACAGCTCGCGCGACCACCCGGCGACCATGACCCGGTCGGCCTCCGGCACCCCCAGCAGCTCGCAGACCACCGTCACCGGCAGCGGCACCGCCAGACCGGCCACCAGGTCCACCTCCGCCCCCGCCCGCCACCCGGCCGTGAGCCCGTCGACGACCCGGGTGATGAAGGGCCGCAGCTCCCGTACCCGCCCGGTGGTGAACAGCGGCGCGACCACCTTCCGCTGGCGCGTGTGCACCGGCGGGTCGCTGGACAGCATGTTGCGCGCCACCGCCGGATGCAGATCCCGGCCCGAACCCCGCCCGGCGAAGAACCGCGCGGCGTCCTTGGACAGCCCCGGCTCGGCGAACGCCTCCCGGGCCTCGCGGTACCCGGTGACCAGATACGCCCGGTGCCCCCCGCCCCCGACGGCCACCCGCTGCACGGGACACCCCGCGCGCAGCCGCTCGTACGTCGGGTAGGGGTCGGCGAAGAACCGCGGGTCGCGCAGGGGATCCGGCGGCGTCCCGGTCACGAAGTCGCCCGTGCGGATGACGAGCCCGGTCCACCGAACCCGGCGAACCCGGGAGCCACCAGGCCGGACTCGTAGGCGATCACCACGGCGTGGGTCCGGTTGTGCGCGCCGAGCTTGGTCAGCACGTTCCCGACGTGCGTCTTCACGGTCTCCAGGCTCAGCGTGAGCGACTCCGCGATCGCCGGGTTGGACAGGCCGGTGGCCATCAGGCGCAGCACCTCCTCCTCGCGCCCGGTCAGCGCCGCGTGGGGGAGTGCCTCGGCGGAGCCCAGCGGGCGGGCGGCGACCATCCGGCGCAGTGCCGCCGGGAAGAGGATCGCCTCCCCGGCCGCCACCACCCGCACCGCCTCCGCGATCTGCCGGACCGGGAGCCGCTTGAGCACGAAGCCGCTCGCCCCCGCGCCGAGCGCGGCGGTGACGTGGTCGTCGTTCTCGAAGGTGGTGATCACCACGACCTTCGGCGGTGCGGCCGACCCGGCCAGCAGCAGCCGGGTGGCCTCGATCCCGTTGCGGCGCGGCATCCGGACGTCCATGAGGACCACGTCGGGCCGCAGGCGCCGGGCCTGCTCGACCGCCTCGACACCGTCGCAGGCCTCACCGACCACCGAGATCCCGGGCTGCGCCGCCAGGAGCAGGCGAAGGCCGCTGCGGGTCACCTCGTCGTCGTCCGCGATCAGGAGGGTGACGCTGTCGGAAGGGGCGGGGCGGACGGCGACGGCTCCGCTCGTCTCGGAGACGGTCATGCCGACCACCGTACCGGCAGCCTCACCGCCAGCCGCCAGTGCTGCTGCCCGTCCGGGCCGGCCTCGATCTCGCCGTGCAGCAACCGCACGCGCTCCGCCAGCCCCGGCAGGCCGTGGCCGGACGTGGGGAAGGCACCCGTGCCGGCGCCCGTGTCCCTGCCCCCGCCGGCCCCGATCCGGTTCACCACACCGAGCTCCAGCCCGTCCGGCGTGCCCGCCACCCGGACCGTGACCGGACCGCCCGCCCCGTGCCGCAGCGCATTCGTCAGCCCCTCCTGCAGGATCCGGTACGCCGCCCGGGAGAGCGTCCCCTGCACCTGCGCGGGCTCGCCCGACAGCTCGAGCTCCACCACCGCCCCTGCGTGCCGCACCCGGTCCACCAGCTCGGGCAGGTCGGCCAGGGTCCGGGTCGGTGCCGTCCCCGCCCCCTCCTCGCGCAGCACGCCCAGTACGTAGTCCAGGTCCTCCAGTGCGGCCCGGGCCGACTCCTCGATGCTGCGCAGGGCGGCCCGTGCCGCCACCGGGTCGGCGGAGAGCAGCTCGCCCGCCACCGCTGCCTGGATCGTGGCCGCCGTCAGGGTGTGCCCGATCGAGTCGTGCAACTCGTGGGCGAGCCGGTTCCGTTCGGCCAGGACCCGCTCCCGCTCGGCCGCCAGCGCCAGCCGTTCGGCCGCCGACGGCCCCAACAGCCTCGGCGCCAACCACCGCAGGGCGTTCGTCACCACCACGCACACGACCGCCGACAGCAGCACGCAGCCGAGCGCGAGCAGCCAGCTGGGCCAGCCTCCGTTCACCCGGACCACCCGGCCGGGCAGATCCAGCCCCGCCCAGACTCCGGTCCAGCCCCCGGGCAGGGCCAGGCCCGCGAACAGGAGCGCACCGCTGAGGAGACCGCCCGTCCACCCGAGCGCCACGTGCAGGAGCAGCCAGACCGGCGTCTGCCAGCGGTCGGCGCTGCGCGGAGTTGCGGGCCGGGGGCCCGCCGAGGGATCCGGCAGCCCCACCCCCAGCAGCCGGCGGGCCGACACGATCAGCGCCCGCCGCGTCGTACGGGCGAGCCCCGCCGCACCGACCAGCGCTGCCCAGACCAGGAGGACCACGGCGATCCGGGCTCCCTGCGGAGCGGGGTGCCACGCGAGTGCCGGCAGCAGGGCGAAGGGCAGCAGCGGAAGGCTGGCCAACGCGCCGGCATGGGCGAACACCATGCCCACATACGTGGAGCCGCGCAGAAACGGCCGGAATGCCCTGATCACGCCGGCCAGTATGACCCGGCGGCCGACCGCCGGCCTCCCCCGATCGGGGGAGTGCCCTTTCCCTCCATTCCGCGATGCGCACCCGCCACCCCCGAACCCATGATCGTGCCCTGCCCCGTTGACGAGAGGACCGCTGATGAACACGCAAGGAACCGGGACCCGCCCTCCGGCCGACAGGAACGGACTGGCCGTGGCCTCCATGGTGCTCGGCATCATCGGCTGGGTCACCTCGATCGTCTTCGTCGGCGGTCTGCTCGGCGTCATCGGAGCGGTCCTGGGCATCGCCGCTCTGTGGAAGGCCCAGCGGACCGGCACCGGCCGGGGCATGTCCGTCACCGGCCTGGTGACGTCGTCCCTCGCGATCGCGGTGTCCGTCCTGGTCGCCGTCTTCATGACCTGGTACGCCAACGAGACGCAGCAGTGCTACGACCCCGGCAGCTTCCGGCAGTACCGGCAGTGCGTCCACCAGCAGCTCACCGGACACTGACCGGCGGGGCAACGGCGAAGACGTCTCCGGTGGCCCGTTCCCGGGCGCAACCTGCCGGTCCCCTCCATGATGTCCATCGTCGGCAACCTCGGGCAGCGCGCCCGGGCCGGCACCGGCTACGGCGATCACCCGCACGTCGGATGCACTCGTCCCCACACTGGAGGTTCCATGCCCAAGGGCTACTGGGTCAGCGTCTACCGCACCGTTTCGGACCCCGAGAAGCTCGCCGCCTACAGCGAGCTGGCCGGTGCGGCCGTCAAGGCCGCGGGCGGCCGCACCCTCGCCCGTGGCGGCCGGGTCGCGGCGTACGACGCCGGAATCGCCGAGCGGACCGTCCTGATCGAGTTCGACAGCTTCGAGCAGGCCGTCGCGGCGCGCGAGACCGCGGCCTACCAGGAAGCGCTGGCCGTGCTGGCCGACGCCGTCGAGCGCGACTTCCGCATCGTCGAAGGCACCGACTGACCCGGCCCCCGTCCGGCTCTCCACCGCCATCCGCCCGAGGGGACCAGAACGCCGATCACATCCGCGGCCTGGCCCCCGCCCGCCCCGCTGTCGAGGCCGTCGTACGCTGCCGGAGCTCCGCCACTTCAGCCGCCGACTTGGGAGTATCCGCGTGACCGCGCCGCAGCCGAAACCCTTCCTGTACGTCGTCGTCTGTGCCGCCGGGATCGCCGGCGACGTCGGCAGACTCATTGCCGCAGCGCAGGAACGGGGCTGGGACGTCGGCGTCATCGCCACGCCGCAAGGTCTCGAGTTCCTCGACGTCCGGGCGATCGAGGAGCAGACCGGGTACCCGGTCAGGTCCGCCTGGCGCTCGCCCGGCGAGGCACGGACCTACCCGCGGGCCGATGCCATCGCGGTCGCGCCGGCCACGTTCAACACGGTCAACAAGTGGGCCGCCGGCTTCGCCGACAACCTGGCCCTCGGCATCCTCTGCGAAGCACCCGGCATGGGCATCCCCACGCTCCTCCTGCCCTACGTGAACACCGCGCTCGCCGCCCACCGGGCCTACCGGCGCAGCATCGTCGAGCTCCGGGAGATGGGCGTCCTGATCGGCAGCTACGAGCCCCACCGCCCGAAGTCCGGAGGCGGGGCTGACCGCTTCCCCTGGGAGGAAGCGGTCGATCTGCTCACGCCGCTCCTCCGTGCCGGGGCCGTGCCGCAGTGAACGTGTTGGCATTGCCCCTCGGGGCGGCCGGGCCCACCCGACAGCAGAACGCTGAGGGGCGACGGACTATCGCAGCGGCCGGGCCCGACCACCCGAACTGATCAGTCCCGTCCGAGGCTTTCCGGGCCGGCGGGGCCATGTCGGGTGCCCGTTGGATGCCTCGCCGCGGACGGGCCGTCGCTGTCCGGCCGCTGGCGCCGAGACGGCGGGCTCTGGCGCAGACTGCTGTGCGACGGAGCTGTCGCCGAACGGTCCGCGTCGTGCGGACCTCCAGATCGGTTGGAGCGGCGACCACTGACAGAACCTGATGCACCGTCACAATCGTGTGGGCGGCAGGGGTGCAAGTCGGCCACGTCTTCGCGAGCCCCGGCTGACTCCATGGCCCGCTGGCCGCGTTCTCCCCAGATTCTCGCCCGCAGCCTCATCTGCTGGCGCCGGCTGACATGCTCGCGCGGGAGCGCCCCGCGGCGCGTGGCTGCGGGGCGCCCAGTGGCCGTTAGTCGACCATCTGCCCGTCGCCCGTACCGCCGACGCACGTCATCCCGACCACCTTTCCGCCGCCGTCCACACACTCACCCGGGGTGAGGCTTTCGGTGTGGGCGGTAGTGGTGGCCGTGTGGGTGGCGGCCGTGGCGGTGGCGGCACCTGTGAGGCCGAGCCCGGCGAAGGCTGCCGTGGCGATGACGGCGGCGAGAGTTCGTCGAATGCGCATGTGGTTTCCCTTTCGCGGATTGCCTCGGTTGGGGCACTACTCAGCTTGATCTTCACCCATGTGGGTGGCGCGTTTGATTACTCCATTCGAGTGACCCCTGCAGGAGTGGCCACCGGCGACGCAGGGGCGGGGCCGGTGCCGCAACCCGCGCGGTTCGGGTTCGAGCCGTGGCCCTTGTCGCCGAGCAGGGCTTCCGTGCGTCGGCGGGGCCGGCCGGGCCTGCCCGCGACGGGCGGGATGCCGTCGACCAGACCAGGCCAGACCAGACCAGGGCGAGGGTCCGGGCGACGTCGTTGACGTTCGCTCCAGTAAAGATGACCTTGAGCAGAGTGCCGCGTCCGTCGCAGATGGCGAGGTCGTCCGGGAGAACAGCACATAGCGAACGGCCGGAGGAACAGGTGGCTCAGATCTGGGCGGGGACGGACATCGGCAAGACGCACCACCACTGCGTGGTCCTGGACACCGAGGGCAGGCGGCTGCTATCACGACGGGTACGTTCACGCGCCAGCGTGACCTGTGGTCCAAGGGTCGTCACCTGCTCCTGGTCGCCTCCATGGACGTCTACGGGCGGTACGGGATTACGCGAGTGGGCAAGTCGGTTCGACGACGCGGGGCCAGAGACCAGGAACAGCAACTGCGCGTCACCCATGTGCGCCGGCTGCGGAGGTGACGAGACCAACCATGTGGCTTGGCGGAAGTTCCGAGAGCACGGCCGCACGTTGCTGGTCGCGAACGCCAACCGAACCCCCGCGGAGCAGGCCCTCGGCTGCGACATCATCTCCTGCAACGTCACGCGCCATAGCCTCGTACTCGTGCAGTACAAGAAGCTCGATGCCGAGCGAGGCGGCTTCTACTAACCAAACAGCGGCCTACGGGAACATCTAGCAGAACGGCCGTGGGTGGAGTGACCGCCCTGCTTTCGCTGCGGCGCATTCTCCCCAGGCCCCTGTAGCGGACCCCCAACTGCATTCGCTGACGCGAAGTGGACCGCAGGCTCTGCGCTGTCTGCTATAGCCAGTCGCGCTTCTTGAAGATGACGTACAGGCTCGTGCAAACCACCGCCATCAGCAGGATCGCGAAGGGGTAGCCGGCGGCCCAGTGCAGTTCGGGCATGGTCTCGAAGTTCATGCCGTAGATGGTGCCTACCAGGGTGGGGGCGAAGAGGATGGCGGCCCAGCTGGAGATCTTCTTGATCTCCTCGTTCTGTTCGAAGCCCGCCTCCGCCAGCGCGCGCATCTCGGCGTTCTGTTGCTGCGAGACCAGGGTGGCGTTCACCGTGAGGATTTCGGTGAGGGCCTGGCGGAAGCCGTCGACGCGCTCGCTTGTGTGGGTTACGTGGTCGGCCACGTCGCGGAGGTAGCGCTGGAGTTCCTCGTCCGTGCCGTACTTGGCGAAGCCCGCCATCAGGCCGTGGAGCATGCCGACCAGGGGGCGGGTGGCGCGCTGGAACTCGACCATTTCGCGGGAGAGTTCGTAGATGCGGCGGGACACCTCCGGGTCGCCGCGGAAGACCTCCGTCTCGATCTCGTCCATGTCGGTCTGGACGCCCGCCACGACCGGGGCGTAGCCGTCCACCACCGCGTCGAGGATCGCGTACAGGACGGCCTCTGGGCCGAGGGAGAGGAGGTCCGGGGTCTCCTCCATGCGGCGGCGGACGGTGGTGAGGTCCGGGGCCGCGCCGTGGCGGACCGTGATCAGGAAGTCCGGGCCGACGAAGATGTGGAGCTCGCCGAAGTCGACCTCCTCCAGGGCGTCCAGGTAGCGGGCCGCGCGCAGGACCACGAAGAGGGTGTCGCCGTAGCGCTCCAGCTTGGGGCGCTGGTGGGCCTCCAGGGCGTCTTCGATCGAAAGCGGGTGGAGGTCGAACTCGGCGGCCAGGGAGTGGAGTTCGGACTCCGTGGGGCGGTGGAGGCCGATCCAGGCCATGCCGTCCGGTTGCTCGCGCAGCAGCCGGAAGGTGTCCGCGAGGGTGGTGGGGGTGGCGACCCGGCGGCCGTCGCGGTAGACGGCGGAGTCGATCACGCTCGCGCGGTCCGCCGGTGCCGGGCCGGGGGTCGCCGAGGGGGGCGTGGCGGCGGGGCCGGGCGGGCGGAGCCAGCCCGAGCGCCTCGACGGGGAGGAGGGGCGGCGGTTCGGTCGCTCCGACATCGCAGGTCAGCTCCGGAGGAGTGGGGGTCAGGGGCTTGGCGGCTTGGCGGCTTGGGGGCCTTGGGGGCTTGGGGGCGTTGCGATTGAGGACAGAGGGTGTCCGCAAGGGGGAGTAGGTTGCCGGTATGGCTTCCAGGACGAACCCCGTACTCGACACCCGCGCTCTGAACCGTGCCACGCTCGCCCGCCAGCTGCTGCTGAGCCGCGCCGAGATGTCCCCGCAGGACGCCGTCGCGCACCTGCTCGGGCTCCAGGCGCAGAACGTGAAGCCCCCGTACTTCCAGCTCCACGCCCGGCTCGCCGGGTTCCGGCCCGAGCAGCTGGCCACGCTGATGGAGCAGCGCGAGGTGGTCCGGATGGTGACCATGCGCTCCACCATCCACACCCACACCGTCCGGGACGCCCTCGTCCTGAGGCCGCTCGTCCAGGGGGCCCGGGACCGGGAGGTGAACTACTTCCGGAAGGGGCTGGCCGGAGTGGACCTGGAGCGGCTGGCCCGGCGCGCGCGGGACTTCGTCGAGGAGGAGCCGCGCACGATGGGGGAGATCCGCGAGGAGCTGCTGCGGGAGTGGCCCTCCGCCGATCCGCAGTCGCTGGCCGTGGCCGCCCGCTGCCTGCTCCCGCTCGTACAGGTCACCCCGCGCGGGGTGTGGGGACGCAGCGGGCAGGTGCGGCTGACGAGTCTCGAGTGCTGGGTGGGGGAGACCGATGTGGCCGAGGCGGAGGGGGCCGAGGCGGAGGGGGCCGACGCCGGCATCGACGCCGTCGTGCTGCGCTACCTGGGTGCCTTCGGGCCCGCCTCCGTCAAGGACATGCAGACCTGGGCCGGCCTCACCCGGCTGCGCGAGGCCTTCGAGCGGCTGCGCCCCCGGCTGGCCGCCTTCCGCGACGAGAACGGCGTCGAGCTCTTCGACCTGCCCGACGCACCCCGCCCCGACGCCGGCACGCCCGCACCGCCCCGCTTCCTCCCCGAGTTCGACAACCTGCTCCTTTCGCACGCCGACCGGTCCCGCGTGATCCCCCCGGAGGCCAAGGGCCGCAGCTGGACCGGCAACCAGGCCCACCGCACCCTCCTCGTCGACGGGTTCCTCGCCGGGCTCTGGCAGACGGACGACGAGGGCGGCCGCCCGGGCCTCACCGTCGAGCTCTTCGGTACGCAGACCCGCGCGCGCAAGGACGAGATCGCCGCCGAGGGCGAAGCCCTCCTCGCCGGGATGGCCGGCGCGCCCGGACCCGTCCGCTTCGGGTCAATCCACGGCTGACGCCGCCCTGGTGGAGGCACTGTCCGGCGCGGCACGATGCCTCCCATGACGGAGAACAGCGCCACCGAAAGCTTCCAGGCCGCGCGGGACTTCCTGCTCGAACACCGCGGGAAGTACGACGCCGCACGCGCCGGCTTCACCTGGCCCCGCCCCGAGCGCTTCAACTGGGCCCTCGACTGGTTCGACCACATCGCGCACGGGAACGGCGCCGACGCCCTGCGCATCGTGGAGGAGGACGGCACCAGCCGCTCCGTCTCCTTCGGCGAGATGAGCGTACGGTCGGACTCCGCCGCCAACTGGCTCCGCGCCCAGGGCGTCGCCGCCGGCGACCGGATCCTCGTCATGCTCGGCAACCAGAGAGAGCTCTGGGAGGTGATGCTCGGCGCGATGAAGCTGCGCGCCGTCGTCATCCCCGCCACCCCGCTGCTCGGCCCGGCCGACCTGCGCGACCGGGTCGACCGGGGCCACGTGCGCCACGTCATCGCGCGCGCCGAGGACACCCACAAGTTCGACGAGGTCCCCGGCACCTACACCCGCATCGCCGCCGGGGCCGAGGTCCCCACCGGATGGCGGCGGCTGGAGGACCTCTACGCGACCGACTGCACCTTCACCCCGGACGGCACCACCCTCGCCACCGACCCCCTGATGCTCTACTTCACCTCGGGCACCACCGCCCACCCCAAGCTGGTCGAGCACACGCACGCCTCGTACCCGATCGGGCACCTCTCCACCATGTACTGGCTCGGGCTGCGCCCCGGCGACGTCCACCTCAACATCGCCTCGCCCGGCTGGGCCAAGCACGCCTGGTCCAACCTCTTCGCCCCCTGGAACGCGGGCGCCACCATCTTCGTCCACAACTACGCCCGCTTCGACGCCGAGCGCCTCATGGCCGAGATGGACCGCGGCGGCGTCACCACCTTCTGCGCCCCGCCCACCGTCTGGCGGATGCTGATCCAGTCCGACCTCACCAAGCTGCGCAGGCCCCCGCGCGAGGCCGTCGCCGCCGGCGAACCCCTGAACCCGGAGGTCATCGAGCGGGTCCGGGACGCCTGGGGCATCACCATCCGCGACGGCTTCGGCCAGACCGAGACCACCCTCCAGGTGGGCAACTTCCCCGGAGCCGAGGTGAAGCCCGGGTCCATGGGCCGCCCCGCGCCCGGGTACGAGATCGTCCTGCTGGACGCCGTCACCGGCAAGGAGTCCCCCGTCGAGGGCGAGCTGTGCGTGGACCTGCGCCACGCCCCCGCCGGCGTGATGACCGGCTACCGGGACGACCCCGAGCGGACCGCCGAGGCCATGGCCGACGGGCTCTACCGCACCGGCGACATCGCCTCGCGCGACGCCGACGGGTACCTCACCTACGTGGGCCGGGCCGACGACGTCTTCAAGGCCTCCGACTACAAGATCAGCCCCTTCGAGCTGGAGAGCGCCCTCCTGGAGCACGAGGCCGTGGCCGAGGCGGCCGTCGTCCCCGCCCCCGACGAGCTGCGCCTGGCGGTGCCGAAGGCGTACATCACCCTCGCCGCCGGCTGGGAGCCCGGGAAGGAGACCGCCCGGGCGCTCTTCGAGCACTCCCGGGCGGTCCTCTCCCCCTACAAGCGGATCCGGCGCATCGAGTTCGCCGAGCTCCCCAAGACCGTCTCCGGCAAGATCCGCCGGGTCGAGCTGAGAGAGCTCACCGCGGCCGGCTCGGCGGGGGAGTACGACGAGGCCGACCTGGGCTGAGCAGGGCGTACGGGGTTCAGCCCGGCAGCTGCGCCTCGATCGCGGCGATGACCTCGGGGGCCTCGGGCTCGGTACGCGGGCGGAAGCGCGCGACGACCTCGCCGGCGGGGGAGATCAGGAACTTCTCGAAGTTCCACTGGATGTCCCCCGCCTCGCCCTCGGCGTCCGGGGTCTTCACCAGCTCCTGGTACAGGGGGTGCCGGTTCTCGCCGTTGACCTCGGACTTCTCCAGCATCGGGAAGGTCACGCCGAAGCCGGCCGCGCAGAAGGTCTGGATGTCCTCCGCGTTGCCCGGCTCCTGGCCGCCGAACTGGTTGCACGGCACACCTATAACGGTGAAGCCCTTCGCCTCGTACGCGAACTGGAGCCGGGCGAGCCCCGAGTACTGGGGGGTGAGCCCGCACTGGGAGGCGGTGTTCACCAGCAGGATGGCCTTGCCCCGGTGGGCCGCCAGGCTGGTGGGCTCGTCGTCCAGGGTGGTCAGCGGGATGTCGTACAGGCTCATCGGGCTCTCCTCGGCGGGAATCGAAAGAAGGGGCGCGGCTGGGGCGCCGTCCTCACGGACATCGACAGCGCCTGAGCCTAGGCCCCCATTCCCACCAGCCGGTCCGCCGGGTCGTTGACCGGCTGCGGCATGCCCGTCAGGTCCATCACGAACAGCGGTATCCCCAGGTCGTCCGCCCGGCCCCGGGCCTCCTCGGTGTACCCGGCCAGGGAGAAGTAGACGCTGGTCGCCGAGGCCGTCAGGCCGTTCAGCCACACGCACTCCACCGCCCGCAGCCCCGCCGGAGCCGTCGTCGGGTCCACCTGCGCCACCACCCCGGGGGCCCGCAGGTCCACCACCGCCGAGGGGATCGGGACCGCGTCGGGCTGGCGCACGTCCTGGAACCCGAGCCAGCGCAGGTACAGCGCGGCCGTGACGACCGCGTCCCGGGCGGTACGGATGGTCACGGGCCGGAACGCCGACCGCGACACCCCCGGCCGCGGCACCGGGGACCTCCCGGCCCCGGGCCCCGTACGCGGCCCCACGCCGCCCCCGGCCCCGGAGTCCCCGGCCCCGGAGTCCCCCGCCCCCGTGTCCGCCCCCGCCCCTCCCGCGGGGCCGCCGGGCCCCGCCGCACCGGCTTCCGGCCGCGCCGGGTCCTGCCGTACGCCGTCCCGCGCGCCCGCGCCCGCGGGCCCGCCGGGGCCGGCCGGCTGCTCCAGCGGGTGCACGGGCACCCGTACGACCGTCCCGCAGGAGCCGCAGCCCACCTCCGGGTGCGGCCACTCGCTCTCCCGCCCGCAGGCCCCGCAGCGCACCGTCACCCAGGCCTCCGACCAGTTCCGGTGGGTGAGGGGGACGGGCGCCGCCGCCAGGTCCAGCGGCGGCGCGACCGGGCTCCCGCAGGCACAGGGGTAGACCGGGACGCTGTAGCCGTTCTCGCGCCGGCACGAAGGACAGCGCACCGGTACCGCTTCCGCCATGAGACCTGGACCCCCTCCGTCGCTGTGCGTGGGTCCATGCTCCACCACCGGCGACCGCCGGGCGGCGCGGACCGACCGATTCACGCCGATCCGGCTCCGGGCCCTGGTCTTTTGTACAAGTCGCCGAACGCAATGCGGCTTTTGGTGTGTTCCGGGGTCGCCAACCGCCTTGACGTGCGTGAAGTCGCGCCTTAGCTTGTTCCGTATAGCAGAACAAGAATTCCGGATGACGGAAAAAGTCTGACCGCCAGACCCGCAGGAGAACCTGATGCCTCGTATGACAGCCGCCGCTGCCGCAGTTGAGATCCTCAAGCTCGAGGGTGTCGAACAAGCGTTCGGCGTGCCCGGTGCTGCGATCAACCCGTTCTACCGCGAGCTCAAGAACGTGGGCGGCATCGCGCACACGCTGGCCCGCCACGTCGAGGGCGCCTCGCACATGGCCGAGGGCTACACCCGTGCCCAGGCGGGCAACATCGGCGTCTGCATCGGTACCTCGGGTCCGGCCGGCACCGACATGATCACCGGCCTGTACTCCGCCATCGCGGACTCGATCCCGATCCTCTGCATCACCGGTCAGGCTCCGGTCTCGAAGCTCCACAAGGAGGACTTCCAGGCCGTCGACATCGCCACGATCGCCAAGCCCGTCACCAAGGCCGCCACCACGGTCCTGGAGGCCGCGCAGGTCCCCGGCGTCTTCCAGCAGGCCTTCCACCTGATGCGCTCCGGCCGTCCGGGCCCGGTCCTGATCGACCTCCCGATCGACGTCCAGCTGACCGAGATCGAGTTCGACCCCGCGACCTACACCCCGCTGCCGGTCTACAAGCCGCAGGCCAGCCGCGCCCAGGCCGAGAAGGCCCTGAGCTTCCTGCTGGAGGCCGAGCGCCCGCTGATCGTCGCCGGCGGCGGCATCATCAACGCCGACGCCTCCGACCTGCTGGTCGAGTTCGCCGAGCTGACGAACATCCCGGTCATCTCCACCCTCATGGGCTGGGGCACCATCCCGGACGACCACGAGCTGGCCGCCGGCATGGTCGGCGTCCAGACCGCGCACCGCTACGGCAATGCGACCTTCCTGGAGTCGGACACGGTCATCGGCATCGGCAACCGCTGGGCCAACCGTCACACCGGCTACAACATGGACGCCTACACCAAGGGCCGCAAGTTCGTCCACGTCGACATCGAGCCCACCCAGCTGGGCCGGATCTTCGCCCCCGACTTCGGCATCGCCTCCGACGCCAAGGCCGCCCTGGAGCTCTTCATCGAGGTCGCGAAGGAGTGGAAGGCCGAGGGCAAGCTCCCCGACTTCTCCGCCTGGGCCGCCTCCGCGCAGGAGCGCAAGGCCACCCTGCAGCGCCGTACGCACTTCGAGAACATCCCCATGAAGCCGCAGCGCGTCTACGAGGAGATGAACAAGGCGTTCGGCCCGGAGACCCGCTACGTCACCACCATCGGCCTCTCCCAGATCGCGGCCGCGCAGTTCCTGCACGTCTACAAGCCGCGCCACTGGGTCAACTGCGGCCAGGCCGGCCCCCTCGGCTGGACCATCCCGGCCGCCATCGGCGCCGCCACCGCGCAGCCCGACGTCCCGGTCGTCGCCCTCTCCGGCGACTACGACTTCCAGTTCATGATCGAGGAGCTGGCGGTCGCCGCCCAGCACAAGGTCCCCTACGTCCACGTCCTCGTGAACAACGCCTACCTGGGCCTGATCCGCCAGGCGCAGAGCAACCTGGGCATCAACTTCGAGGTCAACCTCGAGTTCGAGAACATCAACACCCCGGAGCTCGGCGTCTACGGCGTCGACCACGTCAAGGTCGCCGAGGGCCTGGGCGTCAAGGCCATCCGCGTCACCGACCCGGACAAGCTGGGCGAGGCCTTCGAGGAGGCCAAGAAGCTGGCGCAGGAGTTCCAGGTCCCGGTCGTCGTCGAGGCGATCCTGGAGCGCGTCACCAACATCGCGATGAGCAAGACGGTCGACATGAGCAACGTCACCGAGTTCGAAGAGCTCGCGACCGAGCCGGGCCACGCCCCGACCGCGATCAAGACCCTCCAGGTCTGATCCACCCCGCACGCGGCCCGCGGCCCCCGCCCCTCCGGAAGGAGGGGCGGGGGCCGCTCCGCGTCCGGGGGTACGGGGCTTGCGGCGCGGGCCGGCCATCACCCCCTCGACCCCCGCCGGCCCATCGGCGCCTGCCCACCCGCCTCCCGGGTGCGGGTGGGTTGCCGGGAGCGGGATCTCCCCGGACGGTCTCGGGGAGGGTTTGGGGGTTTCCCGGCAGTCCATCGTCCTTCCGTGTCGGGCCGGTCCCTCAAGGGCGCTCCTTCGTCGCGTCGCTTCGCGATGTCGCTGCGCTCCACCCTTGACCGACCGACCCGCCCCGGAAAGCCGAAAGACTGCCGGGAAACCCCCAAAAGAACGGTCACGGGGAGAAGGAGCAGGGACGGGCCCGTCAGCGACGAGACGAGGGGCCGGGCGCCGGCCCGCCGGGCCCCGGGCCCTCAGCGGCCTCGTTCCGCGCCAGGGGCGCGACGACCTGCACGAGAGGTTGATCGGAGCACCCTGGCATGCACCCAAGCGCGACAGATCGCTACGCGCTCCTCACATCTCAGCGTCCGACGACCGCCTTGGGCGGATACCTGCACCAGAGGACGAACAGAGCAGCCCAGGGAGCCGACAGGCGCAGCAGATCGCTACGCGCTTCTCTGGTCTCGGCGGCTGACGGCCGTCTCGGGCTGGTCCGGGGCGGGTTCGACGCTGGCGATGGCCGGCGGTGTGCGGCTCACCGAGGCCCGACTGCGTGAGCTTGCCGGAACCTGCGACGTCCAGGTGTACCGGTAGGCATGCTGCCTACGTGGCGGCCGATCCGAACCGACTCCACCCTGTTCGTCGGGGCGTTCGACGCCATCCTCATGGGCGCCGAACGCACGGTGTGAGAAGGGGCGGACAAAGTGATCGAGGCGGAGCTGAAGGCACGGGTGCGCGCGCCCGAGGTCACACTGCGGCGGCTGGACGAGCGGGCCGAAGGCCGCGCCGAGGTCTACCAGGACACCTACTACGACACCCGGGACGCGGCACTGGAGGCCAAGGACGAAGAGCTTCGGGTGCGCACCATCCACGGTCCGGACGAAACCCGCACCCTTCTCACTTACAAGGGTGCTCGGGCGGACGAGGAGTCGGGGTCGAAGCCTGAGCACGAGACACGTGTCGAGGATGCCGAGGCAGTGCACGCCATGCTGCGCGGCCTTGGATACGTAGCGGTGATCGCCTTTGAGAAGCGGTGCAGGAACTACTCGTTCCCAGCACGCGGCAGGCACATGCTCGCCACACTCGTCCGCGTTCCCGACCTGGACGGGACGTTCCTGGAACTGGAGACCCAGGTAGACGAGAAGGACGTGGTCGAGGCCCTCGATGACGTCCGGGAGGTCCTTGCCGAGCTCGGCATCGGAGCGGACGATCTGACGCGCGAGCAGTACACCGACACGGTCAAGGCCCGGCGCCTCCGACAAGCCGCAGGCAGCTGAATTGCTTTGGCCGTGCGAGTCGTTCCGATGCGGCACGGGGTGGAAGATGCTCCCGTGAGCTTCGATCTTGCGGTTCTGGCGATGGATGAGTTGGCTGATGTTGCGGCGGCGCGCGCGATGTTCGATCGGTGCACGTCCGACCACCACGGCGAGAGCGAGCCGGATGAGCGCGTGGTCGGGTTCTATGAGCGGCTGCGCTCGCTGTTCCCGGACCGCCCGCCCTTCGCCGCAGAGTCGCCGTGGATGTCGACACCGCTGGCGATCGGCATCGACCACGTGATCATGAACCTGAGCTTCTCGTCGCGGGCCGACGCGGCAATCAAAGCGATCGAGGAGCTCGCGGCGGAATTCCGCCTCGTCATCTGGGATCCGCAGTCCCAGGACGCCTATCTACCGGGCCGGGCTCGTTTTACGCGATAGGCCATGCCGACCGGTTCGCCGCCAGTGGTCGTGGCCAGCCAGTCGGAAGGCGCCCTCGGCCTTTGCCGCTGCTGGCCCGTCGAGTCGCTCGACGCCGAACTGTCCCGTTAAGCGGCGTGTTTCTAGGGCTGGTCTGTGAGGAGTTGGCGTCCGTCGTGGCTCCGTACGTGGGGGCTGTCGCCGTCGAGGGCGTCCAGGAGTCGGATGGCGTAGACCTCGGACATGCGCTCGGCAACCTCGTCCGCTGTGAGCCACTGGACCGCCGTGCTCTCACCCGAGATGCGTTCTGTGCCGCCGGAGGGCTTGCAGCGGAAGACCAGGGCCACCACGCCGGCCGTGATGTTCTTGTACACGCCGGTGAGCCGGTCTACTTCGATGCGGATGCCGGTTTCCTCAAGCACTTCCCGCCGCACGCCGTCTTCAGGGGTCTCCGCCAGCTCCAGCACTCCGCCGGGCGGCTCCCATGTTCCGTTGTCGGCGCGGCGGATGGCCAGCAGTCGGCCGTCGTCACGCACCACCACCCCGGCAACCGACACGGAGTGGCGTGGCGTTGACCTGTCCGACGGGACGCTGTTACTCATGTATATGAGCATAGGAGGAAGCGAAGGACCATGGGAGCAGCTGTAGGAGGAGGCAAGGCCGTCCCCCGGTACTTGCAGATCGCCGAGGACATCGTCCAGCAGGTTCGTGCCGGCGTCTTGAAGCCGGGAGACCAGGTGCCCAGTGAGGCCGAGATGGTCGAGCGTTACGGAGTCTCGGGCGGGACCGTCCGCAAGGCGATGCTGGAGATCCGCGCCAGCGGTCTCGTGGACACGCGGCATGGCAAGGGCTCGTACGTGAAGGACCGGCCGCCGGTACGCCACCGGTCTTCGGACCGCTTCCGTCGCTCGCTCCGGCAGGGCGGCAAAGCCGCCTACCTTGCAGAATCGGAGCAATCGGGCGCCACCGCGAGGGTCAGCGTCGTCTACGTCGGGCCCGTCGAGGCCCCGGAGGAGATCGCCCGGCGGCTTGGCGTGGACGTCGGCACGCAGGTGCTCGCGCGCCGGCGCCTGTACTTCCGCAACGGCACTCCGGTGGAAACCGCGACGTCCTACCTGCCGTGGGATGTCGTGCGTGACATCCCGGAACTCTTCGCGGAGAACCCCGGAGGCGGCGGTATCTACGCACGCCTCGAAGAGCACGGCCACACGTTCGCGGAGTTCGTGGAGACCCTGCAGGCGCGGCCCGCGGCGAAAGCCGAGGCGTCGGAGTTGGCACTGAGCCCCGGAGCCACTGTGGTGCACCTCCTGAGGAACGCAGTCACGGACATGGGCCGCGTCATCGAGGTCTGTGACACCCTCATGGCGGCTGACCAGTTCGTCTTTGAGTTTCGCATCCCGGCATCCGACTGACGGCCACCACACCGTCCACAACCCGCTGTGAGTTCACCTTCACAGCGGGTTGACTCATGTATAGGAGTCGGTCCACTCTTCTTCGTGTCACTCATGTACATGAGTGGAGGAGTTCAGCCTCTTTAGAGGAGTGGCCGCCATGTGCCAGATTCCCGCTCGCCCGGCGCCAGCGCCCTGTCCCACCCTCATCGATGAAGCCTCCTCAGTGACGGTTGTCGCTGCGATCGAGCCGAGCCCGGAACTGCTCCATCGCGCGCTGGCCGGCTGGGAGCGCTTCCTCGTCACCTTCGAGGGAGCGTCCGATGAGTGAGTGCTACGAGTACGTGCCGCACCGCCTCCTCCGCCGCCGCGTTCGCGACATCGCCTCCGGCGTCGAAGGCGTACTGATGGCGGTGATCAATGAGAACGTCTCGGACACCGGTATCGAGCACTGGGTGGAGCTCGCCTACATCCGCAACGCCTCCGGCCGCGAGTTCACCACGGCCGTGACCAACGTCCAGCCCGCCCCAGATCAGCCCAAGACGGCCGCTGGCCGCCGAGATGAGAGGAGCGCGTAGCGATCTGTCGCGCCCCTGTGCTTCCGCACTGCTCTGATCACCTTTTGGTACGGGTATCAGCCCAAGACGGTCGTCGGACGCTGAGCCTGGAGGAGCGCGTAGCGATCTGTTGCGCTTGGGTGGTCCGCAGGCTGCTCTGGTCGACTTTTCGTGCAGGTAGCCGCGCCCCTGGCCCCGGAACGGGGATATGGGGCCCGGATGCCCGGTCGGCCATGGCTCGGCCCCTCGCGCATCGCTGACGCGGCCGCCCCTCTGTCCTCTGCCCCGTGCCGTTTCTTTGGGGGTTTTCCGGCAGTCTTTCGGCTTTCCGGGGCGGGTCGGTCTGTCAAGGGTGGCCGAAGGCCATCGCGTAGCGACGCGACCGAAGGGAGCGCCCTTGACAGGCCGGCACGAACCGGAAGGACGATGGGACTGACGGGAAGCCCCCAACCTGCTCTGAGACCGCCCGAGGGGATCCCGCTCCCCAGGCACCCACTCGCACCCGGGAGGCGGGTGGGCAGGCGCCGATCGGCGAACGGGGGTCGAGGGGGAGATGGCGGGCCCGCGCCGCAAGACCCGTACCCCCCAAAGCAAAGAGCCGAGTCACGGGACCGTCCGTGACTCGGCTCTCTGGTTGTTACCGCCCGACGGAGCGAGGCTGGCGCGACAGGACGTTCGCACCGCCGGGCGGAGTCGGAAGGTTCTCCTCTCCATAGAGAGGGCTCTGTGCGTGGCCCCTATAGAGAGAGGAGTGGCTGGGACCGTGGCGGTCGGGCGACGAGAACTCCGGCGCCGTCTCCCTCAGGTCAAGAGACGGGCCTCGGAACCCATTACCACCGCACTGGCTCGCTCGCCCGCCACGGTCCTCGTCCTGCCCCCACCGCGTACCACCCCTCATCCGGGTCCGCGGTGCGGGCTCGGCACCCGGAGCCTGACCTCCCGTCAGGCTCCCGGTGCAGCTTGTTGGGCTCAGGCGTCGCGCAGGGCGCGGACGGCCTCCTCGACGCGCTTGCCGTAGTCGGCGTCCGCGGCGTGGAAGTGAGCCAGGTTCTTCTCGATGACGTCCTCGAGGGTGACCTGAGACAGGCCGCCGGCGATGTTCGCCACCAGGCGCTGCTTCTCGGCCTCCGACATCAGGCGGTAGAGCTCACCGGCCTGGAAGAAGTCGTCGTCCTTGGTGTGGGCCGGGGCCTCGTGGGTGCCCGTGTAGCCGGAGACGGCCTTCGGGGCGCCGAGGGCTATGCCGGTCTCGGCGGGGCCCTGGTACGAGTTGGGCTCGTAGTTCTTGTCGGTGCGCGAACCGTTGCGCAGCGCCATGACGCCGTCGCGGCCGTAGTTGTCGGCCTTCGTCGCCTTCGGGGCGTTGACCGGCAGCACGGTGTGGTTCACGCCGAGGCGGTAGCGCTGGGCGTCGGCGTACGCGAACAGGCGGCCCTGGAGCATCTTGTCCGGCGAGGCGGTGATGCCCGGGACGAAGTTGTTCGGGGAGAAGGCGGACTGCTCGACCTCGGCGAAGACGTTGTCCGGGTTGCGGTCGAGGACCAGGCGGCCCACGCGCTGCAGCGGGTAGTCGCTGTGCGGCCACACCTTGGTGAGGTCGAACGGGTTGAAGCGGTAGTCCGCGGCCTCGGCGGCCGGCATGATCTGGACGTAGAGGGTCCAGCTCGGGTTCACGCCGCGCTCGATCGCCTGGAGCAGGTCGGTCTGGTGCGAGTTGGCGTCCTGGCCGACGAGCTCGGCGGCCTGCTCGCCGGAGAGGCAGCGGATGCCCTGGTTCGTCTTGAAGTGGTACTTGACGAAGAAGGCCTCGCCCTGGGCGTTGGTCCACTGGTAGGTGTGGGAGCCGTAGCCGTTCATGTGGCGGTAGGAGGCCGGGATGCCGCGGTCACCCATCAGCCAGGTGATCTGGTGCGTGGCCTCGGGGGCGTGCGCCCAGAAGTCCCAGACGTTGTCCGGCTCCTGCTTGCCCGTGAAGGGGTCGCGCTTCTGGGAGTGGATGAAGTCGGGGAACTTGATCGGGTCCTTGATGAAGAACACCGGGGTGTTGTTGCCGACGAGGTCGTAGTTGCCCTCTTCGGTGTAGAACTTCAGGGCGAAGCCGCGCGGGTCGCGGACGGCGTCGGCGCCACCGAGGGAGTCGGCGACGGTGGAGAAGCGCAGGAAGGTCTCGGTCTTCTTGCCGACCGTGTTCAGGAACGCCGCGCTCGTGTACGCGGTGACGTCGTCGGTCACCTCGAAGTAGCCGTACGCGGCAGAGCCGCGGGCGTGCACGACGCGCTCCGGGATGCGCTCGCGGTTGAAGCGGGCGAGCTTCTCCAGGAGCTGCTGGTCCTGGATCAGGAGCGGGCCACCGACGCCGGCGGTGGCGGAGTTCTGGTTGTCGGCGACCGGGGCGCCGGACTCGGTCGTCAGCGTGCGCTTCGACATGGTGACCTTCCGTACGGGTAACTGCTGACGGAAAGCGTCTTCCGTCATGCGGAACCAGCCTAAATTCGGCGAGAACGCGACGTCAACAGTTTGTTTAAAAGAAAGAGTGAGGAGAGGTGATCCGGACGGTGCCGGCGCTTGGGCGCGACAGGACAGGTGTCAGCACCGGCACCATCCGGAAACTCAGGCCCCCGTCAGGGCGGGGGGAGGGCGGCCCGGGGCAGCGGGCCGCCGGGGGGATCAGACCTGGGCGCCGGAGAGGCGCTCGACCGCGCGCAGCAGCGCGGAGTGGTCCAGGCCACCGTCGCCCTGGGCGCGCAGCGAGGCGACCAGCTGGGCGACGACGGCGCCGACCGGCAGGGCCGCACCGACGTTGCGGGCGGCGTCGGTGACGATGCCCATGTCCTTGTGGTGCAGGTCGATCCGGAAACCGGGCTTGAAGTCGCGGTTCAGGAAGTTGTCCTTCTTGCGGGTCAGGACCGTGGAGCCGGCCAGACCGCCGTTGAGGACGTCGAGGGCGGCCTGGAGGTTCACGCCGGACTTCTCGAGGAAGACGACGGCCTCGGCGCACGCCTGGATGTTCACCGCGACGATGAGCTGGTTGGCGGCCTTCACGGTCTGGCCGGAGCCGTGCGGACCGCACAGGACGATGACCTTGCCGAGGGCCTCGAGGATCGGGAGCGCGGCGTCGAAGTCGGCCTGCTCGCCACCCACCATGATCGACAGGACGGCCTCGATGGCGCCGGCCTCGCCGCCGGACACCGGGGCGTCGATGACGCGGATGCCCTTCTCGGCGGCGTTCTTCGCCAGGTCGACGGAGGTCTGCGGGGTGATCGACGACATGTCGATGATCAGCGCGCCGGACTTGGCGTTCTCCAGGATGCCGGCGGGGCCGTAGTTGATGGCCTCGACCTGCGGGGAGGCGGGCACCATCGTGATGATGACGTCGGCGTCGGCGACGGCCTCGGCGATGGAGCCGGCCGCGCTGCCGCCGGCGGCGGCCAGGCGGTCCAGCTTGTCCTGCTCCAGCGTGAAGCCGGTGACCGAGTAGCCGGCCTTCAGCAGGTTCTCGGCCATGGGGGAGCCCATGATGCCGAGACCGATCCACGCGATCTTGGGGAGGTTGCTCATGATGAGGTCCTTCTATTGGTACGTACGAAAAGTGCGAGGGCCGTCTGGGCTTTCACCCTGACTTCGTCCTCTTACTTGGCGGCGCGGGCCTCGGCCGGCAGCCATGCGAAGGACGCGGCGGCGTCGGCGGCCTTGTACTCCAGGCCGACAAAGCCCTGGTAGCCGGCCTTCTTGAGCTGGTCGAGGAGGTCCTCGAGGGGCAGCTCACCGGTGCCGGGGGCACCGCGTCCCGGCTTGTCCGCGATCTGGACGTGGCCGGTCTTGGCGGCGTACTTTTCGATGACCTCGGAGAGGTCCTCATCGTTCATCGCCAGGTGGTACAGGTCGAGGAGGAACTTGGCGTTCCCGAGGCCGGTGGCCTCGTTCACCTTGTCCACCACCTCGATGCCCGCCGGGGCGCTCACCAGGGGGTAGAGCGGCGACTCGGGCTTGTTGAGGGTCTCGATCAGGAGGATCGCACCCACGCGGTCCGCGGCCTGCGCCGCGACGACCAGGTTCTTCAGGGCCAGCTCGTCCTGGACGGCCGGGTCCACGCCTTCGACGCGGTTGCCGTACAGGGCGTTGAGCGCCTTGCAGCCGACGGAGGCGGCGAAGTCCGCCGCCACGTTGATGTTGGCGTTGAAGCGGTCCGACTCCTCACCGGGTACGGATACCGCGCCGCGGTCCGGGCCCGGCAGCTGGCCGGCGTAGAAGTTCAGGCCCACCAGCTGGGTGCCGGCGTCCTCAAGAGCCTTCTTGAGGGCGTCGAGCTCCTCCTGAGCGGGGGTGGGGGTCTCGATCCAGGGCCACCACAGCTCGACCGCGGTGAAGCCCGCCGCGGCGGCGGCCGCGGGGCGCTCCAGGAGCGGGAGTTCCGTGAAGAGGATCGAAAGGTTCACATCGAAGCGCTGGTCGGTGTATCCCATGAGGGGTGTGCGCTCCTTCCGTATTGCGGAAGTTACTTTCTGCCTGATGGAAGGTTGCAAGCCGGGCGTCGTACTTGTCAAGTGCGGACTGCCGAAATCTCACGACCGCCGGGTAGCTTGACGACGTGCGATTGAGAGTTGAGTTCACGACCGAGCCCTTCGACCTCGAAGAGGCTCCCGCCCACGCCGTGGCCGCCCGCGAGGTCATCCAGAAGGCCCAGCTGGACGCGGTCGACGTCGGCCCGTTCGGAAACACGGCGGAGGGCGAGTCCGACCGGGTGCTGAGCGCCGTGGCCGCGCTGCTGCGCGACTCCCTGGAGGCCGGCGCGACCCGCGTCTCCCTCCAGGTCAACGTGATCGGGGAGGACGGCGCATGACCGAGCCCCGCGACCACCCCTTCGTCGCCGCGGTCAAGCCGCTGGTGGACGCGATGGGCGGCGAGATGATGGACCCCGCCCAGGCGGAGCCCGACGACGTGGTGCTCGCGTGGGAGGGCCAGGAGCTGCTGGCGGTGCGCCTGCCCCAGCTCTCCGACTCGCTGGACCACATCCTTGCGGCGCTGGAACGGCGGCACGGCGTACCGTTGGCCCAGCTGGACCGCAAGGCCAAGCAGGACGTGGTGCGCATACTGGAGGCGCGGGGCGCCTTCTCGGTACGGCACGGCGTGGAAACGGTCGCGGGCGCCCTGGGGGTAAGCCGTTTTACGGTCTACAACTATTTGAACCGGGAAAACCCCAACAAGACGGCGAAGCAGAACAGCCGGGAGTGAGGGTCGCCTCACCCAAGGTCACGAGCCGCTGCCCAATTCACCCGGGCGGCGGCTTTTGTGTACGGGAAGTTTCAACAAAGTGTTGACGCCGTGTTGTCGAGGGCGTTAGCTATGCGCAGCCCGTCAAAGCAACAACAGGCCACGGAGGCCTACCGTGACTTCGAGTCCGACCCCGGGTCTCACCCGGTTCAACGCCTTGGACGACAGCGCGGCCACGGCCGAGCTGCACGAGGTGTGCGCCAGTTCGGCGTGGGGGAGCAAGATGCTCGCCCAGCGCCCCTTCGCCACCGCCGACGCCCTGTTCGCCGCCAACGAGTCCGCCATGGCGGAGCTCACCGCGGACGACCTGGGCGAGGCGATGGGAGGCCACGCGCCGATCGGCCGGCCGAAGCCGGGAGACCCGACCTCCGCCCGCGAGCAGCGTGGCATGGCCGGTGCCTCGGAGGAGCTCAAGAACGAGCTCCTGGAGCTGAACCTGGCGTACCAGGAGAAGTTCGGCCACGTCTTCCTCATCTGCGCCACCGGTGCGACCGGTGAGTTCATGCGGGACGCGGTCAAGGTCAGGATCGACCACTCGCCGGAGCAGGAGCGAGAGATCGCCCGCGGCGAGCTGGTGAAGATCAACCGGATCCGCCTGACCCGCCTCGCCGAACTCGCAGAAGGAGAGTGACCATGAGCACCGAGACCACCGCGTCGGTGTCCACCCACATCCTGGACACCAGCATCGGCCGTCCCGCCGAGGGCGTCGCCATCTCCCTGTCGGCCCGTGCGGGCCTCGACGGCGAGTGGGCGGCCCTGGGCGGCAGCGCCACCGACGCCGACGGGCGCTGCAAGGACCTGCCGGCCCTGCCGGAGGGCACCACACACGTGCGTCTCGACTTCGAGACCGAGACGTACTTCGCAAAGAAGCAAGCCGAGGCGCAGCAGGACGCCCCCCGCGTAAGGGACAGCGGTGCGTTCTTCCCCGAGGTAACCATCACCTTCGCGGTGAACCCGGGCGAGCACTACCACGTACCGCTGCTGCTCAACCCGTTCGGCTACTCCGTTTACCGAGGGAGCTAGCATGGCCACGATTCTGGGCCAGAACCAGTACGGCAAGGCAGAGAACCGCGTCGTCAAGATCACGCGGGACGGCGACACCCACCACATCAAGGACCTGAACGTCTCGGTCGCCCTCTCCGGCGACATGGACGACGTCCACTACTCCGGCTCGAACGCCAACGTCCTCCCGACGGACACCACCAAGAACACGGTGTACGCGTTCGCCAAGGAGTACGGCATCGAGTCCGCCGAGCAGTTCGGCATCCACCTGGCGCGCTGGTTCGTCAACAGCCAGGAGCCGATCCAGCGCGCGCGCATCCGGATCGAAGAGTACGGCTGGGACCGGATCGCCACCTCGGACGCCAACTCCAAGTTCATCGGCGCCGACGAGGTCAACCACTCCTTCGTCCGCAAGGGCATGGAGACCCGCGTCACCCAGATCACGTACGACGGCCAGAACTGGGAGGTCATCTCCGGCCTCAAGGACCTGATCGTCATGAACTCCACGAACTCCGAGTTCTGGGGTTACGTGAAGGACAAGTACACGACCCTGCAGGAGGCGTACGACCGCATCCTGGCCACCCAGGTGTCGGGCCGCTGGCGCTTCAACTGGTCGGACGACGAGCAGCGGATGCCCAACTGGGAGAAGTCCTACGCCGAGACCAAGAAGCACATGCTCCAGGCCTTCGCGGAGACCTACTCCCTGTCGCTGCAGCAGACCCTGTACCAGATGGGTTCGCGCATCATCAACCACCGTTCGGAGATCGACGAGGTCCGCTTCTCGCTCCCGAACAAGCACCACTTCCTCGTGGACCTCGAGCCGTTCGGCCTCAAGAACGACAACGAGGTCTACTTCGCCGCGGACCGCCCGTACGGTCTGATCGAGGCGACGGTCCTCCGCGACGGCGCTGACGCCCGTATCCCCGTGGACATGACCAACCTCTGAGCACGGCGCGCGCGTCCCGGGGCTCCGCAGTGGCCCCGGGGCGCGACACCCCCACAACTTCCTGAATCGGCACCCGGACCGGCATACGGGGCGGCAGTACTGTCAGCTGTCAGACCCCCCGCTCCGGCACTCAAATCCCCTGGGTTTTGCCGTGCCCGCACCGCCACTGAAAGCACGAGGAAGTCCCATGGCAGCATCGGCAGCCCATGACAGCGCCGTAGAGCGCATCGTCATCGAGAACTGTGCGATCGCGACCGTCGACGCGAACGACACCGAGTACGCCTCGGGTCACATCGTCATCGCCGGCAACAAGATCGAGTCCATCGGTGCGGGCAAAGCCCCCGAGAACCTCGACAACGTCGTCCGCCGGATCGACGGCACCGGGCACCTCGTGACCCCCGGTCTGGTCAACACGCACCACCACTTCTACCAGTGGATCACGCGCGGTCTGGCCACCGACCACAACCTCTTCAACTGGCTCGTCGCGCTGTACCCGACCTGGGCGCGCATCGACGAGCAGATGGCGTACACGGCGGCCCAGGGTTCGCTGGCCGCGATGGCCCGCGGCGGTGTCACCACCGCGATGGACCACCACTACGTCTACCCCAAGAACTCCGGCGACCTCTCCGGCGCGATCATCCGCGCCGCGTCCGAGATGGGCGTCCGCTTCACCCTCGCCCGCGGCTCCATGGACCGCAGCGAGAAGGACGGCGGCCTGCCGCCGGACCACGCCGTCGAGACCCTCGAAGGTGCCCTCGCGGACACCGAGGCGACCATCAAGAAGTTCCACGACGCCTCCGCCGACTCGATGACGCAGGTCGCGGTCGCCCCGTGCTCCCCCTTCTCGGTCTCCACCGAGCTGCTGAAGCAGGGTGCCGAGCTGGCCCGCCGCCTGGGTGTGCGGATGCACACGCACGGCTCGGAGACGGTCGAGGAGGAGAAGTTCTGCCACGAGCTCTTCGGCATGGGCCCGACCGACTACTTCGAGTCGACCGGCTGGCTCGGCGAGGACGTGTGGATGGCGCACAGCGTCCACATGAACGACTCCGACATCGCCGCGTTCGCCCGCACCAAGACCGGTGTCGCGCACTGCCCGTCCTCCAACGCCCGTCTGGCCGCCGGCATCGCCCGCGTCCCGGACATGCTGGCCGCCGGCGTGCCGGTCGGCCTCGGCGTGGACGGCACCGCCTCCAACGAGTCCGGTGAGCTGCACACCGAGCTGCGCAACGCGCTGCTGATCAACCGTCTGAACCCGGTGCACCGCGAGGCGGCGCTCAACGCCCGCCAGTCGCTGCGCCTCGGCACCTACGGCGGCGCGCAGGTCCTCGGCCGCGCCGACAACATCGGTTCGCTGGAGGTCGGCAAGAACGCCGACCTGGTCCTGTGGAACCTGAACACCTTCCTGCACTCCTCGATCGCCGACCCGGTCACCGCGCTCGTCTTCGGTGCGGCCGCCCCGGTCACCGCCTCGTTCGTCAACGGCAAGCAGATCGTCGAGAACAACCGGCTGCTCTTCGCGGACGAGGACGCCATCGCGGTGTCCACCCGCGAGGAGGCCCAGCGCCTGGCGCGGATCTCCGCGCAGGGCTGATCTCCCCAGCGACCGCTGGGGGGAACCCCAGGAGTCCGGTCGGGGGGGACGGCCCCCGGCCGGCGGCCGCGGACCCGAGCGGGGTCCGCGGCAGCCGTTCCCGGGAAGCGCCCGAGGAGAGATCCGAGGGCGCCCCCGGGAGCGGTCACCGTTCCCTCCGGGAGCGGTGATCCCGCGAGGACCGCCCCGTGGCGGTGACTCGTGACACCCGCAGCGCAGCGACACACCTGCACCCCGTGCCACTGCCACGGCACCAGCGGCCCCGGACGGGCCTGGCGCCACCGCGCGGAGCCGATTTTGGGCGAATCGATTCTGCACCCCTTGGGACAAGAAGTAGCAGCACCCACAACTCCATACAGGCTGGACCAGCACGCTTTCGCACCACCTCCATGACACCCACGTCCCTGCCGACGTGTTTAACCGACCGGAGGAAGCCGTGGCCGCAACGCCCAGGTTTCGCAAAGATGCAGTCGCAGTACCGGAGGAGAAGCACCCGGTCGACGAGACCTTGCCTCCGCTGAAGATGTTCACGAGCGGCCTCCAGCACGTGGCCGCCATGTACGCGGGTGTCGTCGCCCCGCCCATGATCGTCGGTCCGGCGGTGGGCCTCTCCGCCACCGAGACCGCCTTCCTGATGGGCGCCTCGCTCTTCACCGCAGGGCTCGCCACCCTCCTCCAGACCCTCGGGTTCTGGAAGATCGGCGCCAAACTCCCCTTCGTCAACGGCGTCTCCTTCGCCGGCGTGACCCCGATGATCGCCATCGGCAAGGGGGAGGGGGACAACGCCATCCCGATCATCTTCGGCGCGATCATCGTCGCCGGACTGGTCGGCTTCATAGCCGCCCCCTACTTCGGCAAGCTCGTCCGCTTCTTCCCGCCCGTCGTCACCGGCACCGTGATCACCCTGATCGGCGTGTCACTGCTCCCGGTGGCCTTCAACTGGTCGCAGGGCGGCAACCGCGCCGCCGCCGACTACGGCTCGATGAAGAACATCGGCATGGCGGCCCTCACCCTGGCGATCGTCCTGGTGATGCGGAAGTTCCTGCGCGGCTTCCTCCAGCAGATCTCCATCCTGCTGGGCCTGGTCGCCGGCACGCTGATCGCCCTCCCGCTGGGCATGACCAGCTTCGACGCCGTCAAGAACGCCTCCGTCGTGGGCTTCCCGACCCCCTTCCACTTCGGCGCCCCGCAGTTCCAGGTCGCCGCCATCGTCTCGATGTGCATCGTGATGCTGGTCTGCATGACCGAGTCCACCGCCGACATCCTGGCCCTCGGCAAGATCGTCGGCCGGCCGGCGGACGCGAAGACCATCGAGGGCGGTCTGCGCGCCGACACCCTCGGCAGCGCGCTCAGCCCGCTGTTCAACGGCTTCATGTGCAGCGCCTTCGCCCAGAACATCGGCCTCGTCGCGATGACCAAGGTGCGCAGCCGCTTCGTCGTGGCGGCGGGCGGCGGCATCCTGATCCTGCTCGGGCTGTGTCCGATGGCCGCCTCCGTGATCGGGGTCGTCCCGCTGCCCGTCCTCGGCGGCGCGGGCGTGGTCCTCTTCGGCTCGGTCGCGGCCAGCGGCATCCAGACCCTGGCGGGCGCGGCCATGGAGAAGGGCGAGAACGCCCTGATCGTCGCCGCCTCGGTGGGCATCGGCCTGATCCCGATCGCCGCGCCGGAGTTCTACCACGCCTTCCCGAAGGACCTGCTCGTCGTCCTCGACTCCGGCATCAGCACCGGGTGCGTGGTGGCGATCCTGCTCAACCTGGCCTTCAACCACCTCGGCGCGAAGCGCGACGCGGCCGCGGAGGCCGCTGCGGAACCGGCCTTCGTCCACTGAGCCCGCGACTCCGGCCCGCCGGGCCGGGACCGGGCGCCGCGCGCGGCGGCGCGTACGTCACCCACTGCGGGTGTGGCGTGCGCGCCGCCGCGCGTCGGCGTGCCTGCCGCACCCGCCCGCGCACGGCCCGCACGGCGTCGCGCGGGCCACTGGGCCGGCCCGCCGACCCGGGCCGGTCCCCGCTCCGGCCCCCGCGCCCGTCCGTGCGCCTACGCCGGCCCGTGCGCCTAAGCCGGCCCGTGCGGGCGGCCCGTCCCGTACGGCAGGGCGTCGTCCCAGGCCTCCGGTGCCGTGTCCGTCCAGATGTCCGGCCGCACCGTCCGTACCCGACGGCCCGTCCGGTCCAGCTCCTGCGCCTCCGACTTGCGCACGTGCAGGGCCACCACCGTGTCGGCCACGCGCAGCCCCGGCATCCTCCGCGTCAGGTCGGCGGTGTACCGCGACAGTTCCTCCACCGTGCGCAGCCGGGCACCGATCACCACGTTCCGGCGGCCGCTGACGGACATGCAGGTCCGGGTCTCGCGCAGCCCCGTGGCCACCGCCGCGCAGTCGGCCACCTCGTGCTCGGGCACCTCCGCCCACACCGTCGCCGAGACCGGCCAGCCGGTCAGCCCCGAGGCCATCGCGCAGCTGTAGCGCAGGCTGTGCCCCGCCTCCAGGCGGCTCAGCCGGCGCCGTACGGTCGACTCGCTCATCCCCGACTCCCGGGCCAGCGAGGCCACGCTGCGCCGCGCGTCCGAGGCCAGCGCCAGGACCAGCGGGCGGTCCTCCTCCGGCATCGGGGCGACCGGCGCCGGGGCGGCGGCCGCCCTGCGGCGGCCGCGGCCGGTCAGCAGGTCGGCCTGCGCGGGCGTCAGCTGGTCCAGGCGCCAGCGGTCGGGGGAGGCGTGCACGGCCGTGACCACCGAGGAGCGGGTGGCGACCACCCCGGGTATCCGCTGGACCCGGAAGGAGAGGTACTGGTGCAGCATGTGGAGGTCCGGCACGGCGACGAAGGCCATCAGGTCGCGGGCGCCGGTGGTGTGCTCCACGCCCATGGTGTGGGCGTCGCCGGTCAGGGCCGCGCCCACCGCCGGAGCGGCGCCCGCCGCGCACGTCACCTCGACCCACGCCATGCAGGGCGCCTGAGTGCCCGTACGCAGCCCGAGGCCGCTGATCCAGGCGTCGCCGGCGGCGGACAGCCGCTCCCAGCGGCGTGCGAGGGTCTCGGGACGTGCGCCGATGACCTGCGCCAAGCGCTCCCAGCTGGCACGCGGGGCGAGCTGGAGTGCGTGGACGAGCGCCCGGTCGGTGTCGTCGATGGCGGAAATGGCCGAGTTCATACCTTCCCCTGGCGGTTCTCCCGGCCTTCGGCCGACCAACCATGCTTTCGGCTGATCATCTCTCCTCGTGGCCCCGGGTGCGCCACCAGGCGGTTGGGTGGGTCTTGAGGAGAGCAGGAGGAGGACGTGTGGGGAACCCCGGCTCGAACCTGCGCCACGGGGTGCCGGCCGAACTGTCGAGCTTCGTGGGGCGGGAGCGCGAGCTCGCGCGCACCGCTGCGCTGCTCGGCACGGAACGCCTGGTCATCCTGGTCGGACCAGCGGGAATAGGCAAGACGCGGCTGGCCTTGCGGACCGTCCGCGCCCTGGGTCGCGGGGGCGTCGACGTGGTGTGGGCCGATCTCGGGAGCCTGCCCGCACCCGTGCGGGACGACCTGGCCGACGAGCTGGAGCGGCGGCTCGGCGGCTGCGCGGCGCTGCTGGTGCTCGACGGCTGCGAGCACCTCGGCGAGTCCGCCGGGGCCCTGGCGGACCGGCTGCTGACCCGCTTGCCCAGGGTACGAATTTTGGCCACCTCGCAGCGGACTTTCGCGTTCCGGAACGGGGCGGAAGTCGCTGTGGGCCCGCTTCCGCTGCCCCCGGAACCGCCGGATCCGGCCATTCGGCGACGGTCCTCCGATGACCTTCCCTCCGACGAGCTCCCCGGTGGTGACCTTCCCGCCGGGGACCTTCCCGGCGGCACCGGCGCCGATCCCGCCGGCGAAGGCGCCGAGGACGGGGCCGGCGCGGGAGTCGGTGCCGCCGAGATCGCCGGCTACGCCTCCGTACGCCTCTACGCGGAGCGGGCGCGCGGAGCCGACCCCTCCTTCGCGCTCACCGACCGCAACGCCGCCGCCGTCGCCGCCCTGTGCCGCGCCCTCGACGGGATCCCCGGCGCGCTGGAGCTGGCCGCCGGCCGCGCCGGCCGCTACCGGCCCGCCGAGGCGCTGCGCCGGCTGACCGCCGACCCGCTCGGCTTCCTCGCCGAGGGGGCGGGCCGGGCCGGTGGGGCCGACGTCCTGCGCGCGCACCGGCTGTCCTCGCCGGGGGAGCGGCTGCTGTGGACCCGGCTGTCCGTCTTCGCGGGCTCCTTCGACGAGGCCGCCGTCGCGCAGGTCTGCGGCTTCGGCGAACTCGGCCCCGAGGACGCCGCGGAGACCCTGCGCCGGCTCGCCCCCGCGCTGCTCGCGGAACCCGGCGAACCGGGCCGCTACCGGCTGCCCCTGTCCGTACGGGCCTACGAGGCCCGGCGGCTCGCCCACGCCCCCGGCACCGAAGCGGCGCTGGCCGAGCGGCGCCACCACGAGCGGTACCGGGTCATCGCCGAACGGGCCGCCTGGCTGTGGCGGTCGGGGGCGCAGCCGCAGGCCCGCGCCCTGGCCCTGCGGGAGCTGCCCGAGCTGCGCCGCGCGATGGACCCGCTGTCCGAGGCGGGCCCGGCGGGGGCGCTGGAGGTCGCCGTGTCGCTCTGGTTCCTCTGGTCCGCGTGCGGGCTGGAGGCGGAGGGGCGCCGGCGCCTGGAGCGGGCCCTCGCCCTGCACCCGGAGCCCCGGCCGGCCCGGGCGCTGTGCCTGGCGGCCTGGCTGGCCGCCGCCTTCGGCCGGGCGGGGGCCGCCGATCCGCTGCTGGTGGAGGCGTGGCGCGCGGCCGTACTGGAGGGGGAGGACGCCGCACTGGCCTGCCTGGCGCACGCCCGGGGCACCGCCGCGCTCTGGCAGGACCGGCCCGGGGAGGCGGCCGACGAGTACCGTGACGCCCTCGAACAGCTGCCGTCGGAGCCGGAGTTCGGGCCGGGCCGGGAGGCGCTGCGGGCCTCCCTGGCGATGGCGCTCGCGTACACCGACCCGGCGTCCGTGCCCCTCGGGGACGGCGGACCGGACGCCCCCGCCGACCTGTGGGCCCGGGCGTGGTCCGACTACGCCCACGCGCTCGTGGAGCGGCGCAACGACCGCCCCGCGCTGGCCCGGACCCGCCTGGTGGCCGCCCTGGAGATCCAGCTGGCCCTCGGGGACCGGCTCGGGCAGGCCCTCTCGGCGGAGCTGCTGGCCGAACTGGAGGCCGGCCTCGGCCACTACGAGGAGTCCGCGAAACTGCTCGGGGCGGTCTCCGGCAGCCGCCCGGCCGCCGCCTGCGCTCCCCGCGCCGAACGGATCCTGCGGGCCCGCATGACCCCGGAGGCCTTCCGGGCGGCGCACGAGGAGGGGACCCGGAGCACGCTGAGGGACCTGCTGCCGGAACTCTGAGCCGCAGGGCACCGGCTGGGGCCGGAGGTGCCAGCGGGCCCGGAGTTGCGGCTCCGGCCCGGCGTACCGCGTCAAGGACGCGGAAAGACATCGCATGAGCCCACCCCCTCCGACAGGACAGGTGGTACAGCGATGTCCGAAACCTCCCAGCTCTGGATGCGCAGCGAGACCCGGCCCACCGAACGGCGCGCCCCCCTGACACCCGAGGACGCCTTACGCCTCGTCCGGCAGGGCGTACGGATCACCGTGGAGGAGTCCGGTCACCGGGTCTTCCCGCTCGATGCGTACGAGGCCGCCGGCTGCGGCACCGCGCCCGCCGGCTCCTGGTCGCGGGACGCGCCCGGGTCCGCGTACGTCCTCGGACTGAAGGAGCTCCCGCCGACGCCCGAGCTCCTGCACCACCGGCACGTCTACTTCGGGCACGCCTACAAGGGCCAGGCCCAGGCGCCCGAGCTGCTGCGCCGGTTCGCGGCCGGCGGCGGGACCCTGCTCGACCTGGAGTACCTCGCCGACGCGGAGGGCCGCAGGCTGGCCGCCTTCGGCTATTGGGCGGGGTACGCGGGAGCCGCCCTGGCCGCCCTGCATGCCCGCGGCGCCCTCACGGCCCCGTTGGTCCCGCTGCCCCGCCCCGAGCTGGACGCCCGGCTGGGCGCGGCGCCCCCCGACGGGCTGCGGGCGCTGGTCATCGGCGCGGAGGGCCGCAGCGGGCGCGGCGCCTGCGACGCCCTCACCACCGCCGGGATCACCGTCACCCGCTGGGGCCGCACCGCGACCCGCAGCCTGGACCGGGCCGCGCTGCTCGGCCACGACATCCTGGTCAACGCGGTGCTCACCACCCGGCCGGTGCCGCCCTTCCTGACCCCGGCGGACCTGGAGGCCACCCCGCGGCGGCTCTCGGTGATCGCCGACATCACCTGTGACACCGGATCCGATCTGCACCTGCTCCCGGTCTACGACCGGCTGACCGACTGGACCGTCCCGGCGCGGCGGCTGCCGGGCGGGGGCCCGCCGGTGGACGTGATCGCCATCGACAACCTGCCGTCGCTCCTCCCGGCCGAGGCGGCCCGCGCCTTCTCGGCGGACCTCCTGCCCAAGCTCCTCGCCCTGCACGGGCCCTCCCCGGACCCGGACTGGCTGCGCTGCCGCGCGGCCTTCACGACGGCCCTGGCCGCGCTGGACGGGCCGGAGCGGGTGGCTTAAGGGGTCTCGGGCTCCGGCTGCCAGAGCATCAGGTTGCTCATCAGCTCCGCCTGCTCGACCGCGTCGTCCAGCGCGTGGTGGGTGTGGCGGCGCTGCGAGCGCAGTTCGTGCGGCATCCGGCCCTTCACGGCGGCGCGCAGCGGGACCCGGGCCTTGGCGGCGTACAGGGTCTTCATGTCCAGGCAGCCGGAGTGGCCGAAGGGGCTGTCGTCGCCGAACTCGATCAGGTACCAGTACAGGAAGGTCCAGTCGAAGGAGGCCGGGTAGCCGCACATCACCGGCTGCGCCCCGGCGGAGACCTTCCGCACCCACGCCCGGAACTCCGCCATCGCGGCGGCCGGGTCGGCGCCCTCGCGGAGCAGCCGGTCGCGGTCCAGGCCGCTGACGGCGAGGGCGGCCTCCACGTACCGGTCGCTGATGGGGCGCAGCTCCCGGTAGAAGGTCTGGCGCTCCGGGTCGGCGGCCGTGTAGACGGCCCCGTCCTGGCGGCCGGCGACGGCCGCGCCGAAGCTGATCATCGAATAGGGGCCGGGGATCGGGCCGTCGGCCTCGATGTCGACGGAGATGTAGAGGCTGGGACGCGCGGGACGGGCTGTCATGGCCTGATCATGACAGCCCGCCCCGCGGTCCTCCTGCGAATTACGGAGCGGCCGTCAGGAACATGCCGGTGTGGTCGCCCCCGGCGGTGTTCTTGCAGCCGGAGGCCGAGTTCGCGGGCTGGGCCACGGCCAGGGCCAGGCAGCGGCCGACGGCCAGCTGGCCGTAGTAGTTCGGGTGCATGGACTCCTGGATCAGGCCCTGCGACTCGTTGTTGTCGATCCAGCGCGCCCATTCGCTCGTCTTCGCCGAGGCGGGGACGGCGGAGCTGACCTGCTTGCTGGCCTTCGCGCAGACCTCGCGGCCCTGGAGCATGTCCCGCAGGTCCAGGAACTGCACGCCCTTGGCCGCCGCGACCCCCTTGAGGCGGTTCGCGATCTGCGGCACGAGGGAGTCCCGGGCCCAGTCGGAGTCCCGGTTCCAGAACGGGCAGCCGCCGGTGTTGAGCCGGCTCCAGTCGCTCTGGGTGTAGCGGTTCTCGGCGCCGCGCGGGATCGGGGACGGGTAGGACTGGAGCACGATCCGGTACGAGGAGTCCGCGTACCCGGCCTGGCGCATCACGGCCCGGATCTCGTCGACCGACTTGCCGACGTTCGCCATGACGCCGTCGATCTTCTGGTCGACCCCGGCCTGCTGGTCGTCGTAGCAGTACGAGCCCCAGAGCACGAAGTCGTACGCGCAGTCCTTGATGATGTCGGCGAAGCCGAGGTCGTTCCCGCCGACGGACAGCGCGATGACCTTCACGTTGCGGCTCGCGGCCACCGCCGCGAGCTGGTCGGCCTGCGGCGCCTCGCCCTTGTAGGCCACGCCCCCGTTGGAGGCGCGGAAGACGTTCTGCGACACCGCCCCGGAGCAGGCCAGGTTCACCGCCGTCTCGGCGATGGCGCCGGCGCTCAGCACCTCGGCCGAGTCGGAGCGGTGACAGCCGCCCGCGGTGGTGCCGTAGACCTTGGCGGGATCGTAGGAACTGCCGCTGACCCACGCCCGGTCGGTGCCGTTCCTGCTCCCGCTGTTGGTCAGGCTGTTGCCCTTCCAGCGTCCGGCCTCGCCGGAGATGTAGCTGTCGCCCATGGACACCACGGCGGTGGGTCCCGTCCCGGGCCCGGCCACGGCCGTCCCGGCCCCGCCGGCGAGCAGCGCGGCCGCGAGCGGCAGTACCATCCCGGCGCCGGCCAGTCGTCGCACGCGACGCGGGACGGCCCGGCCCTCGCCGGCCTTTCGGAATCCGATCACTGCGGAACTCCTGCGGTCGGCCACGCCGAAGTTGCCGACAACTTCGGTGCGTGGCTTGGAAAGTGGGGGTACCGCCGGCGCCGGTGGCATCGGAAAGGTGGCACGCGCCCGCTTGTTACCGCTAGGTACAGTCACGTTACGATGCAGTAACGTCCGACCGGTCGGTCGGGCGCGGGGGCCGTGCGGGAGCGGAACGGCAGGGGCTGGGGGACGCCGTCCGGGTTGGCGAGTGCGTACGGCCGGGTACGCAAACGGCTCCGCCCCCGGCGCCTCGCGGGCGACGGGGGCGGAGCTGTGCTCGACTGCTGTGCGATTCAGCCGAAGAGGGTGGTGCGGGCCGTGACCGGAGGTCAGCCGACCAGCTGGTCGTACGCGGGGAGGGTCAGGAAGTCCGCGTAGTCGGCGTCCAGGGAGACCTGGAGCAGGAGGTCGTGGGCCTGCTGCCACTTCCCGGCCGCGAAGGCCTCGTCGCCGACCTCGGCGCGGATCGCGTCGAGCTCCTCGGCGGCGATCTTGCGGGTCAGTTCGGCGGTGGCGAGCTCGCCGTTCTCGAACACGACTCCGGCGTTGATCCACTGCCAGATCTGGGAGCGCGAGATCTCGGCGGTGGCGGCGTCCTCCATGAGGCCGAAGATGCCGACGGCGCCGAGGCCGCGCAGCCAGGCCTCGATGTAGCGGGTGCCGACCTGGACCGCGTTGCGCAGGCCCTCGTAGGTGGGCTTGGCGTCCAGCGAGTCGATCGCGATCAGGTCGCCGGGAGCCACCGAGACGTCCTCGCGGAGGCGGTCCTTCTGGTTGGGCTTGTCACCGAGGACGGCGTCGAAGGAGGCCATGGCGATCGGCACCAGGTCGGGGTGGGCGACCCAGGAGCCGTCGAAGCCGTCGTTCGCCTCGCGGTCCTTGTCGGCCTTGACCTTCGCGAAGGCGATCGCGTTGGCCTCGGCGTCCTTGCGGGACGGGATGAAGGCCGCCATGCCGCCGATGGCGTGCGCGCCGCGCTTGTGGCAGGTGCGGACGAGCAGTTCGGTGTAGGCGCGCATGAAGGGGGCCGTCATCGTCACCGCGTTGCGGTCCGGCAGGACGAACTTGGCGCCGCCGTCGCGGAAGTTCTTGACGATGGAGAACAGGTAGTCCCAGCGGCCCGCGTTCAGGCCCGCCGCGTGGTCCTTGAGCTCGAAGAGGATCTCTTCCATCTCGTAGGCCGCGGTGATGGTCTCGATGAGGACGGTCGCGCGGACGGTGCCCTGCGGGATGCCGACGTAGTCCTGGGCGAAGACGAAGATGTCGTTCCAGAGGCGGGCCTCCAGGTGCGACTCCGTCTTCGGGAGGTAGAAGTAGGGGCCCTTGCCGAGGTCGATCAGGCGCTGGGCGTTGTGGAAGAAGTAGAGGCCGAAGTCCACGAGGGAGCCGGAGGCCGGGCCGTCCTCGAAGCGGAGGTGGCGCTCCTCCAGGTGCCAGCCGCGCGGACGCATGACCACGGTCGCGAGCTGGTCGGCGGACTTGAGGGCGTAGGCCTTGCCCGTGCGGGGATCGGTGAAGTCGATGCGGCGCTCGTAGGCGTCGATGAGGTTGAGCTGGCCGAGGACGACGTTCTCCCAGGTGGGAGCCGAGGCGTCCTCGAAGTCGGCGAGCCAGACCTTGGCGCCCGAGTTCAGGGCGTTGATGGTCATCTTGCGGTCCGTCGGACCGGTGATCTCCACGCGGCGGTCGTTCAGCGCGGCCGGGGCCGGCGCGACCTTCCAGTCGCCCTCGCGGACCTGTGCGGTGTCCGGGAGGAAGTCGAGCGTGGAGGTGCGGGCGATCTCGGCGCGCCGCTCGCCGCGACGGGCGAGGAGCTCGGCGCGGCGGGGGGCGAACCGCCGGTGGAGCTCGGCCACGAAGGCGAGGGCCGCTTCGGTGAGGACTTCGTCCTGCCGGGGCAGGGGCTCGGCGTCGACGATGGCCAGCGGGGACGGCGCTGGTGCGGACATATCTGTCACTCCTTCAGCGGCGGTGCCTGGCGGCCGCGGGGAATGCTCGCGCGAGACGGCACGCAGTGCCGTCGGGTGTGGAGAGTTCCGGATAACGGTCGCGGGCGCCGTCTGGGGGTTCAGGGCGCTTCTGACCAGTGGATAGTAATTTCCTCATGGTGGAAGTTCAATGGTTTGTTGATGTCGAGATTCTCTGAGTCGACAGATTCCACCGGGCGGTGGCCCTCGGTGCCACCGCGGTCACGCCCCGCTCAGTCCAGACGTGCCAGGTCGGGCGGGGTGTCGATGTCGAAGGCGGCCGCGACGTCCCCGCACTCCACCAGCATGACCTCGGCGGCGTGGTTCTTCAGGTGGACGCGCGCACCCTGGTCCCCGGTCGCGGTCGCCGCGATGTCCGCCCAGCGGTCCGCCCCGAACAGCACGGGATGCCCCCGCTCCCCGTCGTACGCCGCCGCCACCAGGCTCGACGGGGAGCGGTAGGCCTCCCGTACCCGGGCCACCGCCGCCGGCCCGATGCCCGGCTGGTCCACCAGCGACACCAGGGCCGCGCGGGCCCCCGTGCCGGCCAGGGAGGCGAGGCCGACCCGCAGCGAGGAGCCCATCCCCTCGGCCCAGTCCGGGTTGTCCACGACCACGCAGCCCGCCAGGTCGGCGCGCTCGCGCACCTCGGCGGCCGAGGCCCCGAGCACCACGTGCACCGGGCCGCAGCCGGCCTCGCGCAGCACGCGCACGGCGTTCTCGACGAGCGGGCGCCCCCGGTAGGGGAGCAGGGCCTTGGGGCGTCCGCCCAGCCGGCGCCCGCCGCCGGCGGCCAGGAGCAGGCCGGCGATCAGGGGCCGGGGGCCCGCTTCCCCGGGCGCGGCCCCGGATGCGGAGCTCACTGGGGCAGGGGCCCGGCAGGGGCGGGTTTCGCGGGAGTGTTCGACTGCTGACATGTCAGCGATTCTCGCCGCCCCTTCCCCCGAACGGGTGGGAGCCCCGCCAGCAGCCGTCGTACGGAGGCCAGCGCGGCCCCGATCCGCAGCGGCTCGGAGACGCGGTTCTCGGCGGCGGCCGCCAGGGCCCGCTCGTCACGATCGGTGAACACGGCGTGGGACTGGTACGGCATCGCGGAGCACTCCTTGCCAATCGGGGGCCAATACCGCGAGTCTGGACCCGGATTGGCCTGGCTGGCAGAGCCAATCAGGGGAGGTTGGCATGGCAAACGGGCGAGTGGTCCATACGGCGGACAGGACGATCGGGAGCCGTCAGCTCGCGGCGCTGCTCCCGCCCGAGGTGCTGGCGCGCCCCGGCTACCGGGCCCTAGCCGACGCCGTGCGCACCCTGATCCTCGACGGCCGGATCGCCCTGCACGTGCGGCTGCCCGCCGAGCGCGAGCTCGCCGAGGCGGTCGGCGCCAGCCGCGCCACCGTCACCGGCGCCTACGACCTGCTCCGCGAGAGCGGCTACGTGCGCAGCCGGCGCGGCTCCGGCACCTGGACCGAGCTCCCCGACGGGCACGGGCCGGTCGGTGCCCACGCCCTCCTCGGCGCCGGCGGCTACAGCGCCGACGGGGACCCCGGCATCGACCTCGCCATCGCCGCCATGGGAGCCCCGGACGGCAGCCTCGCCGAGGCCCTCGCCTGGGCCGCCCCCCGACTGCCCGGACTCACCCGCACCCCCGGCTACCACCCCTTCGGCCTGCCCGACCTGCGCGCGGCCGTCGCGGACCGCTTCACCCGGCGCGGCCTGCCCACCCGCCCCGAGCAGATCCTCGTCACCGCCGGGGCCCAGCAGGCCTTCGCCCTCGTGGTCGGCCTGCTCTGCCGGCCCGGGGACCGGGTCGTCACCGAGAACCCCACCTACGCCAACGCCCTCGACGCCCTGCGCCACGCCCGCCTGCGCACCGGCTCCATCGCCGTCTCCGACGCCGGCTGGGACATGGAGATCGCCGAGTCCACGCTGCGTCAGACCGTGCCCCGCCTGGCGTACGCGGTCCCGGACTTCCACAACCCGACGGGCGCCCTGATGCCGGACGAGCAGCGGGTCCGGCTGATCGAGGCGACCCGGGCCACCGGCACCTGGCTGGTGGTCGACGAGACCATCGCCGACATCGCCCTCGACGTGCCCGCCCCCGCGCCGCTCGCCTCGCTCGCCCCCCGGTCGGGCGCCGACCACGTGATCACCATCGGCTCCCTGAGCAAGACCCACTGGGGCGGCCTGCGGGTGGGCTGGGTCAGGGCCACCGCGAAGCTGATCGCCGAGCTGACCGCCGTACGGGTCTGCGCCGACATGACCGGCTCCGTGCTCGACCAGGTGGTGGCGCTCCCGCTGCTGGAGAACCTGGACCGGACCCTGCCCGGCCGGCTCGCGCAGCTGCGCGGCCGGCGGGAGGCCCTGGTCTCCGCGCTCCAGCGGCACACCCCCGAGTGGTCCTGGCGGCTGCCGCCGGGCGGCCTCTCCCTCTGGGTGGACCTCGGCGAGCCGGTCAGCTCCGCCCTCGCGGAACGCGCCGCTGCCGCCGGGGTGCACATCGGGCGCGGAGCCCGCTTCGGCGTCGACCCGGGCACCTTCGAGCACCGCCTGCGCATCCCGTACACCCTGCCGGCCGACCGCCTGGAGGAGGGCGTACGCCGCCTCGCGGAGGCCTTCCACGACGGGGTCCCGCTCGCTCCGGGGATCGACCGGCCGCACTGGGTGGCCTGAGCCGGCGGGCGCCGCCTACCGGGCCCGCCCGAACCACGTGTTCGCCGCCGGCCGGAACATCAGCGCCACCGCCCCCAGCACGGCCGCGACGTGCACGGTCCGGCTCGCCCCGAACAGCAGGTCCAGGGCGCCCGCCCGGGACAGGGCGTCCGCGACCGAACCGCCGCCCGCGAGGTACCCGAGCGGCTGCGCGACCATCGAGGCGGTGCCCAGCACCCCCAGGCCCAGCGCCAGGGTGACCCGGGCCCAGCGGGCGCCCTCCCGCATCCGCCGGGCGAACAGCACGGCCAGGCCGAAGACCGTGATCCGGACGGCGAGGCCGGTGCCGATCTCCCCGGCGGAGCCGGTGCCGTCGGCCGCCATCCGGCCCACGGCGAGCACCGTCTCGAAGGCCCCGGCGGCCACCGCCGCCAGCCACAGCACGTAGGCCGTGCGGACGGGTGCCGGGGGAGCGGCGGGGGACGGACGGCGCTGCCGCCCGGTCGTGCTCGGTATCGCGGACATCGGGACTCGCTCTCGCGGACGGGGATTCGACCCCCCGCATGCTTCCGGCCGCGCGCCCCCGCCGCCCGCCTGCCTCCCGGCCTGTCCGCCCGGGGGACAACCCCCGTGCGGACAGGCCGGCTACGGGGTCCGGATCAGCCGGCGGGTGGCGGCCGCGGCGACGGCGGCGGTGCGCGAGTCGACGCCGAGCTTGGCGTAGACGTGCACCAGGTGGGACTTGACCGTGGCCTGGCTGAGGAAGAGCCGCTTCGAGATCTGCTGGTTCGACAGGCCGTCGGCGACCAGCTGGAGCACCTCCAGCTCCCGCTTCGTCAGCGCCTCCGCCGGGGTGCGCATCCGGTCCATCAGCCGCAGCGCCACCGCCGGGGCCAGCGCCGACTGGCCGGCCGCCGCCGTGCGGACCGCCGCCGCCAGCTCCTCCGGCGGTGCGTCCTTCAGCAGGTAGCCGGAGGCGCCCGCCTCCACCGCCGCCAGGATGTCGGCGTCCGTGTCGTAGGTGGTCAGCACCAGCACCCGGGGCGCGCCCGGCCGCGCGGTGATCGCCGCCGTGGCCGCCGAGCCGTGCAGGCCGGCCCCGAACTGGAGGTCCATCAGGACGACGTCCACCGGCTCGGAGGCGGCCAGTTCCACCGCCCGCTCCGCCGTCGCCGCCTCCGCGACCACCGCGAAGTCCGGCTCGGTGTCCAGCACCGCGCGCAGCCCGGCGCGGACCACGGGGTGGTCGTCGGCGAGCAGGAGCCGGATGGTCATGTCAGGCCTCCACGGGCAGCGGCAGGGTGACGGCCACGGCGGTGCCCTGGCCCGGGTCGGACTCCACGGTGAACAGCCCGCCCAGCGACTCGGCCCGCGCCCGCATCGCCGGCAGGCCGAAGCCGCCCCCGCCGGAGGCGGCGCCGGCGGGGTCGAAGCCCCGGCCGTCGTCGACCACGTCCAGGGTGACCGAGGTGTCCATGAAGGTCAGGGTGATCTCGGCCCGCCCGGCAGCCGCGTGCCGCACCACGTTGGCCAGCGCCGACTGGGCGATCCGCAGCAGGGCCACCTCGTACGGGGTGGGCAGGGCCCGGGGGGAGCCGCTGACGGAGAAGCGCACGCGCGGCCCCGGCGCCCCCGAGCACAGCCGCTCCAGCGCCGCGGCCAGCGAGCCGTGTTCCAGGTCCGGGGGAGTCAGGGCCCGTACGAAACGTCGTGCCTCGGCCAGGTTGTCCTGCGCGGCCTCGCGGGCCCGGGCGATGTGCCCGAGCGCCGCCGCCGTCGGGGACGGGGGCACGGCCGCCGCCGGAGCCCGCAGGGCCGCGCCGGAGGCACCGGCCACGGGGTTCCCGCCGGCCGTGGGCTGCGGCGGGGTCCGGTCCGCCGGACCCTCGGAGAGCGCCCGCTCGGCCGCCCGCAGCAGCAGCTGGATGGAGGACAGGCCCTGGGCCAGGGTGTCGTGGATCTCCCGCGCGAGCCGCTCCCGCTCCGCGAGGATCCCCGCGCCCCGCTCGGCCGCCGCCAGCTCGGCCCGGGTGGCGATGAGCTCCTCGATCAGCTCGCGGCGGCGTTCGCTCTCCCGGTACAGCGCCTGGTAGCCCAGCACCGTGGCCACGGCCACGGCCCCGCCCAGCAGCGGCCCGAGGAAGGCCCCCGGGGTGACGGTGCCGCTGTGCGCGAGGAAGCCGCCGATGGCCGCGCAGGCGGTGGCCGCGACGGCCGTCAGGCCCCAGCGCAGCCGCAGCAGGTGCAGCTCCAGGAAGTACAGCGGGAAGGCGATCCACACCCCGTCGGGGGAGACGGCCAGCAGCGCGGCCCACACCGCGCCCACCCCGGCCAGCCACAGTCCGGCGGCCCGCGCCGAGCGGTGGACGGCGGGGGCGCGCACGCCCGCCGCGTAGACGGCGGCCAGCAGGGAGCTGAGGCCGATCACCCAACCGGCGTGCGGCGCGGAGTCGGCGACGGCCCGCGCGCAGGCCAGCGCGAGCAGCCCGAGGAGCAGCGCGTGCAGGCACAGCCGCAGGACGCGGGTGACGGGGGTGAGGGGGCGGGAGGGCAGTGCGGCAGACATCGTCCGACCAGCGTAAGCGGGCCGTCCGGGGCACCGGTCAACCGAAAGTTTGATGTCCGGATGCCACCTTCGATACCAGGATGCCTACCGTGGCGCGATGCCCCGGGCCCGCGTGCGACACCAAGGTGGGGGACATGTTCGTCGCATGGAGAGATCTACGGTTCGCCAAGGGCCGTTTCGCCCTCATGGGCTCGGTCGTACTGCTGATCACGCTGCTGGTCGGCCTGCTGTCGGGGCTCACCTCCGGACTGGCCCGGGAGAACATCTCGGCCGTCACCGGGCTGCCCGCCTCGCACCTGGCCTTCGCGGCGCCCGCCGGGGACCAGAAGGTCTCCTTCACCCAGTCCCAGCTGCCCGCCGGCGCCTGGAAGACCTGGCGGGCACGGCCCGGGGTCGAGGCCGCGCAGCCGCTCGGCATCCGCACCACCAACGCCGTGGCGGACGGGCGCACCGCCGCCGTCTCCGTCTTCGGAGTGGAGCCGGCCGGCCGGCTCGCACCCGCCGGAACGGGGCTCGGCCGGGGCCGGGTGGTCCTCACCGAGAAGGCGGCGAAGGAGCTCGGCGGCCTGACCGCCGGGAGCCGGGTCCGGATCGGGACGCTGGAGCTGACCGTCGCCGCCGTCTCGGGCACGGCCGCCTACAGCCACACCCCGGTGGTGTGGGCGGACCTGGACGACTGGCAGCGCGTCGGCAACCCCGGGACCTCCCCGGAGGCCGTCGCCACCGTCATCGCCCTCGAAGGCGCGGGGGACACGGACTGGGCGGCCGGCGACGAGGCCGCGGGCACGAAGACGCAGACGGTCGAGGAGGCCCTGGGCGCCATAGGGTCCTACCAGGCCGAGAACGGCTCGCTCCAGCTGATGCGCGGCTTCCTCTTCGCCATCTCCGCCCTGGTCATAGGGGCCTTCTTCACCGTCTGGACGATCCAGCGCAGCGGCGACATCGCGGTGCTGAAGGCGCTGGGCGCCTCCACCCCGTACCTGCTGAAGGACGCCCTCGGCCAGGCGGTGGTGATGCTGGGGATCGGCACCGGGGCCGGTACCGCGCTCGCGGCCGGCATCGGCGTCCTGATCAGCGGCGGCGACGTGCCCTTCGTCCTGGACGCCGCCACCGTGCTGGCCCCCGCCGCGATCATGATCGTGCTCGGTGCGCTGGGCGCGGCCCTGTCCATCCGGCGGATCACCGCCGTCGACCCGCTGACCGCCCTGGGGAGCGCCCGATGACCCTGCTCGTTGACGACGTCACGCTCACCTACCCCGACGGGGACGGACGCCTCACCGCGCTCGACGCGGTGTCCCTGGAGGTGCCCGCGGGCACCCTGACCGCGATCGTGGGGCCCTCCGGCTCGGGGAAGTCCAGCCTGCTGGCCGTGGCGGCCACCCTGGTCACCCCGGACTCCGGCCGGGTCGTGGTCGCGGGCCGGGACACCAGCCGGCTCGGGCCCGCGGAGAAGTCGGCGCTGCGCCGGGAGCGGATCGGCATCGTCTTCCAGCAGCCGAACCTGCTGGCCTCGCTGACGGCCGCCGAACAGCTCCAGGTGATGGCCCACGTCTCGGGCCGCCCCTCCCGGGAGCTGCGCCGCCGGGCCCTGGAGCTGCTGGACGCGGTGGGCCTCGCCGACAAGGCCGGCAAGCGCCCGCACGAGCTGTCGGGCGGGCAGCGCCAGCGCGTGAACATCGCCCGGGCCCTGATGAACGAGCCGGCCGTGCTGCTGGTGGACGAGCCGACCAGTGCCCTCGACCACGAGCGCGGCGCGGCCGTCCTCGACCTGCTGGTCGCCCTCACCCGGGAGCGTTCCACCGCCACGGTGCTGGTCACGCACGACCGCACCCACCTGGACCGGATGGACCGTACGGCGACCATGGCCGACGGCCGCCTCACCCTGGCCGCGCCCGCCGCGCCCTCCACCGCGTCCGTCCCGGCGGTCTGAGCGCGCCCGTACGTGCGAGTGCCCCGGCACCCTCCCGCAGGGGGAGGGTGCCGGGGCACTCGCCGTACGCCTGGGCCGTACGCCCCGGCCCTACGCCGGGGTCTGGCTCTGCAGGGCCACCGACAGCTCGGCGGCCACGCCCTGGAGGATCGGCACGAAGGACTCGGCCACCGCCTGGGTCACCCGGCCCGCCGGACCGGAGATGGAGATCGCGGCGGCGGTCGGCGAGTCGGGCACGGACACGGCCAGGCAGCGGACTCCTATTTCCTGCTCGTTGTCGTCGACCGCGTAGCCCACCCTGCGGACCTGCTCCAGGGCCTCCAGGAAGCCCTCGGGGGTGGTGATGGTCTTCTCGGTCGCGGCCGGCATCCCGGTGCGGGCCAGCAGGGCCCGGACCTCGTCGGCCGGGGTGTGCGCGAGCAGCGCCTTGCCCACGCCGGTGGAGTGCGGCAGGACGCGCCGGCCGACCTCGGTGAACATGCGCATGGAGTGCTTGGACGGCACCTGGGCGACGTAGACGATCTCGTCGCCGTCGAGCAGGGCCATGTTCGCGGTCTCCCCGGTCTCCTCGACCAGGCGGGCGAGGTAGGGGCGGGCCCAGGTGCCCAGCAGCCGCGACGCGGACTCGCCGAGGCGGATGAGCCGGGGGCCGAGGGAGTAACGTCGGTTGGGCTGCTGCCGGACGTACCCGCACGCGACGAGGGTGCGCATCAGGCGGTGGATGGTCGGCAGCGGCAGCCCGCTGGCGGCCGACAGCTCGCTGAGGCCGACCTCGCCGCCGGCATCGGCCATGCGTTCGAGCAGATCGAAGGCGCGCTCGAGGGACTGGACGCCACCGCCGCCGGCGGTGGGCTTGGCGGAAGCGTCGGTGGTGCTGGCGCTGGACGTCGGCACGGCGCGGTCCTTTCGGTGCTGGCAGGCAAGGAAGCAGCCTACCGGTCGGTCGGCGTCGGCCCTAGAGCCGGTACCTCGCCGTCCTCGCCGGTCAGAGGTGGTTTGTCCTGGTGGTGCACGCCCTCGGGAAGTTACCCGCCCGATCTGCGGTGGTGGTAGCTACATTCTGGATAGCGAAATCTTAATTCCATCCTGTGGAAACATCCAATTGCGGTGAGAGTGTGTCAGCGGTCCCTCCGGGTGCTCTTGACTGGCCCCGGATCGGGGTGAAGACTCCGTCAACAGAACGTTGAATTTCGCTCTGTGGAAGTAGATGGGGAGGTTCCGGTGGCCGACGTGGCAGTGGAACTGGTACTGCGCTCGACGCGCGTCATCACCCCCGAGGGGACGCGCGCCGCCTCGGTGGCCGTCGCCGGCGGGAAGATCACGGCCGTGCTGGCGCACGACGCCGAGGTACCGGCCGGAGCCCGGCTGGAGGACCTCGGCGACGACGTCCTGCTCCCCGGCCTGGTGGACACCCATGTCCACGTGAACGACCCGGGCCGCACCGAGTGGGAGGGCTTCTGGACGGCCACCCGCGCCGCGGCGGCCGGCGGCATCACCACCATCCTGGATATGCCGCTCAACTCCCTGCCGCCGACCACCACGGTCGACAACCTGCGCGTCAAGCAGGAGGTCGCCCGGGCCAAGGCGCACGTGGACGTCGGCTTCTGGGGCGGCGCCCTGCCGGACAACGTCAAGGACCTGCGCCCGCTGCACGACGCCGGCGTCTACGGCTTCAAGTGCTTCCTGTCGCCCTCGGGCGTGGACGAGTTCCCGCTGCTCGACCAGGAGCAGCTGGCCACCTCGCTCGCCGAGATCACCGGCTTCGGCGGCCTGCTGATCGTGCACGCCGAGGACCCGCACCACCTGGAGTCCGCCCCGCAGAACCCGGGCCCCAAGTACGCCGACTTCCTGGCCTCCCGCCCCCAGGACGCCGAGAACACCGCGATCCAGAACCTGATCGACCAGGCGAAGCGGCTCAACGCCCGCGTGCACGTCCTGCACCTGTCCTCCGCCTCCGCGCTGCCCCTGATCGCCGCGGCCAAGGCCGAGGGCGTCCAGGTCACGGTCGAGTCCTGCCCGCACTTCCTCACCCTCACCGCCGAGGAAGTCCCGGACGGCGCGACCGAGTTCAAGTGCTGCCCGCCCATCCGCGAGGCCGCGAACCAGGACGTCCTGTGGGACGCGCTCGCCGACGGCACCATCGACTGCATCGTCTCCGACCACTCGCCCTCCACCGCGGACCTGAAGACCGGCGACTTCGCCACCGCGTGGGGCGGCATCTCCTCCCTCCAGCTGGGCCTGCCCGCCATCTGGACCGAGGCGCGCAAGCGCGGCCGCACCCTCGAAGAGGTCGCGCGCTGGATGTCCACCGCCCCGGCCGCGCTGGCCGGCCTGGCGCAGAAGGGGGCCATCGAGGCCGGCCGTGACGCCGACTTCGCCGTCCTGGCCCCCGAAGAGACCTTCACCGTGGACCCGGCCGAGCTGCACCACCGCAACCAGGTCACGGCGTACGCGGGCAAGACCCTGCACGGCGTCGTGAAGTCCACCTGGCTGCGCGGCACGCAGATCGCCGACCACGGCACCCCGACCGAGCCCACGGGCCTCCTCCTCGAAAGGCAGAACTGACAGTGGCGATCCCTTCCTTCACCGGTAACGCGAACCCGTACGGGGGCGGCGACCCGTACGCGGACTACCGCACCGCGGAGTTCCCCTTCACCCAGTACGCGAACCTCGCCGCCCGAGAGCTGGGCGCCGGTGTCATCGCCGCCAACGACGAGTTCTTCGCCGAGCGCGAGAACCTGCTGATCGCCGAGGCCGGCCACTTCGACCCCGAGCACTTCGGCCACAAGGGCAAGGTCATGGACGGCTGGGAGACCCGCCGCCGCCGCGGCATCTCCGCCGAGCAGCCCTGGCCGACCGCCGAGGACCACGACTACGCCCTGATCCGTCTCGGCGCCCCCGGCGTCATCCGCGGCATCGTCGTCGACACCGCCCACTTCCGCGGCAACATGCCGCAGGCCGTGTCCGTCCAGGGCGCGTCCGTCGAGGGCTCCCCGACCGAGGCGGAGCTGCTCTCCGACGACGTCAAGTGGACGACCCTCGTCGAGCGCACCCCGGTCGGCGGCCACGCGGCCAACGGCTTCGAGGTCAACGTCGAGCAGCGCTTCACCCACCTGCGGCTGAACCAGCACCCGGACGGCGGCATCGCCCGCCTGCGCGTCTACGGCGAGGTGCGCCCCGACCCGAAGTGGCTCGCCGTGCTGGGCACCTTCGACGTCGTCGCCCTGGAGAACGGCGGCTCGGTCGAGGACGCGTCCAACCGCTTCTACTCCCCGCCGACCAACACCATCAACCCGGGCCGCTCCCGCAAGATGGACGACGGCTGGGAGACCGCCCGCCGCCGTGACAACGGCAACGACTGGATCCGCTACCAGCTCGTCGCCGAGTCCGAGATCCGCGCCGTGGAGATCGACACCGCCTACCTCAAGGGCAACTCGGCCGGCTGGGCCTCGCTGTCGGTCAAGACGGGCGAGGAGGGCGAGTGGACGGAGTTCCTGCCGCGCACCCGCCTGCAGCCCGACACCAACCACCGCTTCGTGCTGGACGCCCCGGCGGTCGGCACCCACGTGCGGATCGACATCTTCCCGGACGGAGGCTTCTCCCGCCTGCGCCTGTTCGGTTCGCTGACGGAGGGCGGCGCGGCCGCGCACGCCGCCCGTCACCAGGAGCTGGGCGGCTGATCCGCCCCGCCGCGTGACCCGCTCCGGGGGCCGACACCCCCGGGGCCCGGGCACGGCCCTGTGGGGGCGCACCGCACGCGGTGCGCCCCCACAGGCGTCCCGTCAGGCGGCGTGGCCGCCGTCGACCGAGAACTCCGCCCCGGTGACGTACGCGGCGTCCGGCCCGGCGAGGAAGGACACCATGGCGGCCACCTCCCCGGGGGTGCCGTAGCGTCCGAGGGCCGTCAGCGTGCGCTGCTGGTCCGCGGAGGGGCCGTCGGCCGGGTTCATGTCGGTGTCCGTGGGGCCCGGGTGGACCAGGTTCGCCGTGATGCCGCGCCCGCCGAGCTCCCGCGCCAGGGCCTTCGTCAGGCCCGTCATGGCCGCCTTGCTCATCGCGTACAGGGTGCCGCCCGGGCCGGGCACCCGGCCCACCATGCAGCTGCCGATGGTCACGATGCGGCCGCCGGGGCCCATGTGCCCCGCCGCGGCCTGCGCGGCCAGGAAGGCGCCCCGGACGTTGACGCCGATGACCCGGTCCACGTCGGCGGCGCCGAGGGAGCCGACCGGCCCGATGACCCCCACCCCGGCGTTGTTGACCAGCACGTCGAGCCGTCCCAGCGCCCGTACGGTCTCCTCGACCGCCGTCCGGGGGCCGTCGGCGGCGCCCGCGTCGGCCCGTACGGCCAGCCCCCGGCGGCCGAGCGCCTCGATCTTCCCGACGACCTCCGCCGCGCCCTCGGCGCCGTGGACGTAGCTGACCGCCACGTCGAAGCCGTCCTCGGCCAGCCGCAGCGCGGTGGCCGCTCCGATACCCCGGCTGCCGCCCGTCACCAGGGCCACCGTGTTGCCGTTCATTGTCGTTCCTCCCGGATCCGTTCCCGCATTTGGTTGCGGGTTCAATGAAATCCGTGGGGGGCGGACGGTGCTGGCGGGAATCCGACCTCGCGTTCACGCGCGCCGCACCGATGAGTCCGGGCACCGGCGGGAGTCTGAGGAGGAGAAGCACCCGACACAAGGAGCGCCGCGCCATGGGCAAGCTGACCCTCACCACCTTCCTGACCCTCGACGGAGTGATGCAGGCCCCCGGCGGCCCCGACGAGGACCGCAGCGGCGGCTTCGCGTACGGCGGCTGGCTGGTGCCCTTCGCCGACGAGGGCATGGGGGAGTTCGTGACCGAGCTCTTCGGCCGGGCCGGGGCCTTCCTCCTCGGCCGCCGGACCTACGAGATCTTCGCCTCCTACTGGCCGCTGCACGACGACCCGGCCGACCCGGTCCCGAACAAGCTCAACCGGCTGCCGAAGTACGTCGCCTCCACCACCCTGAAGGACCCCGACTGGGGTCCGGCCACCGTCGTGGACGGGGAGCACCTCCAGGCGGAGATCGTCCGGATCAAGGACGCGCTGGAGGGCGAGCTCCAGGTGCACGGCAGCGGGCAGCTGGCCCAGTGGCTGCTCGCGCGCGACCTCGTCGACGAGCTCAACCTGCTGGTCTTCCCCGTCTTCCTCGGGGCGGGCCGCCGGCTGTTCCCCACGGGCGGCCTGCCCACGGCCTTCGAGCTGACCGCCTCCCGCACCACCGGCAGCGGCACCGCCATCCACACCTACCGCACCACGGGCCGCGCCTCCTTCGGCACCTTCGCGGACTGACCGGGACGCCCGCACAGGGGCACGGGATAACGGGTCGACCGGGAAGATCCACTCGGCTACGGTGGGCCCGCACCCGTGCGAGCCGCCGCCGTCTCCACTCCCTTCCCGCCGTCGGAGCCGCCCCGGTGTCCACCCTCGCCGCCCCCGCGCCCGCCCTCGCCCCCCGCCGCGCCTGGCTCGCGGACCTGCCCGTGCTGCTCGTCGCCGTCGTCTGGGGCGGCAGCTACCTCGCCGCCAAGGGCATCACCGCCACGCACACCGTGATCGCCGTCCTCGTGCTGCGGTTCGCGCTCGTGCTCCCCGTGCTCGTCCTCGCCGGGTGGCGGCGGCTGCGCGCGCTGCGCCCCGCCCAGCTGCGCGGCGCCGCCGCGCTGGGCCTCGTACTCGGCGGGATCTTCCTGCTGGAGACCTACGGGGTGGTGCACACCTCCGCCACCAACGCCGGGCTGATCATCAGCCTGACCATGATCTTCACCCCGCTCGCCGAGTCCGCCGTGCGCCGCAGGAAGCCCCCGGCCGCCTTCCTCGGGGCGGCCGCCGTCTCGGTCGCGGGGGTGGTGCTGCTGACCCAGGGCGCCGGGTTCACCGTGCCCGGCACCGGCGACCTGCTGATCCTCGGCGCGGCCCTGGCCCGCACCCTGCACGTGCTGCTGATGGCACGGATCAAGGCTGTCCAGGACGCCGACTCGCTCTCGCTGACCAGCGTCCAGCTCGGCACCGCCGTGCTGGTCTTCGCCCTGCTGGCGGCACTGCCCGGCACCGGCGACAGCCCCTGGGCGGCGGCCGCCGGCTTCGGACCCGCCGAATGGGCCGGGCTCGCCTTCCTCTCCGTCTTCTGCACCCTCTTCGCCTTCTTCGTGCAGATGTGGGCCGTACGCCGCACCTCGCCCTCCCGCGTCAGCCTGCTGCTCGGCACCGAACCGCTGTGGGCGGCCGCCGCGGGCATCGCCATCGGCGGCGAGCACCTCGGCGCCGCCGGCCTCGCCGGAGCGGCCCTCGTCCTGGCAGGCACCGCCTGGGGACGCCGCGCGGCGGGCTGAGGGCCCGGGCCCGCGCCGATTGGCCGGTATACGGCTCCTGCGGGCTTGATCACCGGGCCTACTGTGGCCCGCATGCCCGCCGGAGCCCGCACCCGCGCCCTACAGGTCCGGGAGCTCCGCCAGCCGTACGGGCCGCCGCTCCCGCCGGGAGCGCTCGCAGGCCTCGGCCACCCGGAACGCGGCGAGCGCCTGGAGCCCGTCGCAGGGGTTGTCCCCCTCGCCGCGCACCAGCCGTACGAACGCCGCCAGCTCGGCCTCGTAGGCGGGGGCGAACCGCTCCAGGAACCCGCTCCAGGGCTTGCTCGCCGGGGGCGGGCCGTGCGGCTCCGTCGAGGCGATCGGCGTACGGTCGTCCAGCCCGGAGGACACCTGGTCCAGCTCCCCGGCCAGCTCCATCCGCACGTCGTACCCGGCGCCGTTGCAGCGGGTCCCGGTGCTGGTGACCAGTGTCCCGTCGTCCAGGGTCAGGACGGCGGCGGCCGTGTCCACGTCCCCCGTCTCGCGGAACCGCGCCGGGCCCGCGTCGGCGCCGGTCGCGTACACCTCGGCCACCTCGCGCCCGGTCACCCAGCGGACCATGTCGAAGTCGTGCACCAGGCAGTCCCGGTACAGGCCCCCGGAGGACGCGAGGTACTCCGCCGGCGGCGGGGCCGGGTCGGCTGTCATCGTGCGCACCGTGTGCAGCCGCCCCAGGGCCCCCGAGCGGACCAGCTCCCGCGCGGTGCGGCAGCCCGCGTCGAACCGCCGCATGAAGCCGACCTGGAGCAGCCCCCGGGCCGCGCCCACCTCGCGCAGCACGGCCAGGGTGCGGTCCAGGTCCGGGGCCAGCGGCTTCTCGCAGAACACCGGCAGCCCGCCGCGCACCGCCCGGACCACCAGGTCGGCGTGGCCCTCCGTGGCGCAGGCCACCACCACGGCGTCCACGCCCCAGGTGAACACCTGGTCGACCGACGGAGCCGCGGTGGCCCCCAGCCGGTCCGCGAGCCGCGCGGCCCGCCCGGGGTCGGCGTCGGCCAGCAGCAGCGAGCCGGCGTCCGGGTGGCGGGCCAGTGCGGCCGCGTGGAAGGAGCCGATCCGGCCCGTTCCGATCAGCCCGATGCGCATGCACTCAACGTGACCCCGTACGGGGGACCTGTCAATCTGCCCGGCCGTGCCCCGATGACCCTTCATGGTCCACTGTGGCGGATACTGGGCGGCTGAAACCGGAATGACCGATTGATGACGGACGAGGGAAGGGCACGGGGACGTGGCTAGGGTTCGGACAGGGGTACGCGTCGTCGGCGCCGTGCTCGCGGCGGTACTGGGGGCCTCCCTCGCGGGCTGCAGCAGCACGGGCGGCAAGCGCGCCGAGGAGCGGGCGAAGGCCGCGCAGGCGGGCCGGCCCGCCGTGTCCACGCCGCGCTGGACCTTCGCGATGGTCACCCACGCGGGCGACGGCGACACCTTCTGGGACATCGTGCAGAAGGGCGCCAAGGAGGCCGCGGCGAAGGACAACATCAACTTCGTCTACTCCCACGACGACCAGGCGCAGCAGCAGGCCCAGTTCGTGCAGAACGCCATCGACCAGAAGGTCGACGGGATCATCGTCAGCCTCGCCAAGCCCGAGGCCCTCAAGGACGTCCTCGGCAAGGCCGTCAAGGCGGGCATCCCGGTGGTCACGGTCAACTCCGGCTCCGCCCAGTCCGCCGAGTACGGGGCGCTCACCCACATCGGGCAGGACGAGGAGATCGCCGGCGAGGCCGTCGGCACGGAGCTGACCAGGCGCGGGAAGAAGAAGGCCGTCTGCGTCCTGCACGAGCAGGGCAACGTGGGCCACGAGCAGCGCTGCGCCGGGGCGAAGAAGACCTTCGGCGGCTCGATGGAGAACCTGTACGTCGAGGGCACCAACATGCCCTCCGTGCAGGCCGCCATCCAGGCCAAGCTCCAGGCCGACCCCTCCGTCGACTCGATCGTGACCCTCGGCGCGCCCTTCGCACCCACCGCCGTCAAGGCGAAGGACGCGGCGGGCAGCAAGGCCGAGGTGGACACCTTCGACCTCAACGAGTCCGTGGCCCGCGACCTGAAGTCCGGGGCGCTGGGCTTCGCCGTGGACCAGCAGCCGTACCTCCAGGGCTACGAGGCCGTGGACCTGCTGTGGCTCTACCGCTACAACGCGGACGTCCTCGGCGGCGGCCGCCCGGTGCTGACCGGCCCGCAGATCGTCACCGCGGCCGAGGCGGCCAAGCTGGAGGAGTACATCAAGCGGGGCAGCCGATGAGCACCCCCGCCGCCCCCGCCGTCGACGAACGGCTCGCTCCCACCTCGTACGTCCGCCGGCTGCTGGGCCGCCCCGAGCTGGGGGCGGTCGTCGGTGCCGCCGCGGTCTTCGTCTTCTTCTGCTTCGCCGCCGACAGCTTCCTGAAGCCCTCCAGCCTGAGCACGGTCCTGTACTCGGCCTCCACCATCGGGATCATGGCGGTCCCGGTCGCCCTGCTGATGATCGGCGGCGAGTTCGACCTGTCCGCCGGTGTCATGGTCACCACGTCGGCGCTGTTCAGCTCGATGTTCAGCTACCAGATGACCGCCAACGTCTGGGTCGGCGTCCTCGTGTCCCTGCTGGTCACCCTGGCCATCGGCTTCTTCAACGGGTTCATGCTGACCCGCACCCGGCTGCCGAGCTTCATCATCACGCTCGGCACCTTCCTGATGCTGACCGGCCTGAACCTCGGCTTCACCAAGCTGATCAGCGGCTCGGTCTCCACCAAGTCCATCGCCGACATGGAGGGCTTCTCCTCGGCGCGGGCCCTGTTCGCCTCGCAGTGGAACATCGGCTCGGTCACCCTCAAGGTCACCATCCTGTGGTGGCTGGCGCTGGTCGCCGTCGCCACCTGGATCCTGCTGCGCACCCGCGCGGGGAACTGGATCTTCGCCGTCGGCGGCGGAGCCGACGCGGCCCGCGCCACCGGCGTCCCGGTGGTCAAGACCCGGATCGGCCTCTACATGGGGGTCGCGCTGTGCGCCTGGATCTCCGGGCAGCACATCCTCTTCTCCTTCGACGTCGTCCAGTCGGGCGAGGGCGTCGGCAACGAGTTCCTCTACATCATCGCCGCCGTCATCGGCGGCTGTCTGATGACCGGCGGCTACGGTTCCGCGATCGGCTCGGCCGTCGGCGCCTTCATCTTCGGCATGACCAGCAACGGCATCGTCTACGCGCAGTGGAACCCGGACTGGTTCAAGTTCTTCCTGGGCGCCATGCTGCTGCTCGCCACGCTGCTGAACGCATGGGTCCGCAAGCGGGCGGAGGCGCGGTCATGAGCACACCCCTGGTGAAGCTGACGGACGTCAGCAAGTACTACGGCAACATCCGCGCCCTCCAGGGGGTCACCCTGGAGGTGTCGGCGGGCGAGATCACCTGCGTGCTCGGCGACAACGGTGCCGGCAAGTCCACCCTCATCAAGATCATCGCGGGGCTGCACCGCCACGACGCCGGCAGCTTCGAGATCGAGGGCGTGGAAACGGAGCTCGCCAACCCGCGCGCCGCACTCGACCACGGCATCGCCACCGTCTACCAGGACCTGGCCGTCGTCCCCCTCATGCCGGTCTGGCGGAACTTCTTCCTCGGCTCGGAGCCGACGAAGGGCCGCGGCCCCTTCCGCCGCCTCGACGTCGACCTCATGCGCGAGACCACCCGCACCGAGCTGCTGCGCATGGGCATCGACCTGCGCGACGTCGACCAGCCGATCGGCACCCTCTCCGGCGGCGAGCGGCAGTGCGTGGCCATCGCCCGCGCCGTGTACTTCGGAGCGAAGGTCCTCGTCCTGGACGAACCCACCGCGGCCCTCGGCGTCAAGCAGTCCGGCGTGGTCCTCAAGTACGTCGCCGCCGCCCGCGACGCGGGCCTCGGCGTGGTCCTCATCACCCACAACCCGCACCACGCGTACCTGGTCGGGGACCGCTTCGTGCTCCTCAAGCGGGGCGCCATGGCGGGCAGCCACACCCGCGACTCGATCACCCTGGACGAACTCACCCGGCAGATGGCGGGCGGCTCGGAGCTGGAGGAGCTGAGCCACGAGCTGGAGCGGGTGGCAGAATCAGGGGCGACCACCCCATCCGATCCGGCCACCGACAGGGACGAAACCACTCGATGAGCACGTACCGGGACTTCACGCTCGCCCACCGGGGGGCGGCCCGGGGCACCGTCCTGCGGACCGTCGGGACCCGTGAGCGCCGCTCGCTGCGCACCGCCCCACGCGTCCCGACCGTCGGCATCGACATCGGCGGCACCAAGGTGATGGCCGGCGTGGTCGACGCCGACGGGGTCATCCTGGAGAAGATCCGCACCGAGACCCCGGACAAGTCCAAGAGCCCCAAGGTCGTCGAGGACACCATCGTCGAGCTGGTCCTCGACCTCTCCGACCGGCACGACGTGCACGCGGTCGGCATCGGCGCCGCCGGCTGGGTCGACGCCGACCGCTCCCGCGTCCTGTTCGCCCCGCACCTGGCCTGGCGCGACGAGCCGCTGCGCGACGCCCTCCAGTCCCGGCTCGCGGTCCCGGTCATGGTGGACAACGACGCGAACACCGCGGCCTGGGCCGAATGGCGCTTCGGCGCCGGCCGGGGCGAGGACCACCTCGTCATGATCACCCTGGGCACCGGCATCGGCGGGGCCATCCTGGAGGGCGGCCAGGTCAAGCGCGGCCGCTTCGGGGTGGCCGGCGAGTTCGGCCACATGCAGGTCGTTCCCGGCGGGCACCGCTGCCCGTGCGGCAACCGCGGCTGCTGGGAGCAGTACAGCTCCGGCAACGCCCTGGTCCGCGAGGCCCGCGAGCTGGCCGCCGCCGACTCCCCGGTCGCGTACAACATCATCGCCAGGGTCGGCGGCAACGTCCAGGAGATCACCGGCCCCCTCATCACCGAGCTGGCCCGCGAGGGCGACGCCATGTGCGTCGAGCTCCTCCAGGACATCGGCCAGTGGCTCGGCGTCGGCATCGCCAACCTCGCCGCCGCCCTCGACCCCGCCTGCTTCGTCATCGGCGGCGGCGTCAGCGCCGCCGACGACCTGCTGATCGGCCCCGCCCGGGACGCCTTCCGCCGCCACCTCACCGGCCGCGGCTACCGCCCCGAGGCCCGCATCGCCAAGGCCCAGCTCGGCCCCGAGGCCGGCATGGTCGGCGCCGCCGACCTCGCCCGGCTCGTCGCCCGCCGTTTCCGCCGCGCCACCCGCCGGCGCGTCGAGCGGTACGAGCGCTACGCGCAGCTGGGCCGGCGCGGCGCCGCGGGCCCCACGGACCCCAAGGATCAGGAACAGCAGTGACACCGCCCTCCCTGCCCCGCCAGGCCTCCTCCCCCGAAGCGGGCGGTTCGCAGCCGCCCACCGCCGAGGAGCGCGAGGACCGCCGGCACACCGTACGGCGCCGCTGGGTCACCGCGATCATCATCGTGCTGCTCATCGGGGTGCCCGCGGGCTACCTGTTCGTCTCGGCCCAGCAGAGCCGGCAGAGCGGCAGGGACAAGGCGGCCCGGGTGACCGCGGTCAAGGTGCGCACCGACTGGCCGTCCCGGGTGCAGCGCAGCATCTACGAGGTGCCGATCCCGCTGACGGCCTCCCACGTCGGCTACCTGGAGACCAACAACTGGCACACCAGCAGGCTCTACGTGCAGTTCCAGCTCAAGGCCGAGGAGCTGGACCCCTTCCTGGCCGCCGTGGGCACCAGCCGCGGGGCGCTCACGCCGGGGGTCTCGGTCTCCGACCGCGACGCCGGGGTCGCCGGCTGGAGCTGGAGCCCGCAGCACACCTGGTCCGGGGTCACCCTGGAGGCGGAGGACCCGCGTCCCACCCGGGACGTCACGGTCGACTTCACCAACCCGGCCGCCCCCCGCGTGTACGTGGTGTCCACCACCGTCCCGTAGCGGCCCCGCTCCGGGCCCGGCCGCCTATGGTGGGATCATGAAGCTCACCAAACGGCTGCACTCCTGCGTCCAGTTGGAGAAGGACGGGCGCGTGCTCGTCATCGACCCGGGCGCCTTCAGCGAACCGGACGCGGGGCTCGGCGCGGACGTCCTGCTGGTCACCCACGAGCACCCCGACCACTTCGACGAGGGCCGGCTGCGCGCGGCGCTCGACGCGAACCCGGCCGCCGCCCTGTGGACCCTGCGCAGCGTCGCGGACAAGATGGCCGCCGCCTACCCGGGCCGGGTGCACACGGTGGGCCACGGGGACGCCTTCACCGTGGCCGGCTTCGAGGTCCAGGTCCACGGCGAACTGCACGCCGTGATCCACCCCGACATCCCGCGGGTCACGAACGTCGGGTACCTCGTGGAGGGCTCCCTCTTCCATCCCGGGGACGCGCTGACCGTGCCCGGCGTCGCGGTGGAGACGCTGATGCTGCCCGTGCACGCGCCGTGGAACAAGGTCGCCGAGGTGATCGACTACGTCCGCGAGGTCAAGCCGGCCCGGGCCATCGACATCCACGACGCCTACCTCGCGGACATCGCCCGGCCCATCTACGACACGGCCCTGGCCAACCTCGGCGGCGCCCCGCACAGCCGCCTCGGCGCGGGCGAGAGCGCCGCGCTCTGACTGTCGGTGCCGGGCGGTAGGTTGGTGAGCATGCGTATCGCCACGTTCAACGTCAACTCGATCACCGCCCGGCTGCCGCGCCTGCTGGCCTGGCTGGAGAGCTCCGGCACGGATGTGCTCTGCATCCAGGAGACCAAGTGCTCCGCGGAGCAGTTCCCCGCCGCCGAGCTGCGCGAGCTGGGCTACGAGTCGGCCGTCAACGCCACCGGCCGGTGGAACGGCGTGGCCCTGCTGTCCCGGGTCGGGCTGGAGGACGTCGTGATGGGGCTGCCGGGCGGCCCCGACTACGAGGGCGTCCAGGAGCCCCGCGCCATCTCGGCCACCTGCGGCGGGGTGCGCGTCTGGTCGGTGTACGTGCCCAACGGCCGCGAGGTCGAGCACGACCACTACGGCTACAAGCTGAACTGGTTCGGCGCGCTGACCACCGCCATCGCCGAGGACGCCGCCGGCACCCGCCCCTTCGCGGTCCTCGGCGACTTCAACGTGGCGCCGACCGACGAGGACGTGTACGACCCGGCCGTCTTCGCGGGCCTCACGCACGTCACCCCCGCCGAGCGGGCCGCCCTGGAGGCCCTGCGGGCCGCCGGGCTGTCCGACGTCATGCCGCGCGCGCTCAAGTACGACCGCCCGTACACCTTCTGGGACTACCGCCAGCTCGCCTTCCCCAAGAACCGGGGCATGCGCATCGACCTGGTGTACGGGAACGAGCCCTTCGCGAAGGCGGTCAAGGACGCGTACGTCGACCGCGACGAGCGCAAGGGCAAGGGCGCCTCCGACCACGCCCCGGTCGTCGTCGACCTCGACGTTTAGCAGGACGCCGGGAAGACGGAGGGATCAAGGCGCGCCCTGTGGCCAGCCGGGGATCCGGGTGTCAGGCTGGTCGGTATGAACATCCCTTTCCTGGCCAACTGGCGGAACCGGCACGAAACGGAACAGGGTGCGGAGCTCGCCGCCGCCCTCGCGGATGATCCCGAGGGCGTCGCCGAACTGTTCTCGGAGTGCGAGATGCTGCGGTCCCAGGCGTGGGCGGCCGGACTGGAACTCGACCAGACCCCGGCCTCGTTGGAGGCACTGGACCAGCTGATGCCCCGCTGGCGCCGGGACCCGGAGGTGGCGCCCTGGCTGGGCAACGACGCCGGGTTCTACCTCGGGACCGTGATCGTGCGCAGCCTCCCGGGCGCCGGCTGGCAGGTCTGGCCCAACGGCCAGCCGGTGATCCGGCTCGCGTCCGGGCGCGAGCTCAACGTGATCGAGTCGGGGCTGTCCTGGGCGATGACCGGCTCCCCGGAGCTCAGCCAGGCCTACGCCGAGGCCTCCGAGGGCTGACCGAAGGGCCAATGTAGGCCAATGTTCTTTATGTACCTTTTTGGCGTGTCGAGGTGAAGTCCCCCCGACGGCTGGATAGTTTGCGCTGACCTCGACACACCGACAAGTGGGCAGGGCAGCGTATGGCCGTCGATCCGTTGATCGAGCTGCGGGACGTCAACAAGCACTACGGGACCCTGCACGTCCTCCAGGACATCAACCTCACCGTCGGCCGCGGGGAGGTGGTGGTGATCATCGGGCCCTCCGGGTCCGGCAAGTCCACCCTCTGCCGGACGATCAACCGGCTGGAGACCATCGAGTCCGGCACCATCACCCTCGACGGCCGGCCGCTGTCCGCCGAGGGCAAGGAGCTGGCGGGCCTGCGCGCCGAGGTCGGCATGGTCTTCCAGTCCTTCAACCTCTTCGCGCACAAGACCGTCCTGGCCAACGTCTCGCTCGCCCAGGTCAAGGTGCGCAAGCGCAAGAAGGAGGAGGCCGACAAGCGCTCCCGGGAACTCCTGGAGCGGGTCGGCCTCGCGAGCCAGGCCGACAAATTCCCCGCCCAGCTCTCCGGCGGCCAGCAGCAGCGGGTGGCCATCGCCCGCGCCCTCGCCATGAACCCCAAGGCGCTGCTCTTCGACGAGCCCACCTCCGCCCTCGACCCGGAGATGATCAACGAGGTGCTGGAGGTCATGCAGCAGCTCGCCCGCGACGGGATGACCATGGTCGTGGTCACCCACGAGATGGGCTTCGCCCGCTCCGCCGCGAACCGCGTCGTCTTCATGGCCGACGGCCGGATCATCGAGGACCGCACACCGGAGGCCTTCTTCACCGCCCCCGAGAGCGACCGCGCCCGGGACTTCCTCTCCAAGATCCTCAAGCACTGAGGGGCGGCCCGGTGAAGCACACCCTGCGCGTACTCGCCCTGACCGCCCTGCTGCTCGCGGCCGCCGCCTGCGGCAAGCCGGGCAGCCCTCCGGTCAAGGGACCCCAGCCCGAGGACCTGCCCGTCTACCAGGTCGACACCGGCTTCTCGCTGCCCCAGTCGCGCACCTGGGAGAAGGCGAAGAAGCGCGGCCACCTCGTGGTCGGCGTCAAGGAGGACCAGCCGTACATGGGGGAGAAGGACCCCGCGACCGGCCGCTACTCCGGCTTCGACATCGAGATCGCCAGGATGATGGCGGCCTCCCTCGGCTTCGACCCGAAGGGCATCGAGTTCAAGACCATCGCCTCCGCCAACCGAGAGACCGCCCTGCAGAACGGCCAGATCGACTACTACGTGGGCACCTACACGATCAACGACAACCGCAAGAAGCAGGTCGGCTTCGCGGGCCCCTACTTCATGGCCGGCCAGTCCCTGCTCGTCCGCAGGAACGAGAAGGACATCAAGGGACCCGAGGACCTCGCCGGCAAGAAGGTCTGCTCCGCCGCCGGCTCCACCCCCTACCAGCGGCTCCAGCGCGAGCACCCCGAGGCCGTGCTCGTCGCGTACGACACCTACTCGGTCTGCGTGGACAACCTGCTGACCTACCAGGTCGACGCCGTCTCCACCGACGACTCCATCCTCCTCGGCTACGCCGCCAAGGTCCCCGAGGAGCTCAAGGTCGTGGGCAAGCCCTTCTCCCAGGAGCCCTACGGCATCGGCGTCCCCCGCAGTGACAACGCCCTGCGCTTCGCCCTCGACGACGCGCTGGAGGCGGACGAGAAGAACGGCGACTGGAAGAAGGCCTACGAGGCCACGCTCGGCCTCTCCGGCCAGCCCGCCCCCACGCCGCCCGCCATCGACCGCTACCCGGCCGGCTGAAGGGAGAGCGCACCCCCATGGACGTACTCACCGAGAACTTCGCGATCTACGGCAAGGGCTTCCTCGGCACCCTCGAACTGACCGTCTACGCCTCGCTGCTCGCCCTGGTCCTCGGCTTCCTGATGGCCTCCTTCCGCGTGGCGCCCGTCGGCTCCTTCCGGGTCTTCGGCACGGTCTGGGTGACCGTGCTGCGCAACACCCCGCTCACCCTGCTCTTCTTCGCCGTGCTCCTGGGCCTGCCGCGCTTCGGGCTGGTCCTGCCCTTCCAGGTCTTCGCCGTCCTCGCGCTCGGCTGCTACACCTCGGCCTTCATCTGCGAGGTGCTGCGCTCCGGCATCAACACCGTGCCCAAGGGGCAGGGCGAGGCCGCGCGGAGCCTGGGGATGTCCTTCGGGCAGACCCTGGGGACGGTGGTGCTGCCGCAGGCCTTCCGCTCCGTCATCCCGCCCATCGGCTCGACCCTGATCGCGCTCGCGAAGAACTCCGCGATCGCCGGCGCCTTCAGCGTCAACGAGCTGCTGGGCACGTACAAGACCCTCAACGAGCTGGGCTACGGGATCGTGTGGACCTTCGTCTGGATCGCCGTCGGCTACCTGATCATCACCCTGTCCATCAGCGCGCTCTTCCACCTGCTGGAGAAGCGCTACGGAGTCGCCCGATGACCGCGCACGCGCTGCACGGGGACCTGGAGTCCACCGCCCTCTACGACCTGCCCGGGCCCAAGGCCCAGCGCCGCCACCTCTACTACGGGATCGCCTCGACGGTGGTGTTCCTCGGCCTGCTGGCGTGGATCCTCTACCTGCTCTTCGACACCGAGCAGTTCACCGCCGCCAAGTGGAGCCCCTTCGCGTACGAGGGCATCCAGGAGCTGCTGCTCAGGGGGCTCGGCAACACCCTCAAGGCCTTCGCGTACGCCTCGGTGCTCTCGCTGGTGCTGGGGGCGGTGCTGGGGACCGGACGGCTCTCGGTGCACCGTCCGGTGCGCTGGGCCGCGACGGCGTGCGTGGAGTTCTTCCGGGCCATGCCGGTGCTGGTGATGATCTTCTTCATCTTCGTGGCGCTGAAGGTCCAGCCGCTGCCCGCCCTGGTGGCGGGGCTGACCCTGTACAACGGGTCGGTGCTCGCCGAGGTCTTCCGCACGGGCGTCAACTCGGTGGAGAAGGGCCAGCGCGAGGCCGCGTACGCGCTCGGCATGCGCAAGACGCAGGTGATGACCTTCGTGCTCGCACCGCAGGCGGTGCGGGCCATGCTGCCCACGATCATCAGCCAGCTCGTGGTGGCCCTGAAGGACACCTCGCTGGGCTTCCTGATCACCTACGAGGAGTTCCTGCACGCGGGCAAGCTGATCGCCTCGAACCTGGACTACGACCTGCCGTTCATCCCCGTCGTGATGATCATCGCGCCGGTCTACATCGGCATGTGCATGCTGCTGTCCTGGTTCGCCACCTGGGTCGCGCGGCGCGAGCGGCGCAGCCTGAAGACCAGGGCCGTCGAGGTCGCGCCCGCCGAGCCGGGCACGCTGCTGCCGGGGAGATAGACGGCCCCCCGGCAGCGGCCGCGGATCACTGCTCGCGCAGCGGCACCGAGACGTACGAGGGATCGGTGCGCGGCGAGGAGAAGGTCAGCTGCGCGCCGGCGGGGTTGTGCTCGATGTAGAGCGGGTCGACCGTGTCCACGACGAGGGCCAGGCGGTGGCCCTCGGGCACGTCGTAGGCGGTGGAGAAGAGGTCCAGGTCGACCCCGAAGGACTGGCCGGGGGTCTTCCCGTGGAAGGTGTACGGGGCGTTGCTGACGAGCTTGCCGATGCCGAGCGGGCCGACGTCGTAGAGGTAGGCGACGAAGGTGCCGTCGGCCTTGGTGGGGGTGACGGTGGTGTGCAGGCGCACGGTTCCCCGGATCCGGCGCTCCCGCTCGTAGCGCGGCGACTGCCAGACGGCGGCGAAGGCGCGGGGGAGCAGCGGGACGGAGGCGGTCGGCGGGGCCTGGGCGAACTGGTCGAGGACGCTGGAGAGGAAGAGGATCCCGCCGTTGGCGCCGGAGTCGACGTTGGCCCAGACGTGCTCGCTGTCGGCGAGCGGGAGCTTCTCGGTGCCGCCGGAGCCGACCGACTTCCAGTCGGCGTAGCCCTCGTACCCGCCGGTGCTGCGGGACTTGATCTGCACCGGGGACTCGGCGTCGACCCCGTTGCGCTCGCCCTTGAGGTAGCGGTCGAACCAGCGGTGGGCGTTGGTCCAGGTGTCGTTGGGCAGGCCGAGCAGGCCGGTGGCCTCGGCGGTGGCATGGTCGCCGGGGCGGAACTCCAGGCGCTTGGGTCCGGTGAGCTTCTCGAAGAACGCGGCGTACTGGTTGGGCGGGAAGATGGTGTCGCCCCAGGCGTTGCCCAGCATGATCGCGGCGCCGTTGGCGTTGATCCGGTCCACCTGCTCGGCGGCGGAGCGCTTCTTCCCCCACTCGATCATCGCCTGCTCGTTCTCCAGCTTCGAGCCGAGGAAGTCGCCGAGGATCTGCTGGAGTTCGGGTCCGGGGCGGCCGGTGAGGTAGCCGGCGGCGCCGAGCATCCCGGCGGCCTGGAGGTGCTGGGTGCGGCCGGAGTAGATGGACTCGATGAGGTCCGCCCAGCCGCTGAGGGCCACCACGGCCTTGATCCGCGGGTCGTGCGCGGAGGCCAGCAGGCTGATGCCCGCCCCGTACGAGACCCCGCCGAGGCCGATCCGGCCGGGGTCGGCGGGGGCGTTGGCGAGGGCCCAGTCGATGACGGCGGAGACGTCGGCGATGTCCGCGGGGCCCGCGGTCTCGATCTGCCCGCCGGAGAGCCAGAAGCCGCGCGAGGTGTAGCTCACCACCACGTAACCGGCGTCGGCGAGCTGTTTCGCCTGGGCGATGTATTCGATCTGCGGCATGCCCCAGCTGGTGGGGAGCACGATCAGGGGGTATTTCCGGCCGGGTTCGGCGCCGGCCGGGGTGAAGACGTTGCCCTTGAGGGTGATGCCCCCGGAGCCGGGGATGTCGTGGAAGCGCAGCTGCGCGGACGCCCCGGTCTGCGCGGCCGCGGGGGCGGCGGGGGCCGCCAGGGCCTGGTGGGGGGCCAGGCCCAGGGCGGTCGCCGCGAGCAGTGCGGCCACGGCCGCTGCGGTGGTGGGGCGGGTCCTCATCGATCGCTCCTCGCGTGCGCCGGTGTCCGAAAGTGACCCGACGGTAACGGGAGGGGCTTACCCAAGGTAACCCGTGAGTAAGTTACGTAGCGGTAACAATTGAGGAGGGGTCAGCGGCCGCCCGGACGGTCAGCCCTGCTGGGTGCCGCCGCCGGTCAGGGCGCTCTTCGCCTTCCACTGGTCCCACGACAGGTTCCACTCGCCGTACCCGTTGCCGAGGTCGGCGTTGCCCTTGGAGCCGCTGCCGACCACCTCGAAGGGGTCGCCCACCTGCACCCGCTCGTAGAAGGACTTCGCATCGGCGTCGCTCATGCCCACGCAGCCCGAGCTGGAGTTGACGCGGCCGAAGTTGGCGGAGTTCCACGGCGCGGCGTGCGCGTACATGCCCGACCAGGTCAGCCGCATCGAGTAGTCGACCATCTTGTCGTAGGAGTCGCCCAGGCCCACCGTCTGGGAGTCCATCCGGATGGTGCCCTCCTTCGACATCAGCACCATCTTCCCGGACCAGGAGGCCTTCTGGCCGCCGGGCGTCCCCGCCGAGACCGGGATCGTCTTCACGGCCTGGCCGTCCTCGGTCACCGTCATCTTCTTGGTGTCGAGGCTGACCTCCATCCGGCGGTCCTTGCCTATCTTGAACTCGGTGTTGTAATCGCGGGCGAACAGGCCGCCGCCGGATCCGGAGTCCACACCGTTCAGCTTCATGTCGACCTTCACGTCGGTGCCGGACTTCCAGTAGTCCTTCGGCCGCCAGTCCACCCGGTCCTTGCCGGAATAGTCCTTGAACCAGCCCCAGGAGCCCTCGGTGTTGTTCGAGGTGGTGACCTTCAGCTGCTTCTCGACCTCGGCCTTGTTCTTCACCGGATTGTCGAAGACCAGCGAGACGGGCATCGCGACGCCCACCGTGGTGCCCTTCGGGATGTTGATGGAGACCTTGTTCACCTTGTCCGCCGGCGAGGTCTTGAACTGGGTGCTCGCGCTCTGGCTGGCGGTGTTCTGGGCGTCGACCTTGTAGTCGGTGCTGGGGGAGGCGTTGCGCTCCGAGGTCCAGGTGCGGCCGTCCGCGGATATCTGCCCCGGCAGCTCCCCGCCCTTGCCGTCGGTGACCTTGACCAGGGAGAACTTGCCGTCGGCGAGGGCCACCTTCACCGGCTCGCCGGCCTTGACCTGGTCGCCCGTGAGGTTCACCGAGATGGCCATGTCCGGCCCCTTCTTCGGGTCCGCCGCCTTGCCGTCGCCGCCGGCCTTCCCGTCTGAGTCGCCACCCCCGCAGGCGCTCAGCGCGAGGGTGAGCAGCGCGGTGCCCGCCAGCATGGCGTGACGGGTGCGGCGGCGCGGAAGTGCGGTGCGGCGTGTACGGCTCAACGAAAACCCCTCCGGAATAACGGTCGTCCTCAGGTAAGGAGCGAACGCGTTCAGATTAGGTTGCACATTCGAAGAAAAATCTCGCAGAAGTCCTTGTGACATGGGCCGCAGCGGAACTGTTGCCATCCGGTCACATTCGGGGGCACGTTGCGGAATCCGGCCGTCCGGAATTGTCCAACGGGCGGCCGCGTCGCGGGAAAAGGACCTTCCGCACCGGCGCGGGGGCCAAAAGACCCTACCGGGACTCGAATTAACCCGGCCGCGGCGGCCGGGTTACCCTCCACCTTCGGCTCGGCGAAGGGAAAGACCCCGATGTACGGATCCACCAGCAGCGCGGCACCAGGAGCGGCCCCCGCGGGCCCGCCGCCGGAACCGGCCCCCGCGACGACGGCGGCCGGGGCCCCGGCGAAGGGCTCCGTGCTGCGCAGCGGCGCCCTGATGGCCGCCGGCTCCGTCGTCTCCCGGGCCACCGGCTTCGTCCGCTCCGCCGTGGTCCTCGCCGCGCTGGGAGCCGGCTTCCTCGGCGACGGCTACACCGTCGCCAACACCGTCCCCAACATCATCTACATGCTGCTCGTCGGCGGTGCGCTGAACGCCGTCTTCGTCCCCGAACTGGTCCGCGCAGCCAAGGAGCACCGCGACGGCGGGGCCGCCTACACCGACCGGCTGCTGACCGCCTGCACCGTGGCCCTGCTCGCGCTCACCGCCGCCGCCGTCCTCGCCACGCCCCTGATCGTCGACGCGTACACCCCCGCCTCCTACACGGACGCCCAGCGCAGCACCGTCGTCGCCCTGGCCCGCTTCTGCCTCCCGCAGATCCTCTTCTACGGACTGTTCACCCTGCTCGGGCAAGTGCTGAACGCGCGCGGCAGGTTCGGGGCGATGATGTGGACCCCGGTCCTCAACAACCTCGTCATCATCGGCGTCTTCGGCCTCTTCCTCCTCACCTCCGGCGGCGGCCGCGACGCCCTCGACGCCGCCGACACCCGGCTGCTCGGCATCGGCACCACCGCCGGCATCGTCGTCCAGGCCCTCGCCCTCGTCCCCTCGCTGCGCGCCGCCCGCTTCCGCTGGCGCCCCCGCTTCGACTGGCGCGGCAGCGGCCTCACCCGCCCCCTGCGCAACGCGGGCTGGCTGGTCGTGCTCGTCCTCAGCAACCAGATCGCCTACTGGGTGGTCACCAAGCTCTCCACCACCGTCGGCGACCGGGCACCCGGCTTCGGCTACGCCGCCTACACCAGCGCCTACCAGCTGTGGATCGTCCCCCAGGGCATCATCACCGTCTCCCTGGTCACCGCCCTCATGCCCCGGATGAGCTCGGCCGCCGCCGAAGGCGACCTCGGCGCCGTCCGCGAGGACGTCTCGTACGCACTGCGCTCCAGCGCCGCCCTCGTCCTGCCCGCCGCCACGCTCTTCGCCGCACTCGCCCCCTGGGTGATGGACTGCGTCTCCGGCTACGGCAACGTCACCCCCGACGAGGTCGCCGCCATGGCCGGCATGCTCACCGCCTTCGCCCCCGGCCTGGTCGCCTACTCCGCCCAGTACGTGCTCGCCCGCGGCTTCTACGCCCTCTCCGACACCCGCACCCCCTTCTTCCTCAACCTGGTCATCGTCGCCCTCAACGCCGGACTCTCGTACGCCGCCTACCTGCTGCTGCCGGTGCGCTGGGCCGTCACCGGCATGGCCGCCGCCACCTCCCTCGCCTTCATCGGGGGCGCCGCCGTCACCGCGTACGCCCTCTCCCGGCGGCTCGGCCCGCGCGGCGGGCCCCGCACCACCGCCCTCACCACCCACCTGCGGCTGCTCGCCGCCTGCCTGCCCGCGGCCGCCGCCGGGTACGCGGCCGCCCGCGCCGCCGACGGCCTCGGATCCTTCGCCGCCGCCGGAGCGGGAACCGTCGCGCTCGCCCTGGTCGTCGTACTCCTCGCCCGGCCGCTGCGGCTGGCCGAGATCACCGACCTGCTGGACTCCCTGCGCCGAAAGGTCGGCCGATAGCGGGAGGAAACCACATGAACCACCCTGGAATACTGACCGGATGCCACGCGTACTGCTGATCGAGGACGACCCTTCCATCCGGGAAGGGGTCGGCCTCGGCCTGCGCCGCCGGGGCCACGAGGTGAGCGCCGCCGCGACCGGCGAAGAGGGACTGGCCCTCATCGACGGCTTCCGCCCCGAGCTGGTGCTGCTGGACCTGATGCTGCCCGGCATCAACGGCGTGCAGGTCTGCCGCCGGATCCGGGAGACCAGCCAGGTCCCGATCATCATGCTCACCGCGCGCGGCGACGACTTCGACATCGTCGTCGGCCTGGAGGCCGGAGCCGACGACTACATCGTCAAACCCGTCCCCACGCAGATCATCGAGGCCCGCATCAAGGCCGTGCTGCGCCGCCTGAAGGCCCCGGCCGGCCGGCCCGGCGTCGAACACCACGGCGAGCTCGCCATCGACCGCGCCGGGCTGACCGTCGCCAAGAACGGCGAACGCATCGCCCTCGCCCCCAGCGAGATCAAGCTCCTGCTCCACCTGTCGGCCTCACCCGAGCAGGTCTTCTCCCGGCAGCAGCTGCTGGAGTACGTGTGGGAGCACAGCTACCACGCCGACGCCCGCCTCGTGGACGCCTGCGTGCGCAGACTGCGCAACAAGGTCGAGGACCCCGACCGCCACCCCCGCTACATACAGACCGTGCGGGGCTTCGGCTACCGCTTCGGCCCGCTCTAGGCCGTGCGCCGCCTCCCGCCGTTCGGCCTGCGCACCCGGCTGATCGCCGCGTTCCTGCTGGTCGCCACGATCTGCGCCGTCAGCACGGCCGCCCTCACCTACCGGCAGGCCCGCAGGGCCGTGCTGACCCAGAGCCAGGACACGGCGGTCAGCACCCTGCGCGACCAGCTGGAGGGCCAGGGCATGAGCCTGCCCATGGACCGCCAGCAGCTCCAGCGCCTCGTCAACGACCTGGGCAAACGCGGAAAGCCGCACTCCTGGGTGGTCTACGGGGAGTACGGCACCCTGCGCGCCTCCTCCAACGGCATCCCCACCACCTCCCCCGTCCTCACCGAGAAGCTGCGCGAGCAGGTCGCGGCGAACCCGCACGGCGCCTTCCAGCGGGTGGAGGACGGCCGCGGCGAGCCCTACCTCACCATCGGCATGCCCGCCGTGTTCACCCGCAACGGCAACCGCGAGCCGACCGGGGTCACCGTCTACGCCGTCATGCCGCTCACCAGCGAACAGCAGACCGTCGAGGCCATGGTCGAAGCCGCCAAACAGGGCGCCGTACCGGGCCTGGCCATCGCCCTCGTACCCGCCCTGCTCGCCGCGCGCAGCGTCCTGCGGCCCGTCCGCGACATGCGCCGCGCCGCACAGAACCTGGGCCGGGGCCGCCTCGACACCCGCATCACCGTCCGGGGCGCCGACGAACTCGCCGGCCTCGCCCGCACCTTCAACGAGACCGCGGGCGCCCTGGAGGAGTCCGTCACCGAACTGCGGGAGGCGGAGGCCCGGGCCCGCCGCTTCGCCGCCGACGTCTCCCACGAACTGCGCACCCCCCTCGCCGGGATGCTCGCCGTCACCGAGGTGCTCGACGAGGACGCCGCCGGGCTCGACCCCGACACCGCCAAGGCCCTGCGGCTGATCAGCACCGAGACCGGCAAGCTCGCCGTCCTCGTCGAGGACCTCATGGAGATCTCCCGCTTCGACGCCCGCGCCGCCGAACTCAACCTCGACGACGTCGACGTGGCCGAAGCCGTCGGCAAGACCCTGGAACGCCGCCGCTGGGACGACGACCGGGTCACCACCGACCTCCCCGAGGGGATCCGGGCCCGCCTGGACCCGCGCCGCTTCGACGTCGTCCTCGCCAACCTCGTCGGCAACGCCCTGCGCCACGGCCAGGCCCCCGTACGGGTCGCCGTACGCACCCAGGAGCACCCCGGCGGACCGCGCCTGCTGCTGGAGGTCGCCGACAGCGGACCCGGCATCGCCGAGGAGGTGCTCCCGCACATCTTCGACCGGTTCTTCAAGGCCGACGCCGCACGCGCCCGCTCCGCCGGCAGCGGCCTCGGGCTCGCCATCACCCTGGAGAACGTCCGGCTGCACGGCGGCACCCTGACCGCCGCCAACGCCCCCGGCGCAGGAGCCGTGTTCACCCTCGACATGCCCCTGGAGGCCACCGCATGAGCCGGACGCGGACCCTCGCGGCCGCCGCCGCCCTGCTCGGCCCGGCCCTGCTGCTCGCCGGCTGCGGGATCAAGCCCACCGGGGTCGTGGAGAGCGGCGCGGCCGCCAAGGTGGCCGTCGCCGCACCCGCCCGGACCTCGATGGCCTACTTCGTCACCCCCGAGGGGCGGCTGGTCCCCTCGCCGCAGCCCGAGCACACCGGCAACGGCCCCCGGGGCAGCCTGACGGGACTCCTCGGCGGACCCGGCGCCCCGGAACTGGAGGCCGGCCTCGGCACCCGGCTGCCCCCGGTCGAGCCCGGGCGGCTGGAGGAGCTCGGCGTCGGCTTCCCGGCACGCGACCGGATCGAGGCGCGGCTCCCCTTCCCCGTCGCCGACCTGGACCCGATCGCCCGCCGGCAGCTCGTGTGCAGCGCCCTGTCCACCCTCGCCCCGGTCTTCGACGTGGTGCTGCGCGGCACCGACACCGAGCTGGAGGCCGCCCGCTGCGACCCGGCGGGCCGGGCGGACGACGCGGGCTGACGGTCCCCGGCCCCTTGCGGCGCCACCCCCGTCCCGCCACCGTGTGGACCATGGAACGCGCCGACCGGCCCGCCGGCATCCCCGACGTCTTCGACCCCCGCGTCTACGCCGGGGGCGTCCCGCACGAGCGCTACCGGCTGCTGCGCGACCGGCACCCGGTGGCCTGGCAGGAGGAGCCCGAAGTCCAGGGCTGGCCCGCCGGGCCCGGCTTCTGGGCGGTCACCCGGCACGCCGACGTCGTCCGCGTCCTGCGCGACCACACCACGTACTCCTCCTGGCTGGGCGCCACCCAGATCCGCGACCCCGACCCCGCCGACCTGCCCTTCCTGCGCAGCACCATGCTCAACCAGGACCCTCCCGGGCACGGCCGGCTCCGCCGCCTGGTCGCCCGTGCCTTCACCCCCGCCCGGGTCGACGCCTTCGCGGACCGGGCCCGCGAACGCGCCCGCACCCTCCTCGCCGCTGCCCGGGACGGCGCCGAGGACGGTGCCGCCGACGTGGTGCGCACCGTCACCGACGAGTACGCCCTGCTCAACCTGACCGACCTGCTGGGCGTCCCGCCCGCCGACCGGGGCCTGCTGCTGGAGTGGACCGTACGCGTCATCGGCTACCAGGACCCCGAGGACGCCCCCGAGCCCCTCCTCGGCCCCGACGGCAAGCCGCTGAACCCGCGCTCCCCGGCCCTGCTCGGCGAGATGTTCGGCTACGCCCGGGAACTGGCCGCCCACAAGCGCGCCCACCCCGGGGACGACGTGATGACCGCGCTCGCCCAGGCCGGACTGGACCCCGCCGAACTGGAGATGTTCTTCTTCCTGCTCACCGTCGCCGGCAACGACACCGTGCGCAGCGCCGCCCCCGGCGGCCTGCTCGCCCTCGCCCGGAACCCGGACGCCCACCGCCGGCTGGCCGACGGCCGCACCGCCGTCGACCGGGCCGTGGACGAACTCCTGCGCGTCCACCCGCCCGTGCTCAGCTTCCGCCGCACCGCCGCCCGCGACACCGAACTCGCCGGGACCCCGATCCGCGCCGGCGACAAGGTGGTGGTCTTCCACGCCTCCGCCAACCACGACGAACGCGTCTTCACCGACCCGGACCGGCTCGACCTCGACCGCACGCCGAACCCGCACGTCTCCTTCGGCGACGGCCCGCACGTCTGCCTCGGCGCCCACTTCGCCCGGCTCCAGCTGCGCGTCCTCCACGAGGAGTGGCGCGCGGCGATGCCCGCGCCCGAACTCGCGGGGGAGCCCCGCCGGCTGGTGTCCAACTTCATCAACGGCATCACGCGGCTGCCGCTGCGGGTGTCCGGGCCGCGGCGGTGACGTCCGCGACCAGCTCCGTCACGTCCGGGCCGTAGGCGTCGGAGTTGACCACCTTCAGCACCAGGCAGAACGACTTCCCGCCGTGCTCGCGCGCCAGCTTCTCGTGGTTCCGGGCCAGATAGCGGGCCGCCGCCTGGTTGCTGTTGGCCGTCTGCCCCGACAGCAGGAAGACCGGCCGCGTACCCTGCCCGTTGACCAGCCGGGCCAGCAGCACGAACTCGGTCAGGCCCGGCTCCCAGCGGTACGTGTTCCCGCCGACCCCTATCGAGCCCCGGTCCGGACCGGATTCGGTGGACAGGTCGACCCGTACCCCCGGGAGCAGCGAGTGCAGGTGGGCCACCGTGCGGGAGTTGGACGCGGGGCCGCCGACGCAGAACTCGGCGCGCTCGCCGAACCCCTGCCGCGCCTCGTGGGTGACGATCTGCACCGTCGCCCCGCAGTCCTTGATCAGGGACGATATCTCCAGCAGCGCGAAGGCGTCGTTGCGGTGCAGCGAGTTCTCCGTGCCGCCCATCTGGCGGTTGACCACGAACAGGCAGTCCGCCCCGGCCGGCAGCCCGAAGAAGGCCTGCTTGCGGCGCAGCGCCCGGCGCCACAGGTACGTTCGCGTGAACCAGCCGAAGCCGCCGCTGACGGCGGTGGCCACCACCCCGAGCACGATGTTGCGGACGTCGTCGTTCATGCCGCGGATGGTAGCCGTCACACCGCCGTCATGACGCGGGGGGCGGGGCGAAGCTAGGCTGCCGCTCCCAGGCCTGACAGGCCGTCGACTGGAGGAACCGGATGCGCGCTTCCGCCGCACGTCAGTTAGCGTTCGCAGCCCTCGCCGGGGCGCTCGTCTCCACCGGGGCCGCCGCCCCGCCCCAGCAGACCCCCACCCCGCCCAAGGTGCCCGTCGCCGCAGGCTACGGCGGGGCCGTAGCCAGCGTCGACGCCGACGCCTCCGCCGCCGGCATCGCCGTACTGCGGTCCGGCGGCAACGCCGTCGACGCGGCCGTGGCCGTCGCCGCCGCGCTCGGGGTGACCGAGCCGTACTCCGCCGGCATCGGCGGGGGCGGCTACTTCGTCTACTACGACGCCTCCTCCCGCCGGGTGCACACCATCGACGGCCGCGAGACCGCCCCCGCCACGGCCACCGCCACCCTCTTCCAGGAGAACGGCGTCCCCATCCCCTTCGCCGAGGGCCAGACCAGCGGACGCTCGGTCGGCGTCCCCGGCACCCCCGCCACCTGGAAGAGCGCTCTCGACGCCTGGGGCAGCCGCCCGCTCGCCCAGCTCCTGCGCCCCGCCGAGAAGCTGGCTCGCGACGGCTTCACGGTGGACGCCACCTTCCGCGCCCAGACCGAGGCCAACCAGGACCGCTTCAAGGACTTCCCGGCCACCCGCGAGCTGTTCCTGCCCGGCGGCGGGCTGCCGGTCGTCGGCTCCACCTTCAAGAACCCGGACCTCGCCGCCACCTACGCCGAACTCGCCCGCAAGGGCACCGGCGCGCTCTACCGGGGCCCGATCGCCGAGGACATCGTCAACACCGTCCGCAAGCCCCCCGTCGACCCGGCCGCCACCCGCAACGTCCGCCCCGGCGACCTGACCACCGCCGACCTGCGCGCGTACGCGACCAAGCGCCAGGCCCCGACGCAGATCGCGTACCGGGGACTGGACGTCTACAGCATGGCGCCGTCCTCCTCCGGCGGCACCACCGTCGGCGAGGCGCTCAACATCCTGGAGCGCACCGACCTCGCGAAGCTGTCCCCGGCGCAGTACCTGCACCGCTACATCGAGGCCTCCCGGATCGCCTTCGCCGACCGGGGGCGCTGGGTCGGCGACCCCGCCGCCGAATCCGTGCCCACCCGCGAGCTGCTCTCCCAGCGGTTCGCGGACTCGCGCGCCTGCCTCATCAAGCCCGACCGGACGCTGACCAGCCCGCTGGCCCCCGGCGACCCCCGCAACCCGGTCCCCTGCGCCACCACGGGCGAGGCCGCGCCCACCACGTACGAGGGGGAGAACACCACCCACCTGACGGTCGCCGACCGCTGGGGCAACGTGGTCTCCTACACCCTGACCATCGAGTCCACCGGCGGCAGCGCCATCACCGTCCCCGGCCGGGGCTTCCTGCTCAACAACGAGCTGACCGACTTCTCCTTCGCCCCGGCGGCCCCCGGGGTGCCGGACCCGAACCTGCCCGGGCCGGGCAAGCGCCCGCGCTCGTCCATGTCCCCGACGATCGTCCTGGACCACGGCCGTCCGGTCCTCGCGGTCGGCTCCCCGGGCGGCGCCACCATCATCACCACCGTCCTGCAGACCCTGACCGGCCACCTGGACCGGGGCCTGCCCCTGGTGGACGCCATCGCGGCGCCGCGCGCCAGCCAGCGCAACCAGACCACCACCGAGCTGGAGCCGGGCCTGTGGAACAGCCCGCTGCGCACCGAACTGGAGGCCCTGGGGCAGGCCTTCCGGCAGAACCCGGAGATCGGCGCCGCGACCGGTGTCCAGCGGCTGCCGGACGGCCGCTGGCTGGCGGCGGCCGAGACCACCCGGCGGGGCGGCGGCTCGGCGATGGTCGTACGGCCGCACGGCGCGCCGTAGCGGCCTCCGTGCCCGTGCGCACCGTCCGGACCGCGCCGCCCCGCGGCGTGGTCCGTGCGTCCGGGCCCGCAGCCGGCTACGAGGACGCGCCGGCGGAGAGCACGAAGCCCTCGTACCCGTTCCGGGCCGCGGCGTCGCACTCCGCCCGGTACCGGTCCAGCCCGCCCGCGTAGGCCAGGAACACCCGGGGCTTGCCGGGCACGTTCGCCCCCGTGTACCAGGACTCCGCGGACGGATAGAGCGTCCGGGCGGCGACCTCCGCCGCGTGCGCGCCCCAGGCCGCCTCCGCCCCGGGCGCCGCGTCGATCTCCGTGAGGCCGTTGCTCCTCAGGTGGGCGATGCAGTCCGTGATCCAGTCCACCTGCTGTTCCAGGGACACGGCGATGTTGGTGAGGACGGACGGGCTCAGCGGGCCGAGGACGGTGAACAGGTTGGGGAACCCCGCCGACATGAGCCCCAGGTGGTGCCGCGGGCCGTCCGCCCACTTCTCCCGGAGCGTCACGCCGGCCCGGCCGACGATGTCGATGGCCAGCTGGGAGCCGGTCAGGGCGTCGAAGCCGGTGGCGAAGACGATCGTGTCGAAGGCGTGCTCCCCGTCCGAGGTCAGGACGCCCCGGGGCGTGAGCCGTTCGATCGGCGTCGTGCGCAGGTCCACCAGCCGCACGTGCGGCCGGTTGTAGGTCGCGTAGTAGCCGGTGTCCAGGCAGGGCCGCTTGGTCGCGAACGGGAACGTCCGCGGGGAGAGCAGCTCGGCCGTCGCCGGGTCGGTGACGATCGACCGGATCTTGGACCGGACGAACTCGGCCACGGTCTCGTTGGCCTCCGCGTCGGTCAGGATGTCGGTGTACGTGCGCAGGAGCCCGCTGAGCAGCCCCGAATCCCAGCCGGCTTCGTAGGCGGCCGTGCGCTCCGCCGCGTCGGCCTCCAGGGCCGACCGGGTCGGCGGGTCGAAGACGGTCCCGCCCCGGGAGAGCCGCTGCGCCGTGCGGAACTCGGGGTAACGGGCCTTGAGTTCAGCGGTCTCCGCGCTCCGCAGCGGACGGTTGTGGGCCGGGAGCGCGTAGGCGGGGGTGCGCTGGAAGACGGTGAGCGCGGCCGCCTCCTCGGCGATGACGGGGATGGCCTGGACGCCGGAGCAGCCGGTTCCGATGACGGCGACCCGGCGGCCGGCGAAGGAGACCTCCTCGCGGGGCCAGCGGGCGGTGTGGTGGAGGTCCCCCCGGAAGAGGTCCGCCCCGGGGATCCCGGGGTCCTTGGGGCGGGACATGCAGCCCGAGGCCAGGACGAGGAACCGGGCCGTGACGGTCCGGCCGGTGTCCGTGGCGATCCGCCAGGTGTGCCGGTCCTCGTCGTACGCGGCGCGGGTGACGCGGGTGCGCAGGCGGACGTGCCCGCGCAGGCCGAAGCGGTCGGCGACGTGGTGGACGTAGCGCAGGATCTCCGGCTGGGAGGCGTAGCGCTCGCTCCACTCCCACTCCTGGTCCAGCTCCGGGGAGAAGGAGTACGAGTACGACATGCTCTCGACGTCGCAGCGGGCACCGGGGTACCGGTTCCAGTACCAGGTCCCGCCGATGTCCTCGCCCGCCTCGAAGGCCACGGCCTCCAGGCCGAGTCCGCGGAGCCGGTGCAGCTGGTAGAGGCCGGAGAGCCCGGCGCCGACCACGACGGCGTCGATCGGGCGGGCGGAGGCGTCGTCCATGGGATTCCCTCCCCGAGGGCGGTCGCGGTGGTGTGGGGCGGCCGGGGCGTGTGGCACGGGAGCGTCATCCTGGTGCACTGCGGGCGTCACGGGAAGGGGCGCTTTTCACTCGTACGGCTATTTCTCATTTCCTTGGCCTGATATCGCCGAGCCGAGAGCGGCCGAAAGCGGTCGAGTTCATCGGGGGCACGGTTCCCGCTCTACGGGGCGCTCGGGGGCGCATTTCTGCGCGTGCCGCGCGCGCGTCCACTCCTCGTGGCACCGTGAAGAATGCGCCACTTTCCTCTGAGTGGGCGATACTTGGCCATTATGCGACGGTGACTTGAACCCCGGCCCTGAGGTAATCTCCAGGCAAAGAGGTGTTCGCGTGGTCGTCAAGCGCACCTGTCGGATTCCTGCTGCTGCGCTATGGGCGCGAGCGGCGACCCGTTTCGAATTACCTCACCGCGTCGACGTTGACGCGCGAACACCGGCGTGCCCGTTCGGCGTGCGCCGGCACACCCATCGACTGATGACCTGAACACACCGCGCCCGCCACCCCCATGGCCCGGGTGCAGGAGAAAGGCCACCATGAAGTCCCTGGTTGACCACGCTCGATCGTTCGCCGCCCAGGTGGCGGAACGTGCCGAGGAGTTCACCGTTCTCGGAGCCGGGCAGAGTCCCGAAGCGCTGTTCATCACGTGCTCCGACTCCCGTGTGGTGCCGTCCCTGTTCACCGGAGCCCGCCCCGGTGAACTGTTCGAGCTCCGCACGGCCGGCAACATCGTGCCCGACTACCGCAGCCACCACCCGGCCGCCGAGACCGCCACCATCGAGTACGCGGTGAGAGTGCTCGGGGTCCGCGACGTCATCGTCTGCGGGCACTCCCACTGCGGTGCGGTCAACGCCCTGATGAGCGGGGGCGACCTGGCGGACCTGCCCGCCGTACGGGGCTGGCTGGAGCACGCCGCGGTCCAGCCCGAGACGACCGCGCCCCTGTCCCCGGACCTCGCCGAGGCCGTCCAGCGTCACGCGGTGGCCCAGCTGGAGCGGCTGCACACCCACCCGTGCGTCGCGGAGCGGGTCGCGGACGGCACCCTGGGCGTCCATGCCTGGTACTACGAGGTCCACACCGGAGCCGTGCAGGTGTACGGGCCGCACGACAACTCCTTCCGGCCGCTGTGATCCGCATCCGCCCGCCCCACGGGCCGCCCGGTCCGCCACCCCTTCCGCTCCGGCCCAGCGAGGAAGTCCGCTGATGTCCTTCACCCTCACAAAGCCCCCCCATCTGCGGCGTGACGCCCTGGCATCGCTCGTCGTCTTCCTGGTCGCCCTGCCCCTGTGCGTGGGGGTCGCGGTCGCCTCGGGAGTGCCCGCCGAACTCGGCCTGATCACCGGAATCGTCGGTGGGCTGGTCGTGGGCTTCCTGCCCGGCAGCTCCCTGCAGGTCAGCGGTCCGGCCGCCGGCCTGACCGTCCTGGTCTTCGAGGCCGTCCAGGAGTTCGGCCTCGGCACCCTGGGGCCCATCGTCCTGGCCGCCGGCGTGATCCAACTCCTGCTGGGAGCAGCCAGGTTCGGCCGCTTCTTCCGTGCCATCACCGTCGCGGTCGTGCAGGGCATGCTCGCGGGCATCGGGCTGGTGCTGATCTTCGGGCAGCTCTACACCATGGCCGACGTCAAGCAGCCCCGCTCCGGGTTCGAGAAGATCACCGGGCTTCCGGGCCTGGCCGTCGAGATCGCCGGCTCCGGTCGGGCCCTGACCGCGTTCGGCGTCGGGGCGGGCACCATCGCCGTCCTCGTCCTGTGGAAGAAGCTCCCGGCCGCGGTCCAGGCGGTCCCCGCCCCGCTGGCCGCCGTCGCCCTGGCCACGGGCGTCACCGCGGCGGCCGGCTGGTCGATCCCGCGCGTCGACGTACAGGGACTGCTCTCCGCGGTCCAGCCCCCCGGGATGTCGGACTTCGCCGCACTGGGCAGCCTCGCCGCCATCGGCACGGTCATCGCCTTCGCCCTGATCGCGTCGGCCGAGAGCCTCTTCAGCGCCGCCGCCGTCGACCGGATGCACGACGGACCGCGCACCGACTTCGACAAGGAGCTGATCGCGCAGGGCGCGGGCAACGCCGTCTGCGGGGTGTTCGGCGCCCTCCCCCTGACCGCCGTCATCGTGCGCAGCGCCGCCAACGTCCAGGCCGGGGCCCGCACGAAACTCTCCCGCATCCTGCACGGCCTGTGGCTCGTGCTGTTCGCCGCCCTCCTGCCCGCCGCGATCGGGGTCATCCCGCTGGCCGCGCTCGCCGGTGTCCTCGTCCACGCGGGCTGCAAGCTCATCCCCGTCAAGGACCTGCCGCCGCTGTGGCGTTCGCACCGGGGCGAGGTCGTCGTCCTGGCCGCCACCGCGATCGCCATCATCACCACGAGCATGTTCGAAGGCGTACTCCTCGGTATCGCCCTCGCCGTGGTCAAGAGCGCCTGGGAGACCTCCCACGTGCAGCTCAACGTCCACGAGACGACCGACGGACGGCTCCTCGTCACCCTCACGGGGTCGGCCACCTTCCTGCGCCTGCCGCACATGCTGGAAACCCTCGAAGCGCTCCCCGCGGGCCACCCCGTGGAACTCGACCTCGCGGAGCTGCGGCACCTCGACCACGCCTGCCGCATCACCCTGGAGAACTGGGCGCAACAGCGCGGGGCCACCATCGGGGCACTCGCGAGAACCTGACCGACCGGAATTCCGAGGCCGGCGCCGATCAACGGGCCGGCCTTCGGCATGCGGCCGCGCAAAAGGCCCGAACAGAATCGCGGAGGCCGCACGCTTTTCGGCCCCTCACTGCCGCTTACGCGCCAACCCTTTGTCTGCTGTTGACCATCGCTTGCCCTGGTCTTTAACGTCGAAGGGCGGTGGATGGCGATATCCGCCGCGCCCTTTCCCCATGACCGGAGGTATTGCCATGGAGCAGCTCATCCGCACGATGACCCAGGACGGCGTCTGGCGCCGCTGGGTCGAGGCCAACTCCGTCCAGGGCGCGAAGGACGGGTGTATCAGCGCCTCGCAGAAGGAGGGCTGCATCAGCGTGGCCGGCAAGACCGGCTGCATCTCCTGAGCACCTGATCGAGCCCGTCCGCCCGAGGTGACGGGCCGCCGGGCCGGAGCGCGGCGGGGGAACGCCCCGCCCCCCCCGGCCCGGTGGCCCGCACCCGGAGGACCCCCCTCACGCCCCCGACCGAAAGTGGCCATGGACGGCACACCCACCCCGACCGGCATCCCGCACTCGGAGGGCCTCCCGGTCTCCGACGTCATCGACTGCGTCCGGGACATCCCGGTCTACCGGTCCGCCCTGGACCGGGGCGCCTTCCCGGTCCTGGAGAAGCCCGAGATCGCCCGGGGCTTCCCGGACAACTGGATGACCCCGCGCCTGGCAGCCGCCCTGGAGGCCGGCGAAGCCGAGTACGTCTGGTCGACCGGCACGAACCACGCCCGGATGCAGCTCATCCGGCCGCCGTACTTCCTGCTGCGCTCCTACTACCGGCTGTGGAGCGAGCATCCCGACCTGGCGAAGACCTGGGAGGGCGGCTGCCGGCGGATCTCGCTGACCACGGTCCTCGCCACCGAGCACGTGGCCCGCGTCAACGCCCGCCGCAAAGGCACCGAACCGTCGGCCACGCCGACGCAGGAGGACCGCAGGCTCGACGAGCGCACCCTGTACCTCAACACGCGCCTCGACCCCGCGCAGTGGGACCGGGCCGACGTGGAACGGATGCTGGCCGAGATCCGCGAGGTCTGCGCCGCGCACCCCGACGGGGCCTACCACCTGGACTGCTCCGGGTACCACCTCGCCCACCTGGTGCACCGGGCCTCGGCGTTCGGCCTGTGGACCCCGGAGGCGTTCCCCCGGCCGGCCAGTATCGTCACCGCGTACGAGTACACCCCGGACAACGTGCGGCGGTACCTCGCACGGCGGTTCGGCACACCGGTGATCGACCTCTTCGGCAGCACCGAACTGGGCTACCTCTACTACAGCGACCGGCACGGCCGCTACCACCCCTACCTGGACCGCATGGGCATCGAGCTCGTCCCGGTGGCCCCCGGCAGCGGCATCCACAGCCTGATCGTCACCAGCATCCGCAACCCGTACATGCCCCTGGTGCGCTACCGCTCCGGCGACTGCGTCCGCACCTCCGACGGCAGCGCCGACCCGGCGAAGGTGGTCGCCTTCTGCGGGCGGGAGAAGGAACTGCTGGAGACCCCGCACGGCCCCGTCGCCCAGGCCGACCTCGACGAGCGCGTGGCCGGGACCGCCCCGGAGGTCTTCCTCTACCGCCTCGAAGCGGACGCCGCCGGCCCCGGATCCCCGGCGCTCCTGCGCTACACCACCTTCGACGGACGGCCGCTGCCCGCCGAACGGGCCACCGCGCTCGCCGCCCGGCTCACCGCCCTCACCGGACGCCCGTGCGGCACCGGGCACGCCACCCACCTGCCGATCGGCGCGTCGGGCAAGTACGCCTGGCTGGCGACCGCCACCGACCTCCCGGGAGACACCGCATGACGAGCCCCCGTGTGACGCCCGAGGCACTGCGCGCCCTGCTCGGCGAGCCGCTGCACGAGGAGGCGGTGCGGTACGCCGAGCGCCGCACCGGCGTCGAACGGCCGTACGCCGAACGCCAGGTGCTGGAATGCCTGCGCCACCTCTACCTCGTGTCGGCCCACCCCGACCGCCTCGGCGGGCTGTTCCTCCCCGTCGAGCAGGACATCGACGAGATCTGGCACTACCTCATACTCCAGACCCGCGAGTACCGGACGCTGTGCGAGGAGCGGCTCCCGGGAGGCTTCTTCGTCCACCACCGCAGCATCGGCTACGAGGAGTACCAGGCGGAGCCCGGCCGCGAGCAGGCCGCCGAGGAGGCGCTGCGCTGGATCCCGCTCTACTGCGCGGAGTTCGGCCCCGTGGACGAGGGGATCCTGCCGCACTGGACGATCGTGCGCTTCCTGCACGAGGGGCTGGGCCTGTCCCTCGCCGAGATCTCGGAACTCGAAGCCGCCCCGGAACCGGCCGGGCGGTGACCACGGCCTAGAGGGCGGTGAGGATCCTCGGGCCGGCGGAGGTGATCGCGACCGTGTGCTCGGCGTGCGCGGCGCGGGAGCCGTCGGTGGTGCGCAGGGTCCAGCCGTCGGGGTCGCAGGTGTAGTCGTCCCCGCCGCCCGCGATCAGCATCGGCTCGATCGCGATGACCATGCCGGGGCGCAGCTTCATGCCGCGCCCCGGCGGCCCCTCGTTGGGCACGCCCGGGTCCTCGTGCATGCTGCGGCCCACGCCGTGGCCGCCGAAGCCCTCGGGGATGCCGTATCCGGCGGAGCGGCAGACGGTGCCGATGGCGTGGGCGATGTCGCCGATCCGGTTGCCGGGCACGGCGGCGGCGATGCCGGCGGCGAGGGCCCGCTCGGCGGTCTCGACGAGCCGGAGGTCCTCGGGGCGGGGGCGGCCGACCGTGAAGCTGACGGCCGCGTCCCCGACCCAGCCGCGCAGCCTGGCCCCGCAGTCGATGCTCACGAGGTCCCCGTCGCGCAGCCGGTGGCCGTCCGGGATCCCGTGGACGATCGCGTCGTTGACCGAGGCGCAGACCACGCCGGGAAAGGGCACCGGCGCGAAGTGCGGCCGGTAGCCGAGGAAGGGGGAGGTCGCGCCGGCCTCGCGCAGGACCGTACGGGCCACCGCGTCCAGCTCCAGCAGGGACACCCCGACCCGGGCGGCTTCGCGCACCGCTGCCAGGGCGTGCGCCACCACGCGGCCGGCGGCACGCATCTCGTCGATCGACCTGTCGGTCTTCAGTTGCACCATGCCAATAACTATACCGGTATTTGTTTACCGGGATTGTTATTGGCGTGCGGGGTAGGATGGGGCCATGGTCCGCACCCCCCTGACACCCGAAGAGCGCGAGCGCGGCGAGCGCCTGGGCACCCTGCTGCGCGAGGCGCGCGCCGGCCGCAGCATGGTCGAGGTGGCGGCCGGAGCCGGCCTCTCCGCCGAGACCCTCCGCAAGATCGAGACCGGCCGGGCGCCCACTCCCGCCTTCTTCACCGTCGCCGCCCTGGCCGGGGTGCTCGGGCTCTCCCTGGACGAGGTCGTACGCCGCTGCGCGCTCGTACCCGCCTGACGCCTGCGGGGGTGTGTCCGGCGGCCGGACGGACCAATGGGGGTTGCGGGATCCGGGGGCGGGGGCAGGGGTGGAGGCGTGTCAGTGATGAACGCAGCCAAACGCCTCGGCCTCGCGCTCCTCGGCGCCCTCCTCGCGGCAGGCCTGCTGGCCGCGGCCTGCTCCACCCCCGCGGGGCGGGCCGGCGCCCTGGCCCCGGCGCCGGGCGGGGCGAGCGGGGTGGACGCGGGTTCGCCGTCAAGGTTTGAGATGTCCGTAGCCCGCCCGTAACACGGGTGGGATGCAATGCGTGCATGGAGACGCCGACTGCGCTGGTGATCGGGCAACTCACGGACTACCTGCGGGGGTTGACGCAGAGACTGGATCCCGGCGCCGGCTGGTACGGGGAGTTCCTGCGGCGGGACCCGGAGGGGATGCGCGCCTGCCTCGACGGGGTCGCGGTGCCGCCGTGGGACGTACTGGAATCGCTGCTCGGCGACCTGCCGGGCGATCCGGGCGGCACCGCCGGCGAGGCGGCGTACGCGGCGGCGCTGCGGGCGGCCGCGGTCGCCGCGTGGGACGCCGCGCCCGGCGGCGCGGGGGAGCTGCGGACCCTGCTCGACACCGCCGCCGGACAGCGGGCCGCCCTGGACCGGGCCCTGCGGACCCTGACCGCCAGGCTCGCCGGCACCAGGGACCCGGGGGAGGCGGCCGCACTGAACCGGGAGCTGGCCTGGACCCGCGACGACGCCTCCCGCGCCGCCGCCCGGTACGCGGACCTGGAATCCCGCCTGACCGCCCTTGGGCAGGCCGCCCTTGATCCGGGGGCGGGGCCGGGCCCATGGCCCCTGGAGCCGGAGCCGGATCCAGGTCCGCAGTGGGGGTGGCATCCGGAGCTGCGCCCGGAGCACGGGCCGGAGCCGGAACGGGGCCCGGGTCCGCAGCCGCGCCGGGAGACCGGGCCCGGGCCGGGGTGGCGGAACGGCCTCCGGCCGGAGCCGGGGCAAGGGCAGCGGGGTGTCCTGCAGCCGCAGCGACAGACACGCCCAGTGTCGGAGCCGGAGCCGGAGCCGGAGCCGGAGCCGTTGGGCGGGGTGCCGGCGCAGCGGGAGGGGGGACGGTGGCTGCGCGGGGCCCGGCGGGCCGGGGGTGCCCGGTACGCGGGCGCGCCGGCGGCCGCCGCCGCGCCCGGCGAGGAGCCCGCCCCACCCGTCGGGACCGTCCCGGAGCTCCCCGTCCCGGCGCCGCGCGGCGCCCGCTACCTCCGCTCGGCCGCCGCCCCGCAGCCCGGAGCGGAGCCGACGGCCCCGGCCGCGGACCTGGCCTCGGCCTCGGGCCCGGCCTCGGCCCCGGCCTCGGCCCCGGCCCCGGCTCCGGCCGAGCACCCCGCCCCGAGCCCCGACTGGCGTCCCGCCCCGCATCCGGTCCCGCATCCCGCCCCCGACGAGCCCTCCGTCTGGGACGCCCCGGCGCGCGGCCCGCGCGGGGGGATCACCGCCGAGCTGCTCGCGCTGCGTGCCCAGGGCCGCAGCGGTGAGGCCCACGCCCTGCTCTGCGAGGCCGCCGCCTGGCCCGCCGCCGAGCTCCCCGCCCTCGCCGCCGAGCTCGGCCGCGCGGGCCTCGCCGCCGACTGGGCCACCCTGCTCTGGGAGGCGGCCTCGCTCCCGCCCGACCGGCTCGCCGCGGCCGCCGCCGCCCTCGGCGCGGCGGGCCGGGAGGCCGACTGCGACGGGCTGCTGCGCCAGGGCGTGGCCCGCCCCGCCGCCGAGGTCGCCGAAGCCGCCCTCGCCCTCCGCGAGGCCGGCCGGGACCGCGAGGCCCAGGCCCTGCTCGGCGCCTTCGTCCGGCTGCGCACCGCCGAGGAGGCGGCCGGCCTGGCCCGCCGGGACCCGCACTGGTTCGCCCCCCGGCTGCTGCGCGCCGCCGGGGCCCTGTCCGCCACCCGGCACCGCGACCTGGCGCACGCCCTGCGGGTCGCGGGAATCCCGGTGGCCTGAACCGCCCGTCTGCTGACCGCAAACGCCCACGTGGCGACGTAACGTGATCGACTACTCCAATCGCGCAAGGCGGTCTTGCCCCACGCTGTGACGAGGCCTACCTTCAACTCCCTACGCACACCGTCTACGTGCGTAGAAGCCGGCGTTCCCGTCGCGAGGAGCAGCTCATGGCCCAAGTCGTCCGCGCCGCACTCGTCCAGGCCACCTGGACTGGAGACACCGATTCGATGATCGCCAAGCACGAGGCGCACGCCCGCCGGGCGGCCGCCCAGGGCGCGCAGATCATCGGCTTCCAGGAGGTGTTCAACGCCCCCTACTTCTGCCAGGTCCAGGAGCCCGAGCACTACCGCTGGGCCGAGCCCGTCCCCGACGGCCCCACCGTGCGCCGGATGCAGGAGCTGGCCCGCGAGACCGGCATGGTGATCGTCGTCCCGGTCTTCGAGCTGGAGAGCGAGGGCTTCTACTACAACACCGCCGCCGTCATCGACGCCGACGGCAGCTACCTCGGCAAGTACCGCAAGCACCACATCCCGCAGGTCAAGGGCTTCTGGGAGAAGTACTACTTCCGCCCCGGCAACCTCGGCTGGCCCGTCTTCGACACCGCCGTCGGCAAGGTCGGCGTCTACATCTGCTACGACCGCCACTTCCCCGAGGGCTGGCGCCAGCTCGGCCTCGGCGGAGCCCAGCTCGTCTACAACCCCTCCGCCACCTCCCGGGGCCTGTCGGCGTACCTGTGGCAGCTGGAACAGCCCGCCTCGGCCGTCGCCAACGAGTACTTCGTCGCCGCCATCAACCGCGTCGGCCAGGAGGAGTACGGGGACAACGACTTCTACGGAACCAGCTACTTCGTCGACCCGCGGGGCCAGTTCGTCGGCGAGGTCGCCAGCGACAAGGAGGAGGAACTCCTCGTCCGCGACCTCGACTTCGGCCTGATCAAGGAGGTCCGCGACCAGTGGGCCTTCTACCGCGACCGCCGCCCCGACGCCTACGGAGGACTCGTACAGCCGTGACCAACCCCATCCCGCTGCACAGCCGCCACCGCACCGTCCTGCCCGACTGGCTCGCGCTCTACTACGACCGCCCCATCGAGCTCACCCACGGCGAGGGCCGCCACGTCTGGGACGCCGAGGGCAACCGCTACCTCGACTTCTTCGGTGGCATCCTCACCACGATGACCGCCCACGCCCTGCCCGAGGTCACCAAGGCCGTCGCCGAACAGGCCGGGCGGATCATCCACTCCTCCACCCTGTACCTCAACCGGCCCATGATCGAGCTGGCCGAGCGGGTCGCCGCCCTCTCCGGCATCCCCGACGCCCGGGTCTTCTTCACCACCTCCGGCACCGAGGCCAACGACACGGCCCTGCTGCTCGCCACCACGTACCGGCGCTCCAACCAGATCCTGGCGATGCGCAACAGCTACCACGGCAGGTCCTTCTCCACCGTCTCGATCACCGGCAACCGGGGCTGGTCCCCGACCAGCCTGTCCCCGCTCCAGACCTACTACGTCCACGGCGCGGTCCGCACCCGGGGCCCCTTCGCCGCCCTCGACGACACCGCCTTCACCGCCGCGGCCGTCGCCGACCTGGAAGACGTACTGGGCCAGGCGCGCGGGGGAGTGGCCGCGCTCATCGCCGAACCGGTCCAGGGCGTCGGCGGGTTCACCTCACCGCCCGACGGCCTGTACGGGGCCTTCCGCCAGGTCCTCGACCGGCACGGCATCCTGTGGATCAGCGACGAGGTGCAGACCGGCTGGGGCCGCACCGGCGACAACTTCTGGGGCTGGCAGGCCCACGCGCAGAACGGCCCGCCGGACATCCTCACCTTCGCCAAGGGCATCGGCAACGGCATGTCCATCGGCGGGGTCGTGGCCCGCGCCGAGGTGATGAACTGCCTCGACGCCAACTCCATCTCCACCTTCGGCGGCTCCCCGGTCACCATGGCGGCCGGCCTCGCCAACCTCGCCTACCTGCAGGAGCACGACCTCCAGGGCAACGCCCGCCGCGTCGGCGGCCTGCTCCTGGAGCGGCTGCGCGCCGTCACCGCCGCCGTGCCCGCCGTCCGGGAGGTCCGCGGCCGCGGCCTGATGGCCGGCATCGAACTGACGAAGCCGGGCACCGACCAGGCCGACCCGCAGGCCGCCGCCGCCGTCCTGGAGGCCGCCCGGGAACGCGGGCTGCTCCTCGGCAAGGGCGGCGGGCACGACACGAGCGTGCTGCGCATCGCGCCGCCGCTCTCCCTCACCGTCGCCGAGGCGGAAGAGGGCGCCGAGATCCTCGAACAGGCGCTGAGCGGCATCCAGTAGGGGGACGCACATGAGCATCCGTACGCTGATCAGCGGCGGCCTGGTCGTCACCGCCGCCGACGAGCTCCACGCGGACGTCCTGGTCGAGGACGGCCGGGTGGCCGCCCTCGCCATGCACGGGACCCAGCAGTGGACCGCCGACCGGGTCATCGACGCCACCGGCAAGTACGTGATCCCGGGCGGGGTGGACGCGCACACCCACATGGAGCTGCCCTTCGGCGGCACCGCGGCCTCGGACACCTTCGAGACGGGGACCAGGGCGGCGGCCTGGGGCGGCACCACCACCATTGTCGACTTCGCGGTGCAGAGCGTGGGCCGCTCCCTGCGCGAGGGGCTCGACACCTGGTACGACAAGGCCGACGGCCAGTGCGCCGTCGACTACGCCTTCCACATGATCCTCTCGGACGTCAACGAGGGGACCCTGAAGGAGATGGACCACCTCGTCGGCGAGGGCGTCACCTCCTTCAAGCTCTTCATGGCCTACCCCGGCGTCTTCTACAGCGACGACGGCCGGATCCTGCGCGCGATGCAGCGGGCCTCCGGCAACGGCGGGCTGATCATGATGCACGCCGAGAACGGCATCGCCATCGACGTCCTGGTCGAACAGGCCCTGGCGCGCGGGGAGACCGACCCCCGCCACCACGGCGAGGTCCGCAAGGTGCTCCTCGAAGCGGAGGCGACGCACCGGGCGATCCAGCTCGCGAGGGTCGCCGGCGCCCCGCTGTACGTGGTCCACGTGTCGGCGGAGGAGGCGGTCGCCGAACTCGCCGCCGCCCGGGACAAGGGCCTCCCGGTCTTCGGGGAGACCTGCCCGCAGTACCTCTTCCTCTCCACCGACAACCTCGCCGAACCCGACTTCCAGGGCGCCAAGTACGTCTGCTCCACCCCGCTGCGCCCGCGCGAGCACCAGGCGGCACTGTGGCGGGGCCTGCGGACGAACGACCTCCAGGTGGTCTCGACCGACCACTGCCCGTTCTGCTTCCGCGGCCAGAAGGAGCTGGGCCGGGGGGACTTCTCGAAGATCCCCAACGGGCTCCCGGGCGTGGAGAACCGCATGGACCTCCTCCACCAGGCCGTCCTGGACGGGCACATCGGCCGCCGCCGCTGGATCGAGATCGCCTGCGCGACCCCGGCCCGGATGTTCGGCATCTACCCGCAGAAGGGCACCATCGCGCCGGGCTCCGACGCCGACATCGTCCTCTACGATCCGCACGCCGAGCAGGTCATCTCCGCCGAGACCCACCACATGAACGTGGACTACTCGGCGTACGAGGGCAGGCGGATCACCGGACGCGTCGACACGGTCCTCTCACGCGGCGAACTCGTCATCGACCGGCGCGAGTACGTGGGACGGGCCGGCCACGGCGCCTTCGTCCCCCGCTCCACCTGCCAGTACCTGTAAGGAGAGTCCCCGCATGGACTTCGGCCTCGTCCTGCAAACCGACCCGCCCGCCTCCCAGGTCGTCAGCCTCATGAAACGCGCGGAGCGCAACGGCTTCCGCTACGGCTGGACCTTCGACTCGGCCGTGCTCTGGCAGGAACCGTTCGTCATCTACAGCCAGATCCTCGCCCACACCCAGAAGCTCCACGTCGGTCCCATGGTCACCAACCCGGGCACCCGCACCTGGGAGGTGACCGCCTCCACCTTCGCCACCCTCAACGACATGTACGGCAACCGCACGGTGTGCGGCATCGGCCGGGGCGACTCGGCCATGCGGGTCGCCGGCCGGGCCCCCAACACCCTGGCCCGGCTCGGCGAGGCCATCGAGGTGATCCGCGACCTGGCCGAGGGCCGTGAGGCCGAGGTCGACGGCAAGGCCCTCCGGATCCCCTGGATCAAGGACGGGAAGCTTCCGGTGTGGATGGCGGCGTACGGGCCGAAGGCCCTCGCCCTCACCGGGCAGAAGGCGGACGGGTTCATCCTCCAGCTCGCCGACCTGTTCCTCACGGAGTGGATGGTCAAGGCCGTGCGGCAGGCCGCGGCCGAGGCCGGCCGCGACCCGGCGTCGATCACCATCTGCGTGGCCGCCCCCGCCTACGTCACCGCCGACGACTCGCCCCGGGCCCTGGCGCACGCCCGCGACCAGTGCCGCTGGTTCGGCGGGATGGTCGGCAACCACGTCGCCGACCTCGTCTCCCGCTACGGCGAACACTCGGGCATGGTCCCCGACGCCCTCACCGACTACATCAAGGCCCGCCAGGGCTACGACTACAGCCACCACGGCCGTGCCGGGAACCCGTCCACCGACTTCGTCCCGGACGAGATCGTCGACCGCTTCTGCCTCCTGGGGCCGCCCGAGGCCCACATCGAGAAGCTCCGCGCCCTGCGCGACCTCGGCGTCGACCAGTTCGCGGTGTACGACATGCACGACGCCCGGGAGGCGACCATCGACTCCTACGGGCAGCACGTCATCCCGGCACTGCGCGACTGACGCGCGGCGCCGTGCCGACGCCGAGGGGGCCCGGGTGGCGTGCCGGACGTCCGGCTAGCGCACGCACGTGTTCTGTGGCGTGCGCTCCCCGGCCTGGGTGCGGGGCTCCTCCCGTGGGGCGGGTACGCGCGGCTGGGGCGGGCCCAGGACGCCCCGGGACTTGTTGACCGCGTCGATGCGGGACCTGGCGTTGAGTTTGGCGAAGATGTTCTGCAGGTGCCGTTTGACCGTGCCCTCGGTGATGGTGAGCTTCGTGCCGATCTGGCGGTTGCTCAGGGCCTGGCTGACGTAGCAGAGCACCTCGCGCTCCCGGTCGGTCAGCACGGCCTGGCCGGGCTGCTCGTCGGGCAGGGCGGCCGACGCGTCGGCGGGGGGCTCCAGTACGGCCGCGCGTATCGCGTCCAGCAGGGCCTGGCTCGGGGCGCTCTTGCGGACGTGGGCGAAGGCTCCCTCGACCGGCGGTGTGCGCGCGGGATCGTCCTCCTCGTGCTCTAAGAGGAGGACGACCTTCGCTTGCGGGGCCCGGATCCGCAGTTCCCCGAGGAGGCGCCCGGTGCCCGGTCCGGTCAGGGACGCGGCGAGGAGGACGACGTCGGCTCTCCGCGCCGCCGCGGCCCTGACCGCCGTGGGCCCGTCGGAGGCCTGGGCGACGACCTCCAGGTCCGGTTCGCAGGAGAGCAGGACGGAGACCGCTTCCCGTACCAGGGCGTGGTCGTCCGCGATGACGATACCGATCGTGCGCTCGCGGTGGCTGATCATGTTTTCCCCCTTCGTCCAGGGCGGCCGCCGTACCGCGCGGCTGTTCCTGGGCAACACAAGATCACTCCTCCAGCGTCGCTTCAGCGGTTTCACGGTCATTTGTCATGATGCGACGATCATTTGTCATGCACCCCACTATCGCGACGCGCCTTGTTCGTGCAGTCGTAGGGTCACACCGTCCGGAGGGCGTCCCGCAGCGCGCGGATCCAGTGCGCCACCGAGTCCCGGGCCAGGGGCGTGGCCGCGCCGAAGTCCTCGAAGAGGTGGAAGGCCCCCGGTACGAAGTGGAGTTCGAGGCCCACACCGTGCCCGGCCAGGCGCAGGGCGTACGCCAGGCCCTCGTCGCGCAGCGGGTCGGACCCCGCCACCTGGACGTAGGCGGGAGGCAGGCCCGACAGGTCCTCGGCACGGCCCGGGACCGCGTACGAGGGCAACCGTGCCGCGTCCGACCCGGCCAGGTAGCGCCGCCAGACCGTCTCCACCGCGGCCCCGTTGAACACCCGGGGGTCGTCGATCTCCTTGCGCGAGGTCCCCGTCTCCCGGTCGTCCAGAACGGGCAGCAGCAGGTGCTGGAAGCGGATGGCCGGGCCGTTCTCGGCGACGGACCGCAGGGCCAGCCCGGCGGCGAGGCAGGCGCCGGCGGAGTGGCCGCTGACCGCCACTTGCGCCGGGTCGATGCCGAGCCCGGTGCGCTCGGCGGCCGCCCAGCGCAGTGCCGTCCAGGCGTCGTCGGCCGCGGCGGGGAAGGGGTGCTCGGGGGCGAGCCGGTAGCCGACCGCGATCACCAGGGCGCCGGTGTCCGTGCAGATGCGGGCGCAGGTGCGGTCCCCGGAGTCGAGGTCGCCGAGGAGGAAGCCGCCGCCGTGGAAGAAGAGGACGGCCGGCAGCGGCGCGCGGGACCCCGCCGGGCGGTACAGCCGCACCGGGACCGTCCGCCCGTCGGAGTCGGTGGCGGTGGCGTCCTCGATGGACAGGCGGGGGTCGTAGTACGGCTCGCGGGTCGACATCGCCCGGTTCATGCCGACGCGGGAGGCGGGGATGTCGGCGAACACGTCACGGGCGGGCAGGGCGTCGAGGACCGGCCGGAGCTGGGGATGGACGTACACGTGGGGGGTTCCCTTCGGGTCGTTCGGACTGCGCGGACCGGGCCCGGGCCCGGTTCGCCGGGAGGTCAGTGGCCCATGCCCAGGCCTCCGTCGACGGGTATGACCGCGCCCGCCACGTACGCGGCCTGCTCGCCGGCGAGCCAGGCCACCACGTCCGCCACCTCCTTCGCCGAGGCGCTGCGGGCCATCGGGATGCCGCGCAGCTTCTCCTCGCGGACCTCCTCCGTCAGGGCGGCGGTCATGTCCGTGTCAATCAGGCCGGGGGCGACGACGTTGGCGACCACGTCGCGCGCACCGTACTCGCGGGTGATCGAGCGGGCGAGACCCACCAGACCGGACTTGCTCGCCGCGTAGTTGGTCTGGCCCGCACTGCCGTAGAGGCCCGCCACGGAGGAGACGAAGACCATCCGGCCGCCCCGGGCCCGGAGCATGGGGGCGACGGCGCGGCGCGCGCAGCGCCAGGCACCGGCCAGGTTGGTGTCCAGGACGCGCAGGAACTGCTCCTCGCGCATGCGCATGAGGAGGCCGTCCGCGGTCGTGCCGGCGTTGGAGACCAGGATCCGGACGGGACCCAGCTCCTGTTCCACCGTCTTGAAGGCGGCGTCCACGGAAGCGCCGTCGGTGACGTCGCACTCCACTCCGAGGGTGCCCGCGGGCACCTCCGTGCCGCGGTGGGTGACGGCCACGCGGTCGCCGAGCGCCACGAAGGCCTCGGCGACGGCCGCGCCGATGCCGCGATTGCCCCCGGTGACGAGCACCGTACGGGGCGAGCGGGCCTGTCCTGCTGCCTGGGCCATGGTCTGCGGGGTTCCGTTCGGTCAGGCCGCGGGGGACGCGGCGTCGGAGTCGGTGATGCTGCGGGACCAGTCGAAGTCGAACCGGTCGAGGGCACCCAGCCGTTCCACGAGGCCGTGCAGCCCGGTGAAGTCCTGGACCAGGCGCTTGCGGCCCGCGGACCGGACGTCGTCGAGCATGGCGTGGCCGCCCGGAATCCCCGTTTCGTCCATGATCCGGTGCCAGGTGGTGAAGTCGTTGCCGACGAAGGCCTCCAGACCGGAGACGAGCGATCCGAGGAAGAACGCCCGCTTGTCCTCGTCCAGATCGGCGTGGACCCGCTCGGCGAGCACGGCCGCGATCGAGGCGTGGCAGTACTCGTCCCGGTTGTGGATGCGCACCGCGGCGCTGTTGACCGGCTGGATCTCCTTGTCCTCGGCTATCAGGTTCAGATAGGCGTTGATGGAGATCTCCGCGACGGTCGCGAAGGCGAGGGTGGTCAGCGACCGCTCCCACTCCTCGGAGCCGGCCGCCCGCAACTCGTCGTGCCGGCGCACGATCAGCGGCTTGGGCAGCGCCGCGTCCGGCAGGGCCTCACCGCGCCTGCGCCGGGTGACGGCGCTCGCGTTGAGGTGCATCAGGGTGTGGTACTGCTCGTCGACCATCGCCTGGGCCAGGCTGCGCTGCATCAGCTCGCCGCCCAGCTGCGGGAAGAACCCGTCCAGCCCCAGCTGGAAGGCCGGATTGACGATCTGTCCCTCCAGCAGCACCGTGGTGCGGTTGTACGAGACCCAGGCCCAGCTCAGCAGCCGGGTGCGGTCCTCGGGCGAGAGCGCCAGGAACGTGGGGTGGTCCCGGAACGGCAGGATCTGCTCCGGGTAGTCGTCGCGGGCGAGGTCGTACAGGGTGTCGAGGTCGGGCTCCTCCCGCTTCACGGCGGCCCTGCGGTGCCAGTTGCCGGCGAGCCGGGCGATGACCGCGTTCTCGGTGGCGTCGGCGGGGTCGTGCGCGGGCAGCCCGGGCGGTACCACCCCGGGGTGGGCCGCCGCGGCGGGGACGTTCTGCCGGTCCGTACTCATCCTCGTTCTCCTCGTCGGTCGTCCAGTGACCCCGTCGCCGGCGCGGGGTCCGTGAGCCACACGGCGGTCAGCCCGGCGAGCACCGCCAGCACGGTGCACACCGCGAACACCGTGCGGAAGGCGCCCACTCCGGGGCCGCCCAGGGCCGCGATCATCGCCGCGAACGCTCCCGTGCCCAGTGCGGCGCCGACCTGGCGGGAGGTGACGACCATTCCGGCACCGGCCGCGAACCGCTGCGGCGGCAGCGCTCCGGCGGCCGTGGCGGACAGGGTGGTCATCACGGCACCGACCCCGATGCCGCCGATCACGTTGGCGGGAAGCCACACCAGGGCGAAGTCGGGCTCGGCGCGCAGGCCGACCGCCCAGATGCCGCACTGCACGGCGAACAGCAGGGTCCCGACGACCACCACCGTCCGCTGGTGCCGGCGCGGCATCCGCCCCGCCAGCACCGAGGCGACCACCGAGACCAGCGCCCCGGGCGACAGGGCGAGCCCGGCCTGGAGCGGGGTGTAGTGCCAGATCTGGGCGGCGAACAGCGGGGAGGCCAGCAGCCAGCAGTACATGGCCGCGCCGAACAGCATGAAGGAGCCGTTGGCGACGGCGAACTTGCGGGTGCGCAGCAGCGTCAGCTCCAGTACCGGGGTCCGGTGGCGGGCCGAGCGCACCAGCGCCACCGCCAGCAGCACCGCGCCGCCCGCCAGTACCCCGAGGAACGGAGCACTGCCCCAGCCCCACGCACTGCCCTGGGTGAGCGCGGCGACCAGTCCGCCGACCCCCAGCAGCAGGGCCACGGTCCCGAGCACGTCGGGAACCTCCGAGGCCCCCACCCGGATCCGGGGCAGCACCCACAGGGACAGGGCGAGCAGCGCGGCGCCGAGCGGCACGTTCACCAGGAACACCGACGGCCAGCCGAAGCTGTGCACCAGGAACCCGCCGAGCGGAGTGCCGGCCGCGGCGGCCGCCGAGGACGAGGCCCCCCACAGGCCGATCGCCTTGGCCCGCTCGTGCGGCGGGCGGGAGGCGAGCAGCAGTGCGAGCGAGGACGGCACCATGCCGGCCGCGAACAGGCCCTGCAGGGCGCTGGCCGCGACGAGCAGCGGCACCGTCGGCGCGAGGGCGCACAGCAGCGAGGCCGTCGTGAACCCGGCCACGGACAGGGTGAACAGCCTGCGCAGACCGATGACGTCGGCCAGCCGGCCGGCCGCCGCGAGGGTGGCGGCGAAGACGACGGTGTAGCCGCTGACCACCCAGGACAGCAGCGACAGCGAGGTGTCGGGGAAGCTTTCGGGGAGCTCGGGGAACGCGATGTAGACGACAGAGACGCCGAGGAACGCGATGAACGTGGCGCCGCACGAGGCCAGCAGGGTCAGCCCGGGGCGGGTGTAGGGGGAGCCGGGCCCGGCGGTCCCCGGTAACGGGCCGTCGGGCGCGGTGGCCAGGCCCTGGGGCCGGCCCGGTTCGGGCATCTCTGTCACCTGCTGCTAGCTCCTTGCGGTTTCGGTGTGGAAGCGGCACACGGATCCTCCGGTCCGCATGCACTCGGTGGTGGCGTCGGTGACCTCGACGCCCAGGCCCTGGAACCAGCCGTCCCGCATCTGCAGGCACGGGCAGTCGTAGCCCTCCAGGGAACGGGCGGCCCTCAGCATCCTGAGCGCGAAGTGCCGGGTGATGACGGTGTCCAGCGCGGGCTCGCCCCCGGGGTCGACCTCCGTGTGCGAGCGCATCATCCGGTCGTTGGTCATCACCTTGGTCAGGCCGTCGACGGCGGCGGCCAGCTCCTGGGGCGAGGCCGCGTCGGGCGTGCCCTCACGCTGCTGGTACCAGGAGCCGACGCGGCGGCTGACGAAGGAGATCGCTTCGGCGTTGATCTCGTTGGCGACGTCCTGGCCGAAGCGCTTCTTGACGCCCTGGTACCAGCGGGCGTCGTGCAGCCACCAGAACTCGCGCAACGCGTCGGTGAGCGCGTTCTCCAGCTCGCTCAGCGGCGGCCGCTCCGCGGGCTCGGGGCTCCGTGGGTTCACGGCCGTCCCTCCCGTACGACGACGCCCCCGTCACGGGGCGCGGCCAGCAGCGCGGTCGCCGAGCCGTGGACGCCCTCCTCCACGGCCGACTCCACCAGGACCAGCAGGGCCTCGTCGGCCTCGCCGTCCTCGAAGAGCAGCCGGGCGTAGTCCAGCGCGGCCTCCTCCTGGTCGCCCTCGGGGCTGAAGCAGACCACCGGCCCGCGCAGCCCCCAGGCGGTGGCGACGTGGCCGACGACGGCGTTGGGCACCGACTGGAAGAAGAGGAGCGGCTGCACCGGACGGCCCGCCACGACGGCGGCGCCCACCGCGCGGTCGGTGGTGAAGTCGCCGAGCCGGCTCACCACGACGACCGCCGTGCGGTCCCCGCGTTCCGGCGGGACCGGGGCCTCGCCGTGGTGGGCGCGCAGGCAGCGGTTCGCCGCCTCGGCCGCCAGCGGGCTGAAGGAGGACACCACGAAGCCGGCCAGCCTGGGCGGCCCGGCCGGGACCTCGTCCCCGGCCTCCGGCCAGGTGCCCCGGGCCAGGACCTCGATCCCGGGCTCCGCGGTCGTCGTACGCCCCGCGCCCGTCGTACTCCTCGTGCGCGCGCTCATATCGCCTCCAGGACCAGGGCCGTGTTGGCGCCGCCGAACGCGGCGTTGAGCGAGAGCACGGTGCGCGGGCGCAGCGGCCGGGCCTCGCCGAGGACGAGGTCGAGACGGCACGCCGGGTCCTCGCCGAGGTAGCCCGCGTTCACCGGGAGCCGGCCGTCCTGCAGGACGAGCATCGAGACGGCGAGCTCGACGATCCCGGAGGCCTCCAGGGTGTGGCCGGTCAGCGATTTGGTGGAGCTGACCGGCACCTTCGGCGCGTGCTCGCCGAAGGCCAGGTGGACGGCGGCGGTCTCCGCCGAGTCGTTGTACGGGGTGCCCGTGCCGTGGGCGTTGACGTAGTCGACCTGCTCGGGCGCGCGCCCGGCGCGCCCCAGCGCGGCGGTGATCGCGCGGGCCATGCCGAGCCCTTCCGGATGGGGCTGGCACACGTGGTACGCGTCGCCCGCGCGGCCCCAGCCGAGCAGCCGGGTCAGCGGGCGCGCCCCGCGCCGGCCGGCCGCCGAGGCCGACTCCAGGACCACGGCGGCGACGCCGTCGCCGATCAGCAGGCCCTTCCGGCCGGCGCTGAAGGAACGCAGCGCGCCGTCGGTGGCCAGGGCGCGGCCCGCGTCGAACAGGGCGTGGACGTCGGGGTCGACGAGGTAGCCGCCCGCCACCACGACGCGCTCCTCGCGGCCCGCCGCGATCAGTGCGGCCGCGTCGGCGATCGCCGTGCTCGCCGCCACGCAGGCGTTGGTGTACGTACGGGGGCAGCCCCGCAGTCCGGTCGCGGCGGCCAGGGCGCTGCCGCTCGCCGCGTGGTGGTGCCCGCCCTGCTCGGACAGGGGCCTGCGGGCCCACTCCGCGTCCGCGTGGCGGGCGAAGAGCAGCGGCGTGCCCGCGGCGAGGTCCGCCGCCATCCCCGCCTGCGCGACGGCGCCGTCGACCACGGAGGCCAGTTCGTCGCCCAGGACGGGGGAGCCGGGCAGGTGCGCGGCGTGCCGGGAGCGCCGTCGGCCGGCGTCGAACCGGGTGATCTCCGCGAAGGCCGGGCGCCCGGCCGCCAGGGCGTCGCGCAGGACCTCGGCGCCCCGCCCGAAGGCGGTCGTCACGGACATGCCGGTGACGACGACCTCCTCGCGGTCAGCCGCCGTCGTGGGTACCGGCACCGGGCTCACCTCCCCCGGCGGCCAGGGCGCCGCCCAGCACGTCGAGGACGTCGTCCAGCGTCACCATCCGGGCGAGGGCGTCCTCGTCCAGGTCGAGTTCCGTCCCGAAGCGCTCCTCGACGGAGTGGATGACCCAGGCCAGCTCCAGGGAGTCGACCCGGTCGGCGACGTCGCCGGGCTGCCGTTCCCCGTACGCGGCCAGGATCGCGACCAGGTCGGCCCGGGTCAGCGCGGGCTGCGGATGCGTGGTCACCGGGCCCGCCCGCCGACGGCCCGGTCGGCGCGCTCGGAGACCAGGGCGGCGAACCGGCCGAAGTCCAGCCCGCGCAGCCCCTCCAGCTCCTCGTCGCCGATCTCCACGCCGTACTCCTGCTCGACCTGCATGGCGAGTTCGGCGAGCGTGAGAGACTCCAGCTCCAGACCGCCGTCGCCGAGCGGAGTGGCGTCGGTGACGCCGTCGACCTCGTAGTTCAGGTCGCGCAGGGTGGCCAGGAGGAACTCTCCTGTGGTGGTGCTGCTCATGTGGTCACTCCGGATACGTCGGGGACATCGGGGACATCGGTCGGACCGGCCGTCGCGGGGCGGCCGGGGAATCGGGGAGGTCGGTGGGGTGGGGACGGCGGACGGGGGCGGCCTGGTGGTCCGGCTGGTGCGGACCGCCGAACGGCATCCGGACGGCGCCTCGCTGCTGCGGGCGGCGGCGGCCGAACTGCTCGCGGTCGCCCCGGACGAGGTCCTGGTGGAGCGCGAACCGTCCGGGCGGCCCCGGCTCGGCGGCGCCGCCGCCGGACTGCACGCCAGCGTGAGTCACGTGCCGGGTCTGTCCGCCGTCGCGGTCAGCCGGGTGGGCGCGGTCGGCGTGGACGTGGAGCGGCTGCGGCCGCTGCCCGCGGCGGCCCTGGCACGGCGCTGGTTCACCACGGCGGAGAGCCGCTGGGTCGCGGCCCGCCCGCAGGAGGAGCAGCCGGCCGCCTTCCTCGGGCTGTGGACCCAGAAGGAGGCCGTCGGCAAGGCGCTGGGAACGGGGTTGTCCCGGGGAGGTACGCGCCGTCCGGTCCGGCTCGGCGCCGTGCCGGGAACCGAGCTGCTGCCGGTCCCCGCCGGGCGGGGGATGCGTACCGCGCTGCCGGATCCGCCCGAGGGGTTCGTGCTGGCCGTCGCGGCCGGCCCGGACGCCGCCGGGGTACGGGTCGAGGTGCTCACGCCGGTGCAGGGGCCGGTGCCGCGGCCCGCAGCACCTCCGGGTCACGGCGGGGCTTGCCCGTCGCGGTCCGGGGGAACTCGGGCAGCAGGTACCAGCGGCGCGGGTGCTTGAACGCCGCCAGTTCACCGGTCAGCCGGTCCCGGATCTCGTCCAGCCCGGCGCCGGGCGCGGGTGTCACGTAGGCGTCGATGCCGTCGCCGTACAGCACGACGGCCTCGGCCACGGAGGGCAGGCCGGCCAGGAACTCCTCCACCTCGGTGAGGTCCACCTTCAGGCCGCGCACGGAGATCTGGGAGTCGAGCCGGCCCCGTACGGTCACCCGGCCGCTGTCCGGGTCGATCTCGCCGGCGTCGTGCGTGCGCAGCCAGCCGTCGGCGAAGCGGTCCGGCACGTCCCCGGCGAGGTAGGGGGAGTGCTCCAGGGCGACCTGGAGCTCGCCGTCCGCCACCCGGACCCGCACGCCCGGGGCGGGCGTGCCCACCGAGGGGTGGTGCTCGCCGGTCATGTCCGCCGTGATGATGCCGGTCTCGGTCATCCCGTAGATCTGGCTGAGCGGCACCGCGTACCGCTCGGTGAAGGACCGCGCCACCGCCTCCGGGGTGCGTCCGCCCGCGGTCATCATGCGGACCAGCCGGGGCAGCGGCGGCGGCTCGGGGAGCGCGGCCAGCAGCGCCACCTGTGCGGGTACTCCCAGCAGCGCGGTGGGCACGGGCGCCGACCGGACGGTGTCGAGGATCCCCCGTACCGAGGTCTTCGCGGGCAGGACCGCGCGGGCGCCGACGTGCAGGGCGTGCAGCAGGCCGCCGACCAGGCCCCAGGTGTGGGAGAGGGAGCCCAGGACCACCACCTGTTCGGCGGCCCGGGGCATGCCCTCGATCCGCGCGTAGCTGCGCAGTTCGGCCACCAGGCCGGCGGCCGTGCGGCCGATGAGCTTCGAGGGGCCGGTGGAGCCGGAGCTCAGCTGGACCAGGACGTGTTCGCCCGGGGCCGGCCTGCCGTCCGGGAGGACCGTGAGCTCGGGTTCGACGGTGTGGAAGCCGCGCATCGGGGACGCCGGCGTCCGGGTGGACACGAGGAGCTGGGGGTGGGTGAGGCCGACGGCGCGGGCCGTCTCGGGCTCCGTCAGCCGGTGGTCCAGGACGATCAGCTGGGCGCCGAGCCGCCATACGGCCAGTGCCTGCGCCACGTACTCGAAGGAGGGCGGTAACTGCACGGCCGCGGTGCCGCCGGGGCGCAGTCCGGCACTGGCGAGCCGCTCCTGCCGTTCGAGCACGGACCTCCGCAGCGACTCCCGGTCGATCTCCCGGTCGAGAACGAGACAGATACCGGACGGATCCCCGCCCAGCAGTGTCCCGTCGACCCAGTGGCCGCGGTCGGCCCGTACATTCCCCGTGAACATCACCACTCCAAGAATGGTTCGAGTCATTCGACGTAGATCAACGTTACGCACTGGCCAGGAGCGCGCAAAACAGATTCGGATGTCACCAAGGTGGCATGGCCATTGCTCTCTTCCGGCTCTTAGCGTCGGGCTGTCCGAGATCGGCGATGTCTGAAATCCCGTCATGAGCCTTTTCCGGCCAACGTGACATCGTGGCCGGCGCTGCCGCGGCCCGGACGCCCCCGGACATCGACGGAACCCATGCCTGAACGGCCTTTCGTAGCGCCCTACGTGCAGGAACGAGGTGCTGCGCCGACCCCCCATTCATTGGAGAGCGGGCTCATCCATGCGCACGTTGATCGTGGACAACTATGACTCCTTCACCTATAACCTGGCGCATTACGTCACGGAGGTCACGGGGGACCAACCGACCGTCATCTACAATGACGACCCCGCGTGGCGGCTGAAACATCTCGGTGACTTCGACAATGTCATCGTCTCGCCCGGACCCGGCACTCCGGAGCGGAAGTCCGACCTCGGAATCGGCGCCGAGATCATGCGCCACGGCACCGTCCCGCTGCTCGGAGTGTGCCTCGGCCACGAGGCCCTCGCCCATCTGCACGGCGGCCGGGTGGGACTCGCCCCCGAGGAGCGCCACGGCCGGCCCTCGCCCGTCCACCACATGAACACGGGCCTGTTCACCGGGCTGCCCTCACCGTTCGAGGTGGTCCGCTACCACTCCCTGGCCGTCTCGGCGCTCACCGAGGACTTCGAGGCGACGGCGTGGACGTCCGACGGCGTCCTGATGGGCCTGAAGCACCGTCACCGCCCTTACTGGGGCGTGCAGTTCCATCCCGAGTCCATCTGCACGGAGCACGGGCACGAACTCCTGGCCAACTTCTTCCGGCTCGCCGAGGCGCACAACGGCACCCCCGGCCGCCCGGCCAGCCGCCCCGCCCCGGCCCCCGCCGCCCGGCCCGCAGCCGGCCCCGTCCGGTCGCTGCGCGTCCACCACGAGCGGCTGCCCACCCGCTGGGACCCGGAGAACACCTTCGACACCCTCTTCCGCGGCACCCCGTACGCCTTCTGGCTCGACAGCAGCCGGGCCGACGGCGACGCCGGCCGGTTCTCGGTGCTCGGCGACGCCTCAGGTCCCCTCTCCCGCGTCGCGCTCGCCGACGTCCAGCAGTGCACCGTCACCGTGGAGCACGCGCACGGCGAGACCGAGGTGCACAACTCGCCGTTCCTCGACTGGCTCGACCAGGACCTGCGCGCCACCGAGACGGACGTCCCCGGCCTGCCCTTCGACTTCGCCCTGGGATGGGTCGGCTACCTGGGCTACGAGCTCAAGGCCGAATGCGGCGGGGAAGCGGCCCACACCTCCCCCGACCCCGACGCGGCGATGGTCTTCGCCGACCGCGCCGTGGTCTTCGACCACGCCACCGACACCACCCACCTCCTGGCGCTGGCACCCGCCGACGACCCCGGCGCCGCCCGCGCCTGGCTCGACGCGACGGCCGCCCGCCTCGCGGAACTGGCCCACGAGGAACCGGCCGCCGCCGACGGGGACCCCCTCGCGCCCGGGACCGAGCTGCCCGTCGAGCTGCGCCACGGCCACGACCGCTACCTGGAGCTCATCGCGGAGTGCCACGAGGCCATCCACGTCGGCGAGACCTACGAGGTCTGCCTCACCAACATGATGGAAGCCCGGGGCGCGGTGGACCCCTGGGCGAGCTACCGGTTCCTGCGCCGGATCAGCCCCGCCCCCTTCGGCGCGCTGCTCCGCTTCGACGGGCTCTCCGTCCTGAGCACCTCGCCCGAGCGCTTCCTGCGCGTCGACCGGACCGGCCTCGCCGAATCCAAGCCGATCAAGGGCACCCGGCCGCGCGGCGCCACACCGGCCGAGGACCGGCTGCTCGTGGAAGACCTGCTGAACAGCGAGAAGGACCGCGCCGAGAACCTCATGATCGTCGACCTGGTGCGCAACGACCTCGCGCGGTGCGCGGAGGCGGGCTCCGTCCAGGTCCACAAGATCTTCGACGTCGAGACGTACGCCACGGTCCACCAGCTGGTGAGCACCGTACGGGCCCGGCTCCGCCCGGAGAAGAGCGCCGTCGACTGCGTGCGCGCCGCCTTCCCCGGCGGCTCGATGACCGGCGCGCCCAAGGTCCGCACGATGCAGATCATGGACCGGCTGGAGGAGGGGCCGCGCGGCGTCTACTCCGGAGCCATCGGCTACTTCTCCCTCTCCGGCGCCACCGACCTCAGCATCGCCATCCGCACCGCCGTCGTCACCGCCGACCGCGTCCGGTACGGCGTGGGCGGGGCCATCACCGCCCTGTCGGACCCCGCCGAGGAGTACGAGGAGACGGCCGTGAAGGCTACTCCGCTGCTGCGCCTGCTGGGGGCGTCGTTCCCCGACCGCGTCTCGCAGGCGGGGTCGGCCCGATGACCGAGCGGCTCTACGGCATGGGAATCAGCGGCGCGCTGCTGGAGCTGCCGCCCGCCCGGGGGGCGGTCCCGGTCGCCGCCGACTCCTGGCTGGTGCGCGACGGAAGGGCGCGCGCACTGCACCGGCACCGGGAGCGGTTCACGGCGGCCGTCGCCGAGGCGGGCGGCCCCGACGTGGGCGTCTTCTGGGAGGAGGCGATGGCCCGGATCCCCGCCACGGGGGAGTGGTTCCCCCGCGTGGAACTGGCCGACTCGGCCGGGGACCTGCGGCTGCGCATCCGGGTCCGGCCCGCGCCCGCCCGGACCACGGAGGTGCGCGTCTGGGTGCCGGGCCGGCCCGACCCCCGGCGCACGCCCCGCCGGAAGGGCCCCGACCTGGGCGAACTCGCCCGGCTGCGGACCGAGGCGGCCGCCGCCGGCGCCGACGAGGCGCTGCTCACGGGGGCGGACGGGCTGGTGCTCGAAGGGGCCGCCTCCAGCCTGCTGTGGTGGGAGGACGACACGCTCTGCATCGTGGACCCCGACCTGCCCGTCCTCCCGGGCGTCACCCGCGACTGGGCGCTGGCCCGGGCGGCGGAGCTGGGCGTACCCGTGCGCCGGCGCCGCGTCCGCCCCGCGGAACTGGCCGGCCTGGAGGTGTGGTGCGTCAACGCCCTGCACGGCATCCGGCCGGTCACCGGATGGGCCGGGGAGCACGCCCCGGTCACCCCCGCGGACGCGGCCGCGTCCGGCGGTCCGTCCGAGCGCGCCGGTGCCTGGCGCGACGCCTGGGAGCGGGCCGCGACCCCGATCCCCGTGCCCTCGTACGCCGACGCCCCCGGGAGCCGCTGATGCCGGTCGACGCCTCCCTCGCCGGCACCTCGTACCGGCCGGACGCCCTCCACGAGGTCGACCGCGCCGCGATCCGGGCGTTCGCCGAGGCGGTCGGCGCGCACAGCCCCGTGCACCGAGACCCCGGGGCGGCACGGGCGCTGGGGTACCCGGACGTCATCGCCCCGCCGACCTTCGTGTTCCGGGTCGCGCACGACAGCTGCACCCGGCTGCTGCGGAGCCCCGAACTCGGCCTGGCATCGGCCCACCTGGTCCACGCCGACCAGCGGATCGTCCAGCTCCGCCCGGTGCGGGCCGGCGACCGGCTGGCCGTCACCGCCCATCTCGACGCGGTCGGCCGGCTGCGCGACAGCGACGTCCTGCGGATGCGCGCGGAGGTGCGCGACGAGGCCGGCGAGCAGATCGCGGAGACCCGCATGACCGTCGTCGCCAAGGATCCGGAGGAGCCGGAGTGACCGGCAGCACCGCACCACGTCCCCCGGGGAGGCCGGACCACACCGCGGTCGCGGAGGGCACCGCCCTGCCACCGCGCACCTGCACGATCACCCGGGACGACCTCCGCCGGTACGCGGCCGCCTCGGGGGACCTCAACCCGATCCACCTCGACGACGGTGCGGCCCGGGCGGCCGGCTTCCCCATGGCCGTCGCCCACGGGATGCTGAGCCTGGCGAAGGCGGTCGCCCTGGCGGCCGACTGGGCCGGGGACCCGGGCGCCCCGCTCGAGTCCTTCGCCCGTTTCACGAAGCCGGTGCCGGTCCCCGACGACGGCGTGGGCGCGGTGCTCGACGTGCGCGCCACCGTGGCGGCGAAACTCCCGGACCGCCGGGTGAAGGTGGCGCTGGAGGTCCTGTGCGGGGGCGAGAAGGTGCTGACCTCGGCCTGGGTCGTCGTACGCCTCTGATCGCCCCGTACGGGACGCTCGGCGCGGCCGCCCCGGCTCCTGACATACGATCAGGGCCGCGCGCCGGCGCGGTGGATGGGGGGCAGATGTTCAGGTTGCTGGTGTCGCAGACGGACCCGAGGGGCCTGCCCACGATCCTCGACGCGCTCGAGTTCCCCAGGCCGCCGGGACCGGTCCTGATCGACGTCGCGCCGGGCCACTACCGGACCGATGGGCTCCGCTGCTGGGGCACGGTCGCCGTCAACGCGCTCGGCGGCCGCGGATCGGTCGTCATCGACGGCGCTGCCGCGTACAACTTCCAGGTGGAAGGCCACATGACGCTGCGCGGCCTGGTCCTGCGGAACTGGCACGAGACCGGGCGGGCGCTGAACGTGGTGGGCGGCACCGCGGTGGTGGAGGACTGCGAGTTCCTCGCCAAGTCCGGCAACGCCGTCAGTGCCTGGGGCGGGTCCGAGCTCTTCCTCCAGGGCAGCACCGTGCGGGAGGGGGCCGTCGTCTACTCCGACGCCGCCGGCCTGGTCGACGGGAGCGAGGTGCTCGGTTCCCCGCTCTGCGGGATCGCACTGCGGGACGGCAGCCGGGTCAGCGTCCGCGGCACCCTGGTGCGGGGCGCCGCGGAGCACGGCATCCTCGTGGCCTCGGGCGTGAACGCGCTGATCGAGCAGTGCCGGGTCGAGGAGACCGGGCATGCGGGGATCCTGGTCCGGGACCACGCGCAGACCGCCGTCCGCGACGGCGAGATCCACCGTTCCACCCAGTGCGGCCTGGTGGTCCGCGACAGCGGGCGGGCCGACGTCCACGGCCTGCTCGTCGCGGACGCGGGGGTCGACGGCGTCTGGTGCACGACCGGCGGCGTGCTGACCGCCGCCCGGATGACCGTCAGGGACGCCGAGCGGCACGGGTCCTCGGCCGACGAGCGGGCGACCGCCACCCTCACCGACTGCGAGGTCGTACGGGCCGGGGCGCACGGGGTCCTGGCCGGTGACGGCGGCAGGACGGCCCTGGTCAGGGGGAGGATCTCGGAGTCCGACGTCGGCGTGGGCGTCACCGCCGACGGATCCCTGACCATGGACGGGACCGTGGTGGCGGGCAGCGGCCGGGCCGGCGTCGCCGTCGACGCCGGAGCCCGGGTGGTGCTCCAGGGCTGCGAGGTCAGCGACACCGCCGGCCCGGGGATCTTCACCACGCACGGCTCCCACGTCGAGATCCGCCAGCTGATCGCGCACGGCAACGGGGCGGAGGACCGTCTCGGCGTCGTGCCCGAGGCGGAGGCCGGGCCGGCGCAGGCCCCGGCCGCCTCCTCCCCGGAGCCGTCGGCCGCGGCGCCCGCACGGGCCGAGCCCGCCCGGGCGGAGGCGCCCGTGACGGCCGGGGAGGTGGACGGCCTCCTCGCCGAACTGGACGCCATGGTGGGGCTGCGGGAGGTCAAGGACGAGATCCGCAAACTGGTCACCTTCCTGCGGATCGCCGAGCAGCGCCGGGCGGCGGGGCTGCCCGAAGGCCCGGTGATCGGCCGGCACATGGTCTTCTCGGGGTCCCCCGGCACCGGCAAGACCACCGTCGCGCGCGTCTACGGACGACTGCTGACCGCGCTGGGCGTGGCCGCCGGCGGCCGCTTCACCGAGGTCTCCCGCGCGGACCTGGTCGGCTCGCACCTCGGCGAGACGACCGCGATGACCACCGCGGTCTTCGAGCGGGCCCGCGGCGGCGTGCTGTTCGTCGACGAGGCGTACACGCTCTCCCGCCGGTTCGGCACCGGGGCCGACTTCGGCCAGGAGGCGATCGACACCCTGGTCAAGCTGATGGAGGACCACCGGGACGAGGTCGTCGTCGTCTTCGCGGGCTACTCCGCCGAGATGCGCGAGTTCCTGTCCGCCAACCCCGGGCTGCAGTCGCGGATCTCCCGGACCATCGAGTTCGAGGACTACAGCCCGGACGAGCTGGTCGGCATCTTCGAACGGCTGGCCGGCCAGTACGGCTTCGTCCTCGCCGAACCGGCCCGGGCCGCGCTGGCCGCCCACTTCCGCCGGGCCCGGCGGACCGAGAGCTTCGGCAACGGGCGGGAGGCCCGGAGGATCTTCGAGGCCGCACTGGAACAGCAGGCGCTCAGACTGGCCGACCGCGTGGACACCCCGACGGCCGACGAACTCGTCCTGCTCCTGCCCGACGACCTGGACGGGGTCGTCGACCGCGGCCTGGGCGCACGGTTCGACGAGGCCAGGGACACCGGGCAGTTGGAGACGATCCTCGGCGAGCTCTCGGGCATGGTCGGGCTGGAGGACATCAAGAAGGAGATCCGCGGCCTGACCGACCTCATCGTCACCACGCGGCGGCGCCGGGAGGCCGGCCTGCCCGCCGACCCGATGCCGAGCCACCTGATCTTCTCCGGCCCGCCCGGCACCGGCAAGACCACCGTCGCCCGTCTGTACGGCTCCCTGCTCGCCGCCCTCGGCGTCCTGGCCCGCGGCCAGGTGGTCGAGGTGTCCCGCAGCGCCCTGGTCGGCCGGTTCGTCGGGAGCACCGCCCTCCAGACCGCCGAGCAGTTCGAACGCGCCCGCGGCGGCGTCCTGTTCATCGACGAGGCGTACACCCTGTCCCGCCCGGGCGGATCGGGGGCCGACTTCGGCCAGGAGGCGGTCGACACCCTGGTCAAGCTGATGGAGGACCACCGGGACGAGGTCGTCGTGATCGCCGCCGGCTACACCGACGAGATGACGGCCTTCCTCGACGTCAACCCCGGCCTGGCCTCACGGTTCTCGGCCACCATCGGCTTCCCCGCCTACAGCCCCGACGAGCTGCTCACGATCCTGGCCCACCACGCGGGGCGCTCCGGCTTCGAGATCCCGGACGCCACCCTCGCGGCGGTCCGCGCCCGGATCGCCGCCGAGCCCGAGCGGTTCGCCCAGGGCAACGCCCGCGAGATCAGGAAGCTCTTCGACGAGGTGAAGAGCGCCCACGCCCGCCGTATCGCCGCCCTCGAACGGGGCGGCCGCGAGGCGACGCTGGACGATCTCCGCGTCCTCCTCCCGGAGGACACCGCCCGGTAGCGGTCCGGCAGGGGGCCCGCGCCGCCGTCCGATCACTTGATCGGATCAGGCTAAGATGCCACGGCAGACGCAACCTGCCCATCGCGGCCCAGGTCACAGGGCCGCCGGAGGCGCGGTTCCGCCGGACCGGGCGCGTCATTGCTTGGAGAGTCCCCGCCGTGCTCAGTCAGCCCTCCCGTTCCCGTGCCGTCGTCACCGGAGCCGCCGTCCTGGCCCTGGCCGTGGGGCTCACGGGCTGCGGGAACACCAAGAGCGGGAAGGCGAAGGCCCCGGTGGCGACGGACGCACCGGCCGCCGCGTCCCCTTCCGCCCCTCCTGCCGGGAAGGTGCTGATGCCGACGGGTCCGGCCGCCGCCATGACCAAGGCCCGGGAGACCGCCGTCGGCCCGGTCACGACGACCAAGGTGGCCGGCCCGAAGTCCGGTGTGACGGGTCAGGTGTGGGTCTGGCTTCCTCCCGAGTACCACGACCCCAAGTACGCCAAGACCGGCTTCCCCGTGCTGACCCTCTTCGCGGGCGGCCAGAGCAACGGCTACAACACCTGGGCCGGCAGCGAGCTGCCGATCCCGGAAGTGGCGGAGCGGCTGGCCAAGGAGGGCAAGTCGCATCCGTTCATCATGGTCATGCCGGTGCAGAACTTCAGCGCCGACGAGAAGAAGGCCCTGGACTGTTCGGACATCCCCGGCCAGCCCAAGATGGCGACGTGGATGGCCCAGGACGTCCCTGCCTGGGTCCGGGCCAACTTCCGCACCCTGAAGGGCCGCGACAGCTGGGGCGTCATGGGCGCCTCCACGGGCGGGTTCTGCAGCGCCAAGCTCGCCCTCCAGTACCCGGACGTCTACAAGGCCGCGGTGCCGATCGACGGCTACTTCATCCCGGACTCGCGCCTGTGGCAGGGGCACGACACGGAGAAGGCGGCCAACAACCCCGACCAGCTGGTCACCCAGGGCAAGGCCGACGTGAAGATGCTGGTCACGGCCGGCGGCGCGGACCCGTACGAGCAGCGCGTGGTCAAGAGCTGGATGGCCAAGGCGGTCCCGCCGGTCGCCATCGAGTACTACGAGCAGCCCGGCGGCAAGCACCTCACCTCGGACTTCAGGAAGATGGTCCCGGACGCCCTCCAGTGGTTCACGAAGAACCTGGAGGGCCCGGCCCACGACTGACCCGGGAGCGCTGCCGCGTTAAGGCCGCGTCAGGATTTCGGCAGGGAGGCATATAAGCCGATTGACCGGGTTCGCGCTGCGTACGCTGACTCAGCCGTCGACGCCGACGGCTCGATCCGTGCCGTACGACAGGAGCGCCCGCCATGGCCACCCCTGCCCGCATGCCGCGCCTGCGCGCGTGGCTGCTGGAAGGCTTGACCGACCGTCGCCACAAACAGCAGCAGCACCCCGACACCGCACACGAGGGCAAGCCCTGGTACCGGGTGATGTGCCTGACCGGTCTGGACTACTTCTCCACCCTCGGGTACCAGCCCGGCATCGCGGCGCTCGCGGCCGGGCTGCTGTCACCGGTCGCGACGATCGTGCTGGTGCTGCTGACGCTGTTCGGGGCGCTGCCGGTCTACCGGCGCGTGGCGCAGGAGAGCCCGCACGGCGAGGGCTCCATCGCCATGCTGGAGCGGCTGCTGTCGTTCTGGAAGGGGAAGCTGTTCGTCCTGACCCTCCTCGGGTTCGCGGCCACGGACTTCCTGATCACCATCACGCTGTCGGCCGCCGACGCCACGGCCCACATGGTGGAGAACCCGCACCTGACCAGCACCCTGCACGGGCACGAGGTGCTGATCACCCTGATCCTGATCGCCCTGCTCGGCGCGGTCTTCCTCAAGGGCTTCAGCGAGGCCATCGGGCTGGCCGTCGCCCTCGTCGTCTCCTACCTGCTGCTCAACGCGGTCGTGGTGGCGGTCGGCCTGTGGCAGGTGGCCACCGAACCGCACGTGGTCACGGACTGGAGCAGCGCGCTCACCACCGAGCACGGCAACCCCTTCATGATGGTCGCCATCGCCCTGGTCGTCTTCCCGAAGCTGGCCCTCGGCCTGTCCGGCTTCGAGACCGGTGTCGCGGTCATGCCCCACGTACAGGGCGAGCCGGGCGACGACCCGCACCGGCCCGCCGGCCGGATCAAGGGCACGAAGAAGCTGCTCACCACCGCCGCGGTGATCATGAGCGTCTTCCTGATCTGCTCCAGCTTCATCACCACCCTGCTCATCCCGGCGGACGAGTTCAAGCCGGGCGGCGAGGCCAACGGCCGGGCCCTGGCCTACCTCGCCCACGAGCACCTCGGCTCCGTCTTCGGCACGGTCTACGACGTGTCGACCATCCTCATCCTGTGGTTCGCGGGCTCCTCGGCCATGGCCGGCCTGCTCAACCTGATGCCCCGCTACCTGCCCCGCTACGGCATGGCCCCGCACTGGGCCCGCGCCCTGCGCCCCATGGTGATCGTCTTCACCCTCATCGCCTTCCTGGTCACGTGGATCTTCGACGCCGACGTGGACGCGCAGGGCGGCGCGTACGCCACCGGTGTGCTCGTCCTGATCACCTCGGCGGCCATCGCCGTCACCATCGCCGCGCGCCGGGCCCGGGAACGCGGCTGGACCATCGGCTTCGGACTCATTTCCGCCGTGTTCGTCTACACCACGGCCGTCAACGTGGTCGAGCGTCCCGACGGCGTGAAGATCGGCGCCTGCTTCATCGCCGGGATCATGGCCCTCTCCCTGCTGTCGCGGCTCGCCCGCGTCTTCGAGCTGCGCGTCACCGACGTCGGGTTCGACGACATGGCGGAACGATTCATCAGGGACACCGCCACCCGCACCATCCGCTTCATCGCCAACGAACCGGACCAGCGGGACAAGGCCGAGTACCGGGAGAAGATCGACCAGATACGCGCCGACAACGACGTCCCGGCCGGCGACGACTTCCTCTTCGTCGAGGTCACCGTCCTCGACCCGTCGGAGTTCGAGGCCGGTGTGACGGTCAGGGGCGAGGTGATGCACGACCGGTACCGCGTCCTGACCCTGGAGTCCTCGTCCGTTCCGAACGCCCTGGCGGCCCTGCTGCTGCACGTACGGGACGAGACCGGCCAGCGCCCCCACATCTACTTCGAGTGGACCGAGGGCAACCCGCTGACCAACTTCCTGCGGTTCTTCCTCTTCGGCGTCGGCGAGATCGCCCCCGTCACGCGCGAGGTGATCCGCGAGGCCGAACCGGACCGGGCCCGCCGCCCGCACGTGCACGCCGGCTGACACCGCCGGCTGACACCGCCGGCTGACACCGCCGGCTGACACCCCCGGCGGACGCCACTGGAGCGGACGGTCCGTCGGGGACCAGGCCGGCACCCCGCCCCCCGCGGGGCGCCGGCCGGCCCTCCCTACGCGCCGACGTCCCGGCGGCGCAGGTCCGCGAGGGTTTCGCGGCGCACGAGGAGCCTGGTGGTGCCCTCGTGCACGGCGACCACCGGGGGCCTGCCGACCATGTTGTAGCCGGACGCCATGGACAGCTGGTACGCCCCCGCCACCGGCACGGCGACCAGGTCCCCGGGCCGGACGTCCCCGGGCAGTTCCACCCCGGCCGCGAGCACGTCCCCGGCCTCGCAGTGCCGGCCGACGACCGTCGCCGGACGCGGAGCGGCCGCCCCGGCCCGGCCGATCAGCCGGGGCGCGTACCGGACCCCGTACAGGGCGGGCCGGGGGTTGTCGCTCATCCCGCCGTCGACGGCGACGAACAGCGTGTCCCCGGTGTGCTTGACGGCCAGGACCCGGTACACGGCCACCGCGGCCGGGCCGACGACGGCCCGGCCCGGTTCGACGGCCAGGCGCGGGACGGGCAGCCCGGCGGCGGCGCAGGCCTCGGCCAGCCCGCTCCGCAGCCGCCGGGCGAGCGCCGGCACGTCGAGGGCGGGTTCGCCCGGACGGTAGGCGATGCCGTGACCGCCCCCCATGTCGAGCTCGGGCAGCACGCGGCCGTGCTCGTCGCGGATCCGGGCCAGCAGGGCGACCATCCGGCGCAGCGCCGTGAGGTAGGGCTCCGCCTCGGTGATCTGGGAGCCGATGTGGCAGTGCAGCCCGGTGAGTTCCAGCTGCGGCTGGGCCAGTACGCGGGCCACGGCGCGCAGCGCGGAACCGTCCGTCAGGGACAGCCCGAACTTCTGCCCGTCCGTGCCCGTGCGGATCTTGTCGTGGCCCCCCGCGGAGACGCCCGGGACCACCCGCACCATCACCTTCTGGCGGTCGTCCGGGCCGACGGCGGCGGCGATGCGGGCGATCTCCGACGGACCGTCGATCACGATCCGTCCGACGCCCAGGCGCAGCGCCGAGCCGAGGTCCCGGGGCGATTTGGCGTTGCCGTGGAGCACGATCCGCTCGGGCGGGAACCCGGCCGTCACGGCCAGCTCCAGCTCTCCCGCCGAGCAGACGTCCAGGCCCAGCCCCTCCTCCTGCACCCAGCGCACCATCGCGCGGGACAGGAAGGCCTTGGCCGCGTAGAGGACGTCGGCGTCGGGGAACGCGTCCCGGTACGTCCGGCAGCGCCCGCGCACCTCCCCCTCGTCCAGCACGTACACCGGGGTCCCGAACCGCTCCGCGACCTCGGCGAGCTCCACCCCGGCGACCGTCAGGCCGCCGTGCGCGAGCCGGCCGGTGGACGCGGGCCAGACGCGGAGGTCGTCCGTCGTTCCGGACTCCGGCTCGGGCACGACCGACGTGGTCATCGTGTCGTCCCCCCGCTCAGGCGGCCGAGGCCGGGGAGGTCCGCCGCGCGGCCGGGGCGGGACGGGTACCGGGGCGGGGGGAGCCCGGGGCGCCGGCCGGGCCGGAGCCGGTGACGGCGGGAGCGGTCAGCACCGGGTCGACGGTGAGCAGGCCCACCCCGAGGGGCTCGGCCAGCGCCCGGAGCGCGGAGGCGGAGAGCCGGATCCACGGCTGCTCGGCGCCGAGCGTGGCGGCCAGCAGGTCCGGGCCGGTGAACCCGACCGCGGTACGGGCGCCCAGCGGGGTCCGGAACATGCGCACCACCACCTCCGCTGTTCCCGGCCGGACGGGGACGTGGAGGAGTCCGGCCGGGACGGGTTCCTCGGGCTCGGGGTCGTCGTCGTACTGGAACAGGCACATGGGGCTCTCCTCGGAGGGTGCCGTGGACGGAAGGCGGCGTCCCGGGCGCGGGGAGGCGGTCCGGGACGGCACTCCAGAACCATCCCCGCACCGGAGCCCGGAAGCGGCCCCCCTGACGGGACCTTGACGGCGACCGCCGCAGTCCATACGCGTCGCTGACGACCGGCCCCGGGCTCCCGGGGACCCTCGGTGCCGCGCCCCGGCCGCCACGGACGATCATCGGACCGGAAGTCGAGGGCGGACGAGGGGAGGGACGGCATGGCGGAGACCGTCGGCACGGACGTGGCCGGGGAGCTGGCACGGGCCGGAGCGGGGGAGCAGGACCGGATCCTGCGGGAACGGGCGGCGGCTGTGGCCGGCCTGATGGCCGACGGCTTCGGCCGCCGGTACCCGGAGCTGGCGGCGAAGTCCGGTTTCGCCCGCTGGCAGCTCGCCGCCCTGGCCGCCGCCGGCGCCGCCGCCCTCGCGGGGCTGGCGGCCGCCCCCATGGCCGTGCTCGCCCTGCTCACCGCGATCGTGACGGCGTACAGCCTGCTGCACGTGGTCGTGACAGTGGCCGGCCTGCCGCGCGGCGGCCGCCCCGCGCGGGCGGAGGACGTACCGGTGCCGGACGCGGAGCTCCCGTTCTACACCGTGCTGGTGCCCGCGTACGAGGAGGCCGGGGTGATCGGCGGCCTGGTCCGGCACCTGGCCGCCCTGGACTACCCGCCGGACCGGCTGGAGGTACTGGTCCTGGTGGAGCGGCACGACCCCGGCACCGCCCGGGCCGTGCTGGCCGCGGACCCGCCCCCGTTCGTCCGGCTGGTCTGCCTCCCGCCCGGCGCGCCGCAGACCAAGCCCCGCTCGGTGAACCTGGGCCTGCTGCTGGCCCGCGGCGAACTGCTGGTGGTCTTCGACGCCGAGGACCGGCCCGACCCCGGCCAACTGCGCCGCGTGGCGGCCCGGTTCGCGGCCCGTGGCGAACGCCTGGCCTGCGTACAGGCCCAGCTGCTCTTCCACAACGCCGACGGGAACTGGCTGACCCGGCAGTTCGCCATGGAGTACGCCCTGCGCTTCACCCTGGAGCTGCCCGGAATGGTGCGGCTGGGGATGCCGGTCCCGCTCGGCGGGACCAGCAACCACTTCCGCACCGCCACCCTGCGCGCCCTCGGCGGCTGGGACGCCTGGAACGTCACCGAGGACGCCGACCTCGGCATGCGCTGCGCCGCCCTGGGCCACCGCACCGAGACGATCGGATCCGTCACCTGGGAGGAGGCGCTCGGCGCCGTCCGCCCCTACGTCCGCCAGCGCACCCGGTGGTTCAAGGGGTTCCTCCTGACGACGGTCGTTCACACCCGCCACCCCCGCCGGACCGTGCGCCGGTTCGGCGTCCGGGGCCTGCTCACGCTGCTCGGCATCGTCGCGGGCGCCGCGGTGACCTCCTTCGTCCAGCCGCTGCTGGCCGTCCTGACCCTGATCGGCCTCTGCGGCCTCTCCTGGTCGCCCGCCGGAGCCGGCCTGCTGCTGCCCTGCGTGGCCGCACAGGCCCTCTCGGCCCTCGCCTGGACCGCGATCACCTTCACCGCGGCGCGGCGCGCGGGCCTGGGTGCCCCGTGGCACGCACTGCTCGCACCGCTCTCCTCGGTGCTCTGGTGGTGGGCGGCCTGGCGGGCGGTGCACCAGCTGGTCTTCTCCCGGTTCACCTGGGAGAAGACACCGCACGGAACCGGTTCCACGTTTTAGGTCGTTCGACCTATAATCTGTTCCATGAGCGATGAACTGCTGCACGATCCGGCCGGACCCGTCCTGATCACCGGCGGATACGGCACCGTCGGCGCCGAGACCGCCCGCATGGCGGCCGCCGCCGGACACCCGGTCCTGCTGACCGGCCGCACCCCCGGGCGGGGCCGCGAACTCGCCGCCGAACTGGGCGGCGAGGCACGCGCCTGGGACCTCGGCGACCCCGCACCCTTCCGGGCCGCCGTCCGGGCCGTGATCGGCGCCGTCAACGACCCCGACGACCGGGTGCTGCGCGCCGCCGTCGCGGGCGGCGTCCCCTACGTGGACATCACCCGCTGGACGGCCCGGCTCCAGCGGGCCGTCACCGTGGCCGCACTGCTGCGCCCCACCGCCCCCGTCCTGCTGTCCTCCGCCTGGATGGGCGGGGTGAGCAGCCTCGTCGCCGCACAGCTCGCCGACGCCCTGGGCGGCGCCGGACGCGTCGACATCGCCGTGCGCTGGGACATGGCCGACCGGGCCGGCTCCGACTCCGTGGAGTTCATGGACCGGCTCGGCATCGGCTTCGAGGTGGTCGACGCGGGCCGGCGCCGGCTCGCCACCCCGCTCACGGACACCCGCACGGTCAGCGTCGCCGGGGCGCCCCTCAGGGTCGCCCGCATCGACACCCCCGAGCAGTACACGCTGCCCCTCACCCTCGGCACCGCCACCGCCGCCACCCGGATCGGCTTCAGCTCCGCGGCCGCCACCCGCGCCCTCCTCGCCCTGCGCGGAACGGGCTTCTTCCGCTGGGCCGGCGGGGAACGCTGGGCCCCCGCCCGGCGGGCCCTGCTGCACTCCCCGGGCGAGGGAGGCACCGCCGTCCTGCGCATCGACGTGGAGCACGGCGGCCGGAGCCGGTCCGCGACCGTCACCGACCCCCGCGGCCAGAGCCACCTGACGGCGGTGGGCGCGGTCCTCGGCCTCCAGCGGGTGCTCGGCGCCGACGGCGCCCCCGCCCCCGAGGGCGTGGTCTTCCCCGAACAGCACCCCGACCCCGGCGCGGCCGCCGAGCTCCTCGCCGCCCACGGCGTACGCGTCGACCTCGGAGCCGGAGCCGGAGCCGGAGCCGGAGCCGGAGCCGGAGCCGGAGCCGGAGCCGCGGCGGACGCCGCGTGAGCGCCGGACCCACCCCCAAGGGGGAACTGCGCCGCACCGCACTGCTCGACGCCGCCGAACGGATCCTCGGCTCGGCCGGCGGCGCCGAACTCACGATGCGCGCGGTCGCCGACGCCGCCGGAGTCCGCCTCGGCCACCTCCAGTACTACTTCCCGGCCCGCTCCGACCTCGTGGCGGCCCTGCTGGACCGGATCCTCACCGCCTCCCTGGAACGCGTCGCCGCCCTGGCCGGCGGCGACGTCACCGCGGCCGGCCCGGACGCGGCCCTGGACAGCGTCCTCGGCGAACACGAAGACCTCTCCCTGGTCCGGCTGTTCACCGAGGTCTGGGCCATGGCCGCGCACGACGAGGCGGCCGCACGGGCCGTCCGCGCCTTCTACGACCGCTACACCGACCACGTCGCCGAGTTCATCCTCCGGTTCCGCCCCGGCCTGACCGCCCCCGGGGCGCGCTCCCGGGCCGAGGTCTTCGTGATGGTCATGGAGGGCTCCTCCCTGTTCCGCTCCGGCATCGCCGGCACCCCCGGACCGGCGGCCGAGGCCCGCCTGCGCACCGTCCTGCGGGACCTCCTCACCTGAGCGCCCCCCGTCGCCGTTCACCGGAAGTTCCCCCGCCGTGCGGGCCGGGGACCGGCAACGGCGACGGGGCCCGCCCCCGGGCGTGATGTGATGGGGGCATGATCGATGAATTTCCGGCCCTTGACCCGTCCGCTGTCGACGAAGCCGTCCGCAAGGCCGCGGCCGTCGAGATCATGCCCCGGTTCCGGCAGCTCGCCGAGCACGAGGTGGACCAGAAGAGCGGTCCGCACGACCTCGTGACCGTCGCCGACCGCCTCGCCGAGGAGCACCTCACCGCCTCCCTGACCCGGCTGCTGCCCGGCTCCGTCGTGGTCGGGGAGGAGGCCGTGCACGCCGACCCGGACGTCTACGGGGCGCTGCGCGCCGACGCGCCCGTGTGGATCGTCGACCCGGTCGACGGCACCCGCCAGTTCGTGGGCGGCGAGCCCGAGTTCTGCACCCTGGTCGCGCTCGCCCTGCGCGGCGAGATCCTCGCCTCCTGGACCTTCGCCCCGGCCCTGGAGGAGATGTCCACCGCCGTCCGGGGGCAGGGCGCGTACGTCAACGGCCGCCGGATCCACAGCGGTTCGCCCGTGCCCGGCGCCGCACTGCGCGTGGCGACGGCCCACCCGCTGTACACCTCCGAGGAGGACCGCCGCGGCCTCGCCCGGCTCGACGTACCCGGCGTCGCCGCCCGGCCGTGCGGTTCGGCCGGCCTGGAGTACCTGAAGGTGGCGCGCGGGGAGATGGACGCCCTGGCCTTCACCTGGCCCTCCGCCTGGGACCACGCCGCCGGACTGCTGCTGGTCACCGAAGCGGGCGGCGCGCACAGCACCGTCGAGGGCGTCCCCTTCCGGGTGGACCGGGACAACGCCCTCCCCTTCGCCGTCGGCCGCGACGAGGCCACCGCGATCCGCATCCGGGACCTGCTCCGGGGCGCCTGACCACCGCGCCCGGCGGGCGCGGACGCCCGCACCGGGCAGGACCGCGACCGCAGGGCCTAGGCTGGAGGCAGTGGCCGCCGCCGGACGAAGGAGCTGTTGTCAGTGCCGTCGATTCTCGACGCAGTCGTGGTGGGGGCGGGGCCCAACGGCCTGACGGCCGCGGTCGAACTCGCCCGCCGGGGGCACTCGGTGGCCGTCTTCGAGGCAGCCGACACGATCGGCGGCGGAGCCCGCACCGAGGAGCTGACCCTCCCCGGCTTCCGCCACGACCCCTGCTCCGCCGTGCACCCGCTCGGCGCCGGCTCACCGGTGTTCAACACGATGCCGCTGAAGCGGTACGGGCTGGAGTGGCTGCACGCCCCGCTGCCCATGGCGCACCCCTTCGACGACGGCACGGCCGCCGTCCTCTCCCGCTCCGTTGCGGAGACGGCGGCCTCCTTCGGGCCCCGGGACGCGGGCGCGTACCGGCGCCTGGTGGACCCGTTCCTCGGCAAGTGGGACACCCTGGCCCGGGACTTCATGTCCCTGCCCGCCACCGCCCTGCCCCGGGACCCCGTCACCCTGGCCCGGTTCGGCCTCGCCGGACTGCCGCCCTCCACCTGGCTGTTGCGCCGCTTCCGCGACGACCGGGCCCGCGCGCTGTTCGCCGGACTCGTCGCGCACGTCATCGCCCCGCTGAACGGCATCGCCACCGGCGCCGTCGGCCTGGTCTTCGCCCTCGCCGCGCACGCCGGCGGCTGGCCGATGCCGCGCGGCGGCTCCCAGTCCGTCTCCGACGCCCTCGCCGGCTACCTGGCCGACCTCGGCGGCACCGTCCACACCGGCTTCGAGGTCAAGCGGCTCGACGACCTGCCCCCGGCCCGCGCCTACGTGTTCGACACCTCGCCGACCGCACTGGCCCGCATCGCCCGCCTCGGCCGCGCGTACGACGGCTACCGGTACGGCGCCTCCGTGTTCAAGCTGGACTACGCCCTGGACGGACCGGTGCCCTGGACCGCCGAGGCCCCCCGCCGGGCCGGCACGGTCCAGATCGGCCCGGGCAGCCGCGACATCGACGCCGCCCTCCAGCTGGCGTCCGGCGGCCGCGCCCCCCGCAACCCCTTCCTCATCACCGCCCAGCCCACCCTGGCCGACCCCGGCCGGGCCCCCGAGGGCAAGCACGTCTTCTGGGCGTACGGCCACGTCCCCGCGGGCTGGGACGGCGACCTCACCGAAGCCGTCGAACGACAGCTGGAGCGCTTCGCCCCCGGCTTCCGCGACCTGGTCCTGGCCCGCGCCACCGCCGGCCCGCCGCAGCTCGCCGCCCGCAACCCCAACTACGTCGGCGGGGACATCGCCTGCGGCGCCGCCTCCGGCCTCCAGCTCCTGCTCCGGCCCAAGCTCACCCTGTCCCCGTACACCACCGCCCACCCGGCGGTCTTCCTCTGCTCCTCGGCGACCCCGCCGGGTCCGGGCGTCCACGGCATGTCGGGCCACAACGCCGCCAAGGCGGTCTGGCGGCACCTGCGAAAGGCGAAGTGAACCGATGGTGCGCATCACCCTCGTCCAGGGCGACATCACGGCCGAGAAGGCCGACGCGATCGTCAACGCCGCCAACTCCTCCCTGCTCGGCGGCGGGGGAGTCGACGGCGCCATCCACCGCCGCGGCGGCCCCGAAATCCTCGCCGCCTGCGAGGACCTGCGCCGCTCCCACTACGGCAAGGGCCTCCCGACCGGCCGCGCCGTCGCCACCACGGCCGGCAGGCTGGCCGCGGAGCACGTCATCCACACCGTCGGCCCGGTCTGGTCGCGCGAGGAGGACCGCTCGCACCTGCTCGCGTCCTGCTACCGCGAATCCCTGCGGGTGGCCGACGAACTGGGCGCCCGCACGGTCGCGTTCCCGGCCATCTCCACCGGCATCTACGGCTGGCCGATGGACGACGGCGCCCGCATCGCGGTCGACACCGTCCGGGCCGCCCGCACCGCGGTGGAGGAGGTCCGCTTCGTCCTCTTCGACGAGAAGGCGTACCGGGCGTTCGCCGAGCAGCTTTCCGCGTAGCCCTGTGGTGGAGACCCACCTTGCCCGAGTCCCCCGGACGCGAGGCCGCGCACCGTGACAGTGCGAAGTTGTCGCGGTGCGCGGCCTTTTCCAGCGGCATCGGGAGGGACGTCAGTCGAGGACGTCGGGGATCGGGTCGGTGTTGCTGCGCTGGAGGGCGGTCTTGGAGCCGGCTGCCGGGCCGAGGGCCCAGTCGGAGAGGGCCATGGAGTCCATGTACCGCTCCTCGTCGTTCAGCAGGACCCCGATGATGGTCTTGCCGTTGCGGACGACCGAGAAGACGAGGCACTTGCCGGCGGGGGTGGTCCAGCCGGTCTTGATGCCCATCGCGCCCGGGTAGGCGTAACCGGTGGGGCGGGGCTGGATCAGCAGGTTGGTGTTGCTCCAGGCGCCGACGGTGGCGGTGCCGCCGGTGCTGTAGGTGATGGTCTTCACCAGGGTCTGGAACAGGGTGTTGGCCATCGCGTGACGAGTGAGGTTCGCCAGGTCGCGCGGGCTGGTGAGGTTCTGGCCGGTCGGCGAGATGCCGTCGAAGGAGTCGTAGACGGTGTTGGTCAGGCCCAGCTCGTTGGCCTTGGCGTTCATCTTGGCGATGAAGTCCGTGGTGCGGGCCGTCGTGGTGGTGCCGGTGCCGAAGGTGTCGGCGAGGGCGTACGCGGCGTCGGAGCCCGACGGCAGCATCAGCCCGTACAGCAGCTGGCGGACCGTCGGGGTGGCGCCCGCCTTGAGCTGGGCCGAGCTCGCCCCCTTGAGGTAGACGTAGTCCAGGTACTCCTGCTTGACCGTGACCTTCTGGTCGAGGTTGAGGTTCGGCAGGGTGGCGACCACCGTGGCGGTCATGATCTTCGTGGTGCTCGCCATCGGACGCTTGGTGTCGGCGTCCTTGGCCATGAGCGTGGCCCCGTTGGTGCCGTCGATCACGATCGCGCCGGCCGCGGTGATGGCCGGCGCCGGCGCCGCCTGGGCGGGAGTCGTGGCCGTGAGCAGGGCACCGGTGGCGATGGTCACGGCGAGTGCGCCCTTGGCGCGCCGCATCAGATGGGAAATCACTTGGGTCCTTGGGTGGTGGAGAGTCTGTAGGGGACAGGTGGTGCGACGATCAGCCGAAGGCCTTGATTCCCGACCACTCCGTACCCAGGACGGCCTGCACGGCGCCGCCCGAGTCCTTGGCCTTCGGGTGGTAGACCCAGATGAATCCGTTGGAGCCCTTGGCCCACAGGTCCGGTATCCGGTCCCCGTTGACGTCCGGGGTGCTGATGGCGAGCGGGATGTTGGCCGGGGTCCAGCCCGCCCCGTAGATCACGTCCGTCTTGTCGCGGGAGGCGCCGGCGGTCGCGAGCGACAGCAGGTCGGTGCTGCCCGCGGCCGCACCCGGCTTGCCGTACCGCAGCCACAGGTTGCCGCTCTCCGGGCTGCGCCACACGAGGTCGGCCTTGCCGTCGAGGTCGATGTCGCCGACGGTGAGCAGCTCGCGGTCCGCGCCCCAGTAGCCGTCGTTCATGAGCGTCGCCTTCTGGAAGGCGCCTCCCGTGTACCCTTCCAGGGCCCAGAACGCCTTGCCGCTGCGCAGGAACAGGTCCGGCAGCCTGTCGCCGGTGAGGTCGCCGACCGCCATGATCTGCGTCCACTCCACGGGGTCCGGTACGCCGGCCGGGAGCTTGACCCGGACGCGCTTGTCGACGTTGAAGCTGCCGTAGCCGTCGCCGGGGTAGATCCAGAAGCTGCCGTCCGGGATGCGGGCGAACAGGTCCGTGCTCCCGTCGCCGGGGTAGACGTCCGTCCGGTGCGTGATGAGGGCGGTCTTCCCGGTGGCCGGGTCGAACCAGTGGCCCGGCGGGTTCAGCTGCCCGTCGGTGGTGTACGAGGCCGCCAGCGACCCGTACATTTCCCCGCCCTCGTCACCGGAGAACGTACGCAGGTTCCCCTGCGCGTCGATGGCCAGCAGGTCCGGACGGCCGTCGCCGCCCACGTCGCCGGGGCCGTCCGCTTCCTGGCGCGGCGGCAGGTAGAAGACGTAGTCGGTGCGCTGGCTCTTGTTGCCCGCCGCGTCGTAGGCGTGGACCAGGAGGGCGACCGGGCCCGAGTTGGTGGGCTTGAGGTCGGGGATGGTGGCCACGCCGTTGACAGCGGGCACCTCCTTGATGTTCAGGCCCGCGAAGGAGTAGCTGAACTTGACGGCGTCGGCCGCCTTGAAGGTCACCGCTCCGGTCTGCCCGAAGCGCACCGTCGCCCAGGTCGCGCCGTCCGGGGTGGCCGGCTTGAACACCGCACTGGTCACCTCGGGCGCGGGCGGCCCGCTCGCGTCCACCGTGACGCGGCACGGCTGGTCCCCGGCCGGGAAGGAGGAAGAGCTCGCACCCTCAGAGTCCTCCGCCACCACGTCCCAGGAGTACGTCACCTTGTCCGCCAGGGTCGCGGAGGGGATGGTGGTCGAGGCCCGGCCGTCGGCCTGCGGGGTGACCACGGTGCCGGCCGGGATCGGGTCGCCGTCCTTCCAGAACCGGAAGCGGACGCCCTTGAGGTTGCCGTCGTCGTCGGTGGCCTTGGCAGACAGGACGAGGTTCGCCTTGGCGACGGGCTGGCCGGCGCCCGGTCCCGGGACGCAGACGCCACCGGGGTTGGTCGTGCCGTCCACCGGCTCGCTCGGGGCGCGGTTGTACGTGACGGTGAGCTCGGCGGCGTCGGCCCTGAACGTCCGCCAGCTGAACGTGTCGTTCTCGGAGACCGCGCGCATGCCGAGGGTGATGTCGGGGGCGCCGGCGTTGGCGGCGTTCTGGGCCGCGTCCTTCACGTTGAAGCCCACGTAGTCGTCGGGGCAGCCGGAGCGTCCCTTCGCGAAGCTCTGCTCGTCCTGGAGGTTCAGCCAGTCGGGCTGCTTGTTCCAGGTGGTGCCGGAAGAGATCGCGCCGGTCCAGTACAGGCGGTAGGCGCGCTTGTCACAGGACCAGCTGTGGTTGTTGAGCACGCGGAAGGTCGCGCTGGTGAGCGCGGCGCCCTTGAGGCGCTCGTCGAAGCCCATGCGCCAGAACGGACGGGCCGTGCCCCCGGTCTCCTTCTCGTAGCCCACGCGCGCTTCGGGGGTGCCGTTGTTGAAGTTGGTGCCGTTGAAGAACGAACTGTTGGGGTGCGGCTTGTAGGCCGTGGTCCAGGCTTGCTCACCGCTGTTCATGGTCGGGTCGATGAAGACCGGGAAGCGGGTCGCCGGGTCCTTGAGGAGCCCGGTGGCCTCGGCGTTCAGACGGAGTCGCGCCTCGGAGGTGCCGTTGCCGTCGAGCGCGATCGGCAGCGGGGCCTGCTTGGAGCCCGGCTCCATGCCGGCCAGGCCGGACAGACGCAGCACCTCGGCCGTGGAGCCGACGGCGGTGCGGGTCACGGCCTGGGGGTCTTCCGGATCACGGCCGGAGGAGTCCCAGGCGAAGGGGGTCGGCATGGATCCGACTTCCTTGCCGGACTTCGGGTCCACGACCGCGACCCGCTGGGCCTCGGCATCGTGGCGGAAGACGGCGGTGGCGGAGCGCAGTCCGTACTCGGCGGTGGCGAGTTCGGGGCGGCCGGCGGCTTCCTTCGTCTTGACGATCAGGACCTGGGCGAAGCCGCCGTCCTGGCGGGCGACGAGCATCAGGTCGACGCCGGGCAGGACCTCCGGATAGAGGGCGCGCGGGCCGTCGAGGACCGGCTTCGGCAGCGGGCCGGGCCAGGTGTAGGCGACGGTGTGGCCGGCGAGGTCGACCTCGGCGAGGACGGAGGCCGGCGAGCCCTGGCCGGCGGGCTGGCTACCGCCGGAGAAGCGGACCGGCAGCGGGGCGTTGGCCGGTCGGACGGTGAGTCCCTTGCCGTCCTTGGTCCGCGTGTCGTTGCCGAGCTTGGTGTCGATGGGGGCCCAGCGGCCCTCGGCGTTCTTGGCCCGTTGCGGGAGGGCGGAGATCTGGGTGCGTAACTTGCCGTCCGGCTGGGACCAGGTCACGGACGTGGCGTCGGTCTCCGTGTCGACGGCAACGTCCTTGCCGGTTCGACGGGACTCGGCTGCGGCGCTCTGCGCGTCGCGGGGGCCGGTGGAAGCGGGCTTGGCGTCACCGGGTGTCGCGGTCACGGTTGGCGGCGGGCCATCGGGTTGCCACCAGGACAGCAGTGCTGCCGTTAAGGCGGCCACCACGAGGCCGATGGTGCACGTCAGCCGCGCGCGCGTACGCACCAAGGGGCTGAGAAGGCGGGGCATGGTCACTGCGGTCTACTCCCGTGGGGACCAATCGGATGGGGACAGCGCAAAGCCCCAAACGGCTGGCCGCGGGGCAGAAGGGCACACGATCACACGAGAGTGACGCCTCGTCCAAGAGTTTGATTTTTATCGTGTCGTTACGAACACGGAGGGAATTCTTGGGGATTTCGAGGACTTGGCCTGAACCAATCAATGAATGTTCTGATTCAGACGCAACCCTGCATGGTTGGCACGTGTAAACCCCAGGTTGGGTGGCAATTGCCTGCGAAGGCCAAGTTTTCACGGATACGTCCGCATACTCACCGTGACGCATGCAACACACTGCTCGCGATCGTCACGCTCCGCATCCTTGCTTCGCAGTAGGAACGCATTCGACAGTTCGCAGGCGCGGGTGCAAAGAGCCCCGCGCCCTGCGGCCGTGCCGCAGGCCTGCTTTCCGAACCTGCAACTTCGAAGCCTTGGTGGGAGCCGCCGCGCATGCGTGCCTCAAGTCCCCTGTCATGGCTGGGCCGTGGACGCCTGGCCGGGACAGAACCGATACGACGACGCCGGCGCCTGCGCCGAACCGGCGTCGTCCTGCTGTTATCCACGGCGCTGACGGTGACCACGCTCACCGCCCAGGCCTACGCGGTGCCCGGCGACAGCCTCAACCGTGAACTGAAACTCCCGGACCTGCCCGAGCAGGACCCGGTCAAGGCGAACAAGAACGCCGAGAAGAACCTCACCACCGCCGACAAGGTCCCCGTCACCCCTTACGTGCCAACGGCCGTGACGCCCTGGCAGCAGAGCACCGGCACCGTGGACCTCTCCACCGTCCAGCCCGGCGCGACCGCCCCCGTCGGCGACCTCCCCGTAGCCCTCGGCATCCCGGCGGGCGCCGACCCGGCGGCTCTGGCCGGTCAGTGGCGCGTCGACCTCGCGGCCCCCGAGAAGTCGCAGACGGCCGGTGTCTCCGGCCTGATCATGCGGGTCACCCCGCCCGCGACCGCAGACCCGGCCGCGGACGTCGCCATGACGGTCGACACCACGGCCTTCTCCGACCTCTACGGTCCCCAGGCGGCCGACCGCTTCGGCCTCGCCCTGCTCCCGGAGTGCGTGCTCACCGCCCCCGACAGCGGTGACTGCGCCCCTGCCGACGGCGGCGCGCAGACCATGTCCGGCGAGAAGGCCCCGAAGTTCGAGCGGCTCGCCGGTGAGGTCAAGAAGGTCGAGGCCAAGGACGCCCCGACCCGCACCCAGGCCGCGAAGAACGCCCCGACCCGGCGCGTGCTGACCGGGTCCGTCTCCGTGTCCTCCCTCTTCGGAAACAACCACCCCGGAAAGCGGATCGCTCCGGCCCCGGAGAAGAAGGACACCAAGCCCGGCACCACCCAGCAGACGCCCCCGGCCCAGGAGGCGCCGAAGCAGGGCGACACTCCCCGGCAGCAGGCCCCCCAGGCCCCCGGTTCGGACGCCGACCGGAAGAAGGCCGAGGAGGCCGCGCAGGGCGCCGAGGGTGATGAGCCCCGGAATACCACCGGTCCGGTGGGCGACGGGCGACCGGCCGCCTTCACCGCGGCCGCCGAACCCTCCGGCGGCCGCGTAGTCGGCGCGCTGGACACCGGCTCCTCCGCCACGGGCGACTTCAACGCCACTCCGCTGCTCTCCTCCGGTTCCTGGGCGGGCGGCTCGTCCAACGGCGCCTTCACCTACTCCTACAAGGTCCAAGTGCCCGAGGCCCCCGGTGGGCTGACTCCGAAGATCGCCTTCGGCTACTCCTCGCAGAACGCCGACGGCCGCACCTCCGCCACCAACAACCAGGCCTCCTGGATCGGCGACGGCTGGGAGTACAACGCCGGCGCCATCACGCGCACCTACGCCAGCTGCCGCGAGGACTCCAAGAAGCCCGGCTCCAACAACGCCACCCACCGCACCGGCGACATGTGCTACGGCTCGGACAACGCCACCCTCTCGCTGGGCGGCTCCACCACCGAGCTGGTGTGGGACAAGGACAAGCAGACCTGGACCACCGCCAACGGCGACGGCTCCAAGGTCGAGGTCCTGAAGAACACCAACCTCAACAACGGCGACCAGGACGGCGAGTACTGGGTCGTCACCACCAAGGACGGCGTCCGCTACCACTTCGGCCTCAACCGGCTCCCCGGCTGGTCCGACAAGGGCACCGCCGACCCGAAGGACGACGACCCCACCACCAACTCGGTGCTCACGGTCCCGGTCTACGGAAACCACCCCGGCGAGCCCTGCTACAAGGCCGGCGACTGGAAGAACTCCGGCTGCACCCAGGCCTGGCGCTGGGGCCTCGACTACGTCGAGGACCTGAACGGCAACGCCATGTCCCTGTGGTGGGACCGCGAGACCAACTACTACGCCAAGAACTTCGACTTCAAGGCGCCCGTCGCCTACCACCGCGGCGGCTACCTCACCCGGATCGACTACGGCCAGCGCAAGGACAGCATCTTCAGCGCCCCCGCGCCGTCCCGCGTCGACTTCACCGTCGCCGAGCGCTGCTTCAACGAGGGCACCCTCACCTGCTCCGACGCCAACTTCGCGGACAAGGACCCCGGCAAGTACCGCATCTGGTACGACACCCCGGCCGACCTGCGCTGCGAAGCGGCCAAGAAGTGCTGGAACTCCGGTCCCGCCTTCTTCAGCCGCAAGCGCCTCGACAAGGTCACGACCTCGACGCAGCGCCTTCCCGGCAACACCGCCCGCCAGGCCGTCGACGAGTACAAGCTCCAGCAGGCCTTCCCGGTCCTGAAGACCGGCCCGAACACGGCCCTGTGGCTGGAGTCCATCACCCGCACCGGCTTCGGCCGCAACGGCGCGAGCGACGCCAAGGTCACCCTCAACCCGGTCCGGTTCGAGCACAACGCCGACGAGATGCCCAACCGGGTGCAGCGCGGCGCGAACGACCCGCGCCCCGGCTTCGCGCGCCTGCGCATCGGCCGCGTCATCAGCGAGTACGGCGGCGAGACCGTCGTCACCTACCGCAAGCCGGAAGGCGAGTGTGCCACCGGCACCGGCCTGCCGGGCAAGGACGACAAGGACGCGCTCAAGACCAACGCCCGCCTGTGCTACCCGTCCTACTGGCATCCGGACCCGGAGAAGGAGGACATCGACTGGTTCCACAAGTACGTGGTCGCCAAGATCGAGGAACTCCCCAACGTCGACGGGGCCTACGCCAACGAGACCGCGTACGAGTACAAGAACCCGGCCTGGAAGCTGGCCGAGCAGGAGTTCTCCAAGCAGGCCACCCGCACCTACTCGCAGTTCGCGGGCTTCGAGCAGACCACGGTCCTGACCGGCGTCGAGAACCCCGGCATCGGCAGCAAGCGCACCAAGGCCGTCACCCGCTACTACCGCGGCCTGGGTGACACCGTCCCCGTCAAGGACGTCACCGGCGCCGAGATCGGCAAGGACCGCGAGCCGTTCGCGGGACGCGTCGCGGAGGAGCTCACCTACACGAGCCCCGACAACGCCGACGGCCAGTGGCTGACCCGGACGGTCAACGTCCTGGAGGCCACGGAGCTCGCCAAGCGCGTGCGCGGCGACGGCCTCAGCGACCTGCGGGCCTGGCGGGTCGTGGAACCGCGGCAGATCTCGTACACCAAGTCCTCCGGCAGCGGCGACGACAAGCGCACCGAGCGCTCGGTCGAGACCCTCACCAGCCACGAGCCGACCTACGGCCTGCCGGTACAGGTGGAACTGCTCGGCGACACGGGCAAGACGGGCGACGAGAGCTGCACCCGGTTCGAGTACCTCCACCTGCCCGAGAAGAACATCATCGGCCTGTCCAAGCAGTCGCTCGCCAGCCCGACGACCTGCGCGGCAGCGGACTTCAACAACCTGAAGACGCTCAGCGCGGGCACGAGGACGGCCTACGACAGCCAGGCCTACGGGGCAACGGCGGCAGGCGGGCGCGGCCTGGCGACCGAGACCTGGTCGCTGAAGGCCGACGGCTCCGGCTTCGACACCGCCGGCACCACCGAGTTCGACACCGTGGGCCGCGTCGTGCGCAAGACCGACCCCGACAAGCGGTCCGGCACGATTGCCTACGAGCCCGCCACCGGCCAGGCCTTCAAGGTCACCGAGACCAACACCCTCGGCCACACCCAGGTCGAGGAGGTCGAACCGGGCCGAGGCCAGAACGTCCGGACCACCGACGCCAACGGCCGGGTGAGCCTGTCCACCTTCGACCCCATGGGCCGCCTCGTCGAGGCATGGAAGCCGGGCCGCGCCCCCGCACCCAAGGCTGTGCCGGACTTCCGCGCCGAGTACGTCACCCCGGCGGGCAAGCCCCCGTACGTGGTCACCTTCGCGCGGGGCCACGAGAACCGGATCGAGACCTCCGTCACGCTCTACGACGGCCTCGGCCGGGAGCGCCAGAGCCAGGAGCCGGCCACCAACGGCGGCCGGCTGATCACCGACACGCTGTACAACAGCTCGGGTGAGGTCTGGCAGACCAACAACGCCTACTACACGGCCGGCAAGCCGAGCGGGGAGCTCTTCACCCCGCTCGCCGACACCACCCTCCCGAACGTCACCCGCTACACCTACGACGGCCTCGGCCGCGTGGTGCAGGAGATGCCGGTCCTGAAGGGCGTCGAGACGCCCGGCCGCGCCACCCGCTACGAGTACGGGGCCGACCACTCCACCGTCATCAACCCGCCGGGCTCGTCCTCGTACCGCGTCTTCACCGACGCGCTGGGCCGCTCGACCCGGGTCGACACCTTCACGGATGCCGGCCGGACCTCGTACACGTCCATGCGGTACGAGTACGACCAGCGCGGCCACATGGTGAAGGCCAGCCACTCGGAGGACCAGACCCACCCCTGGACGTGGACCTTCGACCAGCGCGGCCGGATGGAGACGGCGGCCGACCCGGACACCGGCACCACCCGGACCACGTACGACCGCTACGACCGCCCGGTGACCGTCACCAACGCGCGCGGCGTCACCACGTGGACCGACTACGACGACCTGTCCCGCCCCAAGCAGCTCCGCCTCGACGGCGCCGCCGGCACCGTCCTGGCGGACTACACCTACGACAGCGTCGCGGGCGCCAAGGGCCTCCCGGCCACGGCCACCCGCTACACCGACGGCCTTCCGTACACCCAGAAGGTCAACGGCTACACGGACGACTACAAGCCCACCTCCACCACCCTCACCCTGCCGCAGTCCCTCGCCGACACCTGGGGCCTGCAGTCCACGTACACGCACTCCTACACGTACACGGACACAGGCCTGCTTGACGAGGCGACCATCCCTGCCGTCGGCAAGATGGCCTCCGAGCGGATGGTCGTCCGCTACAACGACGAGGGCCTGCCCCTCTCCATCTCCGGCAAGGACTGGTACGGCGCGGAGACGGTCTACTCCCCGCACGGCCAGGTGCTCCGTTCCACGCTGGGCGCCCAGCCCTACCGGGTGTGGTCGCAGACCTCGTACGACGAGGCGAGCGGCGCCCTCACCGACCAGCAGGTCTACCGCGAGCAGACCGGCGACGGCGCGGTCGTCCAGGGCAACCTGGTCTCGCACCGTTCCTACTCCTACGACGACGCGGGCAACGTCTCCTCGATCCGCGAACGCTCCACCGGGATCGAGGAGCGCCAGTGCTTCAACTACGACCCGCTGGGACAGCTGAGGACCGCCTGGACCTCGGGTGACCAGGAGTCCTGCACCGCCGGCCCCAAGGGCGCCGACGGCAAGGTCAACGCGGTCGCGGGCAAGGACAAGTCCGGATACTGGCAGGAGTACGAGTACGACCTGCTCGGCAACCGCAAGAAGCTGGTGGAGCGGAACCTGGCGGGGGACACCGCCAAGGACACCACCACCACGTACACGTACGGCAAGGGCACGGACAAGAGCCAGCCGCACACCCTGTCCAAGGTCACCAAGTCGTACACGACCCCCGCCGGGGCGCAGGTCACGGCCGAGGCGGAGCGCCTGTACGAGCTGACGGGCGAGACCAAGTCCGTCACCTCCACCCAGAACGGTGACAAGCAGCAGCTGACCTGGACCTACGACGGCCAGATCGAGCGCGTCACCGGCTCGGGTGGCGCGGGCAAGACCTCGTACGTCGGACCGGCACAGAAGTGCGTCGACCTGAGGCACAGCAACGCCGCGCCCAACCAGCCCGTCCAGCTCTACACCTGCAACGGAACGGGCGCCCAGCGCTGGGCCTTCACCCAGACGCCCAACCAGCCGGACGCCAACCTCGGCACCCTGTCCATCTACGACACCTGGTGCCTCCAGCCCACCGGCAACACGGCGGGCTCCGAGTTCCAGATCCGCCAGTGCGACGGCTCCACGGCCCAGCAGCTCAAGCGCAACGCAGCGGGCCAGTTCACCCACGTCGCCTCGGGCCTCTGCATCTCGGCGAAGGGCGGTGCCACGGACGACTCCACCCCCCTGGCCCTCGCCACCTGCTCCGGCACCTCCGCGGCGCAGCTGTGGGAGCCGCAGAACGACACCCGTCACATCTACGGCCCGAACGGCCGCCTGCTCACCATCCAGGGCAAGCAGGCGACGCTCTACGTCGGCGAAACCCAGGTGACCGTCCAGAAGGGCGGCGCCCTGGTCAACACCCAGCGCACGTACGCGGTTCCGGGCGGCGTGATCACGCGCTACAGCCACGGCAACGGCCCGGAAACCCTGGCCGCCCTCGCGGGCGACCACCAGGGCAGCCCGTACGCGGAGGTCACCCTCAACGGCGGTATGCAGGTCCAGGTCCGAAAGCAGGACCCGTTCGGCAACGAGCGCGGCGGCGTGACCACGGGCGGCCCCAACATCCAGTCGGACAAGGGCTTCCTGGGCTCGGCGAAGGACAGCGCGTCCGGGTACCAGATCCTGGGCGCCCGCATGTACGACCAGGTCGTCGGCCGCTTCCTCTCCGCCGACCCGGTCCTGGACATCACGGACCCGCTGGCCCTCAACGGCTACGGCTACGCGCACAACAACCCGGTCACCCTGTCCGACCCCTCAGGCCTGTCGGTATCCCTGACGGCCTCGGAGCGAGCGGCCGCCTTGGCCGGCGCGGGCCTCTCCCTCGCCCAGATCGCCCAGGCGGAGGCGGCCCAGGGCAAGTCCCTGACGTCGGTGATCCTCGAAGCCGCCTGGTCGGGGCTGAAGGACTTCATCGGCATCAACGACGCCATGGCCTGCTTCGGCGGCGACATGTGGTCCTGCGGAAGCATGATCATCGGCGCCATCCCGTGGACCAAGCTCGGCAAGATCCCCTCGGTCCTGAAGGCCGTCGAGCGCACGATCTCCGCGATCCAGGCCTGGAAGACGGCGAAGAAGGCCGCCGAACTGGTCCTTGCAGCCGCCCGCGCCGCCGAGAAGGCCGCCCTGGAGGCCAAGCAGAAGGCCATCGAGGCAGCAAAGAAGGCAGCACAGGCGGCAAAGAAGAAGGCCGCCGACAAGATCAACACAACAAGCAACAAGGCGGTCAACACCTCAAAGAAGACAGGCAACTCAAACCACAAGCAGGCCCAGGCCAAGTCCAACCCCAAGGCCTCCTCTGCAGCAAGCGCCGGCAAGGGCGGCAGTGGCAGCGGCGGCAAGTCCGTCAACATGAACAAGAACGGAGGCTCGTCCGGCGGCTCCTCCCGCAGCAACGGCGGCAGCAGCGGCTCAGGCGGCTCGGGCAAGGTACCCGAATCCTGCACGGACAACAGTTTCGTTCTGGGTACGAAGGTGCTGATGGCGGACGGCTCCACCAAAGCGATCGAAGACGTCAAGGTCGGAGACCAGGTCCTGGCAACGGACGAGGAGACGGGCGAGACCCGCGCCGAAACGGTCACGGCCGAGATCAAGGGCCAGGGGCTCAAGAACCTGGTTACAGTCATCGTGAACGTCGACGGCGAATCTGGCTCCGAGACGGCGGAAGTCGTTGCCACGGACGGCCACCCGTTCTGGATCCCACAGCTCAACGCATGGGTCGATGCCAAGGACCTGAAGTCAGGTCAGTGGCTGCGCACCAGCGCTGGCACCCACGTCCAGATCACCGCAGTCCGCCACTGGACCTCCACATCGGAGACGGTTCACAACCTCACCATCTCCGACAAGCACACGTACTATGTGCTCGCGGGTGCGGTGCCGGTCCTGGTTCACAATTGTGGTTCAGTACAGACCAACCGCTATCCGGAGCGGCTTGAGGGGGAGATGGGTTTGATGAACCTAGTTGGCGCTTCCCCGTTGGAAGCTGGTACTTCTGAGTTTGGTGCAGCCATGGCTGGGAGTGGACATCACATCTGGTCGGTCGACACGGGCGGCCAACTCAGAATTATTGAGGGTGGCTTCAACCATCCCGTTCTCACGGGAGGGGGAGATGTTATTGGCGCGGGAAGCATCCATGTCTCGGAGGGGCGGGTCACGCGCATCGATAATAGGACTGGCCACTATCTTCCGTATGAAGATCAGGCAGCTAAGACATTGCAGAATGGTGTGGACGCGTTCAGGGCTGCGGGCGTGCATATTCCGGAAAGTGTAATGGTGAATCTCGGAGGAAGGCCGAGGTTGTGACGACTGGGGAGCTAGACCTGTATAAGCGGCTTCGTGTCGACGATCCGGCGGACTATCGCGAATGGTTGGCCGTGCATATGCCTGAAGGTACACACCTTCAGACCTGGGGCGCAGTCCACGATTTGCTGAAGACGGACGCAATGTACGCGCTGGCCGATCCCGACAGCCACCCGCAGGCGGATTTCAACCGGGCCGTCGACTTTCTGGTTGCTGCGATTGATTCCAAGCGAATTCCGGCGCTCGTGGGGATTGGCTGGCTGGGCATCTACGTCACGACAGCTGATCGATATGGCTGGTCCATTGAGCATCCGGCGCTCAGTCCGGACGGCTTTGGGCGACGTGTCCTGATGTGCCTTCCTCTAGAGCGATCTGAGGCGTTCAAGCTTGCCGAGAAGCTAAGCATCGAAGGGCGGCGACTAGAGATCGGTCTCGGGCTAGATTGGGACACTTGGTTGGCGATAAGGTCGGTCAAACTGGAACTGGAATGGTCCGCACCACGGATCAAAAATCCACAACTAGCAGACACGGTCAAGGAATGGATCGAAATCATACGCCATCTTGATTCGTTGAGTGATTGAACGGGTTAGACTCGATCTAACGCCAGAAGCCCCGCCAGATTATGATTCTGGCGGGGCTTCTGGCGGTTTGACGGCAGTAGTTGACGGCAACGTCAGTGGACGGGTGCTGCGCGAAGCGGCGTGTCGTCGGGGTCGGTGGTGGCTCCGGATGGCTTGCCAAGAGCGTGGCCGAGGGGGTCGATGGCGTCTCGCTGGAGGCGGATGCGTACGTGGGCGTAGACGGTGGCCGTGACCCCTATGTGGGCGTGCCCAAGGAGTTCCTTGATCACGACGAGTTCGACGCCCTGCTCCAGGAGGAGGGTTGCGGTGGAGTGTCGTAGGTCGTGGAAGCGAATCCGGCGGAGCCCTGCCCGATCGAGGAGGGCGCGGAAGCAGTGATTGAGGTTCGCCGGATCGATCGGCCCTCCCGCTGGCGTGCTGAAGACGAGGCCGTTGTCCCTCCAGTCGTCCGCAGCCGCCTCTCGTTCTCCTTCCTGTACCCCGCGGTGTTCCTTGAATGAGTGGATGCACTCGCTGGGTAGGGCGATGCGTCGCTCGGATGCGCGGGTCTTAGTCGGCAGGGCGGTGAGCCTGTCAGTCTGGGTGCGCTGGAGGGTACGGCGAATGCTGGCCGTGCCTGTCTGGAGGTCAAGGTCTTCCCACCGAAGGCCGAGGAGTTCGCCCTTTCGGAGGCCGGTGCGGAGGGCGAGTTCGTACAGCGCGAAGAAGCGATCATTACGGACAGCAGCGAGGAACTGGCGGGCTCCATCTGCCGTGAGCAGTTCGAACCGGCGAGGACGCGGTGTACCGGTGCGGACGTTGCGGGCCACGTTGCGTGTGATCTCGTCCGTGCGGACGGCGTGCTCCAGAGCGGACTTGAGGACACAGTGGATGTACGCCAGCGCCAGCGGGGAGAGCCGCTTAGAGCAGCACATTCCGGCGGCGCAGCAACGGGGCTGATCACGGCCGGCGCCGATGCTGCGGGCGCAGCACTGGCAGGTGGTGCGGAGTTGGTTGAGCCAGGTGCGGACGTCTTTGGCGGTGAGCTTGGCGAGCTTCTTCTTGCCCAGGCCAGGGATGAGGTGCTGGTGGACGCAGGTGGTGTAACGGGCGTGGGTGTTCTCACGGAGCTGGTGGATGGCGACGGCCTCCAGCCAGTAGGTCAGGTACGCGCTGACGCTGCCTTGCGCGGACGGAATGGGAACGCCGCGGTTGCTGGAGGGAGTCTTCTCGGTGAGCTTGTCCAGAGCCTCCTTGCGGGTGGTGCCGTAGACGCGGACGCGCTTACGGGCATTGCCTGGGGCAAGGACGTAGCCAGCAGCTTCCCAGCGGTCGTCCTTGCGCTGGTAGACGGTCCCGTCGGCGTTGGCGCGGACGCGGCGGGAGGGGACGGCTTCGCGGGGCGCGGTCATCAGGCGACTTTGAAGTCGATGAGGGCGTGGGAGGGGATGCGGCGGGCGCGGCCGAGAGTGATTGAGGCGAGCTGGCGGGTGCGGAGCAGGTCATAGGCCGCGGAGCGGCCGAGCTGGAGGCGAGCCATGACCTGGGGAACCGTCAGCAGTTCCTGCGTCCCGCCCGGCCCTGCCAAGTCGTCGATAGGCGCCATGCCGCCGAACCGGCGGTACTGGTCGCGGGCGTGGGCCAGGGCGGCCGGTGAGTCGCCCGCCGTGACGTAAGCGGGGGCTGCCACGCAAATGGTGAGGGATGACGGGACACGTCATTCCCTCCACCCGGAGGATTCAGGCCGTAGCGCCAGCGGCATGGGGGTGGGGAGTCCTTCGCACCGTCGGCCCGGTCTGGTCGCGCGAGGAGGACCGCTCGCGTCCAGCTACCGCGAATCCCTGCGGGTGGCCGACGAACTGGGCGCCCGCACGGTCGTGTTCCCGGCCATCTCCACCGGCATCTACGGCTGGCCGATGGACGACGGCGCCCGCATCGCGGTCGACACCGTCCGGACCGCCCGCACCGCGGTGGAGGAGGTCCGCTTCGTCCTCTTCGACGCCGCCGCCTACGCGGTCTTCGAGGCCGCCCTGGGGTGATCCGCGGGCGCGGCCCGGCACCTCGTGCTGCGCACGGGTGCCGGGCCGTCGTCGTCCGGGCGGAAGCCGCCGTCCGCTACTTCGGCATGAGGACGGTGTCGACGATGTAGACGTTGGCGTTGGCGGTCTTCACGTTGCCGCAGACCACGTTCGAGGTGGCGTTGACCTTGTAGGACTCGCCGGATCCCTTCGTGGTGACCATGCCCTTCTGGAGGGTTTCGAAGGAGCCGTTCTCCAGCTGCTCGGGGGTGAGCCGCTGGCCGACGACGTGGTAGGTGAGGATCTTCGTCAGGGTGGCCTTGTCGGCGAGGACCTTGTCGAGGTCGGCCTTCGGGATCTTGGCGAAGGCGTCGTTGGTCGGGGCGAAGACGGTGATGTCCTTCGCGTTGTTGAGGGTGTCGACGAGGCCGGCCTTCTTGACCGCGGCGACCAGGGTGGACAGGGCCGGGTTGTTGGAGGCGGCGGTCGCGACGGGGTCCTTGGCCATGCCGTCGAAGGAGCCCGCGCCCTCCTTGGGGACGCCGGCACAGGCCGGGCCGAAGGGCTGGTCCATCGTCATCGCGGTGTCGGCGGGGGCGCTCTCGCCGGACCTGGCCTGGTCCCCGGCGGCCGCGCTGGGGCCGGCGGCCTGGGTGTCGCTGCCGGAGTCGGAGCAGGCCGCCAGCGAGAAGGGCAGCAGGGCGGCTGCCGCGACGGCGATCGCGGTACGGCGGATCTTCATGCTGTTCATCGTGGTTTCTCCTTGAGGGGTTCTTCAGGTGCGGTGGTGCGGTGGAAGGACCGGCCCGGGGGCGGGTCCGGTGGTCAGGGGACGGTGACGAAGACGCTGTGCCATCCGGTCGCCCCGTCGGGGACGGTGCGGGCGCGCTCTTCCGTCTGCACCGCTCCGGTGCCGTCGGTGGCGCGGACGGTGATGGTGTGTCCGCCGGGGGCGGCCCGCCAGGGCCAGGACCACTGCCGCCAGGTGTCGACGGTGTCCTGAGCGGCGAGGTCGGCGTCCTGCCAGGGGCCGTCGTCGATGCGGATCTCGACGCGGGTGACGCCGCGGTGCTGGGCCCAGGCCACACCGGCGACGACGACGGTGCCGGCGGCGGGGCGGCCGAAGGGCTTGGGGGTGTCGATGCGGGCCTGGGTCTTGACCGGCGCCCGGCGGGCCCACTTCCGTTCGACCCAGTACGGGTCGTAGGCGTCGAAGGTGGTGAGCTCGATGTCGGTGATCCACTTGCAGGCGGACACGTATCCGTAGAGGCCGGGTACGAGCATCCGGACGGGGAAGCCGTGCTGGAAGGGCAGCGGCTCGCCGTTCATGCCGACGGCGAGCATCGCGTCGCGGCCGTCCATGACCTCCTCGACGGGCGAGCCGAGGGTCATGCCGTCCACGGAGCGGGCCACCAGCTGGTCCGCCCCGCCGCCCCGGGACGGGGGCAGGACGCCCGCCTCGCGCAGGAGTCCGGCGAGCGGGACGCCGAGCCAGCGGGCGTTTCCGGCGTAGGGGCCGCCCACTTCGTTGGACACGCAGGTGAGGGTGATGTCGCGTTCGATCAGCGGGCGGGCGAGGAGCTGGTCCAGGGTGTACGCACGGGGCCGGGTGACGCCGGTGCCGTGGATCCTCAGCCGCCAGCCGGCCGCGTCGACCATCGGGACGTCGAGCGCGGTGTCGACGCGGTAGAAGTCCCGGTTCGGTGTGGTGAAGGCGCTGATGCCGGGCACCCGCAGCCGGGCCCCCGCAGGGACCGCGGCGGCCGGGGAGGCGGGCGCCGGCAGGACGAGGGAGGCGCGGGAGGCGACCGCGCCCCGGCCCTGCCGGCCGGCCAGGAACCGGCCGACCGCACCCGCGGACGCGGCCGCGGTGGTGGTGACGGCCGCCGCGGTCAGGAAGCCCCGCCTGCTCCAGCCCGCCCGGCCGCCCTCCCCGCCGCCCTCCCCGCCGCCCTCCCCGCCGCCCTCTCCGCCGCCCGCCAGGGGGGCGGCTGCGGACGCCAGGAAGTCGAGGACGAGCGCGCCCGCGACCCCTCCGGCGAGCGAGGGCAGTGCGTCACCGATGCCGGCGGAGTCGGGCCGGGTCAGGGCCGCGGCGGCGCCGAGGATCCCGAAGGACAGCACACCGGCGGCGGCAGCGCGGGGGCGGCGCAGGCCGAGCACGCCCAGAGCGGCGGCGATGACGGCGAGGACGGCCAGGATCCCGAGCCGCAGGACGGTCTTGTCGTCCTCCCCGAACGTGCGGATCGCGAAGTCCTTGACCGCGGCCGGCGTCCGGTCGATCACCGCCCCGCCCACCACGGTCACCGGACCGGCGGCCGGCCGCAGCAGCCCGGCGGCCAGCTCGGAGACCGCGAGCGCCGTGAACGCGGCGAGGAGGCCGACCGGTGCGCCGGCCGCGGCGCGGGAGAAGGTGGTGCGGAAGGGACTCACACCCGGCATTCGGCGGCACCCGCCGGACGGATTGGTTCCTCACCCGAACGGGTGAGGCGGCCGCCCCGCGCGCCCGGGAGATGGCGGCCCGGGACACGCATGACGAAACTCCCTCCCATCTGCACGCCCGTCCGCTACGAAGTACTGCTGACACGCCCACCCGCTCCGGTGGCCGGGACGCCCTCGGGGCGGCCCGGCCCTGTCCGGGCACAAGGAGTCAAGGACCGGCATGCGATGGACACCCCGCCCCCCGACGGCCGTACCCGCCCACCCCTGCGCCTGCTCGGCGCGGCCGGAGCGGCGCCGGTGAACCAACCGATCCCCTTCGGCGCGGGCCCCGCCGAGGGGCGCGGTGATCTGGCCGAGGTCATGCGGGACGTCGCCCACGGCGACAAGCAGGCCTTCTCCGTCCTCTACGACGCCCTCGCACCCCTCGTGTTCGGGATCGTGGTCAAGGTCGTGCGCGACCGGGCCCAGTCCGAGGAGGTCGCCCAGGAGGTCATGATCGACCTGTGGCGGCAGGCCGCGCGCTACCGGCCCGACGCGGGCAGCGTCACCACCTGGGCCGCGACCATCGCCCACCGGCGGGCGGTGGACCGGGTCCGGTCCGCCCAGGCCGCCACCGACCGCGAACACGCCCAGGCCGCCCGGGAGCACGCCACCGCGTTCGACGAGGTCGCCGAGCAGGTCGAGACCCGCCTGGAGGGCGAACAGGTCCGGCGCTGCCTGCGCGGTCTGACCGAACTCCAGCGCCAGGCCGTGACCCTGGCCTACTACGGGGGGCTCACCTACCGTGAAGTCGCCGAAGCCCTGCGCACACCGCTTCCCACCATCAAGACACGCATGCGCGACGGGCTGATCCGGCTCCGCGACTGCATGGGGGTGACCACATGAACCACCACACGTCCGACGCCCACACCCTCGCGGCCCCCTACGCCCTCGGCGCGCTCAACCCCGGCGAACGCGCGGACTTCGAGGCCCACATGGAGGCGTGCGAGGCGTGCCGGCAGGAAGCCGCGGAGTTCGGGGCCACCGCGGCACGCCTGGCGGCGGCGGCCGCCCTGCCGCCGCCCGCGGCACTCAAGCCGCAGGTGATGGCCGCCGTCGACGGCGTACGCCAACTGCCCCCGCACGTCCCCTCCGCAGCCTCCGCCCCCGCCGTCACCGCCGTGCTGCGCCGCAGGGCCCTGCCGCTGGCACTGGCGGCCAGTGTGGCCGCCGCCGTCCTCGGGGGCGTCGCGCTGTGGCAGGCACAGAACGGAGCGGAGCTCAGGCAGCAGGCCCGCCAGGCACAGCAGCAGCTGGACGAGGTCAGCGGCGTCCTGGCCGCGCCCGACGCCCGCACCGTCCACGGCCGGGCCGCGAACGGGGCCCTGGCCACCGTCGTCGCCTCCGAGCGGCAGAACCGGGCCGTCTTCACCGCCGCCGGGCTGCCGGCCCCCGGCGCGGGCAGGACCTATCAGCTCTGGCTCGGCCACGGGAGCACCATGCGCCCGGCCGGGTTCATCGACCGGGACGGCACGGTCGTCCTCAGCGGCAGCCCGGCCGACGCGGGCGCGGTCGGCCTCACCCTCGAACCCGCGGGAGGCTCACCCCGGCCCACCACCGCCCCCCTGCTCCTGATGGCCCTTCCGGCCTGACCGGGGGGACCGGGCCTAAGAGGTACTCCGCGCCCCGCCGCCCGGGGTGGGGCGCGGGTAGGTGCGGGACTGTTTCACGCTGCCGTACGCGAAGCTGGACTCGATCGACGCGATGCCGGGGATGGCGTGGATGCGGTGGCGCACGAGGGACTCGTACGCCTCCAGGTCCTCGATGACCACCCGCAGCAGGTAGTCGCTGCTGCCCGCCATCAGGTAGCAGTCCTGGATGTGCTCGATGACCGCGACGTGCTCCTCGAAGAGGGCGACCGCCTCCGCCGTGTGCCGCTCCAGGCGGATGCGGACGAAGACGGTGATCGGGAGCCCGAAGGACACCTGGTCCACCACCGCCGTGTAGCCGCGGATCAGCCCCGCCTCCTCCAGTCGGCGGACCCGGCGCAGGCAGGGGGAGGGGGAGAGGCGGACGCGGTCCGCCAGGTCCTGGTTGGAGAGCCGGCCGTCGGCCTGCAGCTCCCGGATGATCTGGAGGTCGACCGCGTCCACGACTGCTCCCGAGGGCTTTCCCGGGGGTTCCGGGGGGCTTCTCCGCCGCTTCTTGGCAGATCCTGCCCCAAACGTATGTCCGAGCGACAGAACTGGCAATCGGCTGCCCCGGCAAAAGCCCTAACGTTGCCCGCGAACGGGCCGGACCGGCCCGCTCTCACAGGCTGGAGCAGATCCCTTGGTCGCGACCAACACCACCGGCGCGGCCGCGCCTCACGGAACGGCGGTCCCGCCGGCCGGAAACCCCGTCCGGCGCGGACCGTCACCGCAGGCCCGCGGCATGGCCGCACTGGTGGTCACCGTGGCGATCTGGGCGGCCTTCGCGCTCAGTGCCCGCGGCCTCAGCGCCTCCACCCTGATGCCCGCCGACGCGGCCCTGCTGCGCTTCGGCGTCCCGCTCCTCGTCCTGCTGCCGGCCCTGTGGCGGCGCCGGCGCCGCATCGCCGCCGTGAAGCCGGGCGCCGCGATCAAGATCGTCTGCGGGGCGGGGGTGCCGTTCTTCCTCGCCGCCATGCACGGCGGATCCCTGACCTCGGCGGCCTTCGTCGGCTCGATCGTCCCCGGCATGGTCCCGCTCTTCGTCGCCGCCCTGATGACCGCCCGCGGCCACGGACTGCCCCGGGGCACGCAGGTGGCCGGGCTCGCCCTGATCGCGGCCGGGGTGGCCGCCCTCGTCTGGCGGTACGTCGTCCCCGTCGACACCGACGTCCTGGAGGGCGCCGGCACCCTGCTGGTGGCCAGCGGCCTGTGGGCCCTGTACACGGTCGGGCTGCGGGACGTGGACCTCGACCCCGTCGGGTCGATCGGGCTGCTGTGCCTGCCCTCCTTCGCGGTGATCGGACTGCTGGTGCTGACCGGTGCGCTCCCGACCGGCCTCGCCCACGCGACGGGCGCCGACATCGCCACGTTCCTCGTGGTGCAGGGGCTCGGGGTCGGGCTGTGCGCCGGCCTGCTCTACGCCTACGCCATCCGCAGCCTCGGCGCCGAGCGCAGCTCCGTCGTCGGCAGCCTCAGCCCCGTCGCCGTCGTCCTCCTCGCCATCCCCGTCCTCGGCGAGTCCCCGACCCCGGCCGTGCTGGTCGGCGTACCGCTGATCACCGCCGGCGTCGTGCTCGCCAACCGCCGCCGCACCCCCGCCCGTCCCGCCGCCGTCCGTACCGCTCCCCGCCCCGAGGTCCCCGCAGATGCTTGAGCTCCTCCCCCCGCCGCCCACCGACCCGCTGTGGGACCTGACGTACGAGTTCGGCTCCGACGAGCGGGCCGAGCGGCTCAACCTGGTCCTCGGCGTCTACCGCGACCACACCGGCCGCACCCCGGTGATGGCCGCCGTCCGCGAGGCCGAGATGCGCCTCGCCGAGCGCTCCGAGTCCAAGGAGTACCGCGGGCTGTCCGGCAACGCCGCCTTCAACCGGGCCCTGCTGGACCTGGTCCTCGGCCCGCAGGGGCCGTCCGACCGCGCGGCGGCCGTGCAGACCGTCGCCGGCTCCGGGGCGCTGCGGCTGCTCGCCGACCTGATCTGCCGGACCCGCCCGGGCACCACGGTGTGGATCAGCGACCCGGCCTACGTCAACCACCGCCCCATCCTGGAGGCCGCGGGCCTGGCGGTCCGCACCTTCGGCTGGTGCGACGCCGAGGGCGGGTTCGACGCCGCCGGGGTCCTGCGCGACCTCGCCGGGGCCCGGCGCGACGACGTGGTCCTGCTCCAGGGGTGCTGCCACAACCCGACCGGGGCCGACCCGGCCCCGCAGGACTGGGCGGCGCTGGCGGAGCTGGCCGCCCGGAACGGCTGGGTCCCCTTCGTCGACCTCGCCTACCACGGGCTCGGCGACGGGCTGGAGGCCGACCTGGCCCCCACCCGCCTGCTGGCCGAGCGGGTCCCGGAGATGTTCGTCGCCGTGAGCTGCTCCAAGAACTTCGGCCTCTACAGCGACCGCACCGGGTGCGCCATCGTGCTCGGTGCATCGGACCGGGCGGTGCGGCACGCCGAGACGGCCCTGCAGAACGCCGCCCGCACCCTGTACTCGATGCCGCCCGAGCACGGCGCGGCCGTGGTCACCACGGTCCTGGAGGACGCGGGGCTGCGGGAGCTCTGGCGTACGGAACTGGATGCGATGCGGGGACGGATCGAGGCCAACCGGACGGACCTGGCCGCACGCCTGACCGCCATGGGGTGGGAGGCGCAGGCCCGCTCGCTCGCCCGGCAGCGCGGGATGTTCTCGATGCTCCCGCTGACGGCGCAGGAGATGCTGCGGCTGCGCCGGGAGTACGCGATCTACGGGACCACCGCCGGCCGGATCAACATCGCGGGCATCTCCGCCGAACGGATCCCCTGCCTCGCGCGGGGCATCGCGGGCGTACTCGCGGGGCGCTGATTCCCAGGCCGGCCGCGTCGTCGTGGCGCCGGGGGCGCGCGGAGCGCGGGAGCGCGGAAGTGAGGGAACGCGTCCCTCCGCTCCGCGGGCTCCCCGGACGTGACAGTCCCCGGCGGTCCCGCCGGTGCCATGAGCCATCCGCCGTCGCCGATGGCTCCCGTGGTCCGCGAGAACGGCCGGGGGCCTGGCCAGAGCCTGGAACAAGGGTCACGCGGGCCGGGGGACGTCTCCCGAGGCGGGTGCGGCTCTTTCCGGTATTCCGGTGTATCACCGATTTTCCTCCGCCTCATCCCATAGTCAAGGGAAAGCGGCAGCGGATATCCCGGCGCGAATGGCCGAATAGAACTGGCCTTGAGCAGCGTCGAGTTGGGGTGTGGCATCATGGCCGCATTGTCCGACCGCTGGGTTCGCCGGAGGACTGAGGGATGAAGTTACCGGGCTCCGCGTTACCGGCGTCGGAGGACAGGCGGCTCAGGCGCCGCCTCAAGAAGGTCCGCCACACCTGCGAAGGTCTGCTCGCGGAGTGGGGCATGGAGCACGGCTGCGGCATCGACGAACTCCACGCATATCTCAGCGAGCAGCGCGGGCGGCCGATCCATTTGATTCCGACGGCCTTCCCCGAACGGCACCTCTTCGGCATATGGCTGAAAACCGATGACTTCGACATCATCGCCTTCGAGAAGGCCGCCTCGGCGTCGCACAAGGAACACATCATCGCCCACGAGCTCGCCCACATCGCCTTCGACCACAACGGATCCGTGCAGCTGGACCAGCTCGGCGGCACGCCGGGCGGGGACCGGCCCGGGAAGGCGGCGACCGCTCCCGGCGGAGCCGGCGGGCTGTTCTCGGACGTCGACCCCGAGGCGGTCCGCGGCGTCCTCATGCGCTCCCGCTACAGCGACGACGAGGAGCAGGAGGCCGAGACGATGGCCTCGCTGATCCTGGCCCGCGCCACCAAGCGCTGGACCGAGCGGGCCTGGGGCGTACCGGACGAGGCCGCCGAGATCGTGGCCCGCATCGAGAGCGGGCTCGGCCGGCCCGACCAGGGGCCCGCGTGATCTACACCGTCCTCGCGTGGGTCTGCGCCTTCGTGGGCCTCGCGGCCTTCGCCTACCGCCTTCCGGACCTGCTGCGCCGCAGGAACGACATCGCCCTGTGGGCGCTGTGCACCTACTTCCTGTGCTCCGGGATCAGCTTCCTGGTCGACCTGGACCAGCTCCGGCTGCACATCTCCGCCTTCTTCGGGCTGCCGAACATCACCTCGCTGATCACCCAGGTCGCCGTGGTCGTGCTGACCGCAGCCCAGCAGGTGGTCCTCGTGTACTGGTCCTCGCCGCCCGCCGAGGCCCGGCGCATGGCCCGCCACCGGGTCGTGTTCTTCGGCGCGGCCCTCGCCGTCCTGGTCGTCGCCTCGTTCGCCGTCGGCCCCGTGGCGCACTCGGAGACGGCCACCTCCACCATCCTGCTCAGCATCCAGCACGGCAGCTACGCCCTCTACATGTCCTTCTACCTGCTGATCTGCGCCGTGGGCCAGTTCGAGACGGTCCGGCTGTCGCTGCGCTTCACGACGATGGCCAACCGGCAGTGGCTCAAGGTCGGCATGCGCACCGTCACCGTCGGCGCCAGCATGATCCTCGTCTACTGCGTCACCCGGAGCATCCAGATCGCCGGCACCCGCCTGGACTACGACGCGGCCGCCCTCGACCCCATCCAGTGGACCTGCGGCAGCGTCGGCGCCCTCCTCCAGATCGCCGGCTGGACCATTCCCTCCTGGGGCATCCGCATCACCCGCGCCCGCGGCTGGACCCGCTCCTACCGCTCCTACCTCCGGCTGCGGCCCCTGTGGTGGGCCCTGTACGAGGCCTCCCCGGACATCGCACTGGACCCGCCGCGCTCCTGGCTGCGCGACCGGGTGCCGCCCCGGGACCCGCACTACCGGCTCTACCGGCGCGTCATCGAGATACGTGACGGCCAGCTGATCCTGCGCACCTCCCTCTCCCTGGAGGACTTCGTCCGGGTGGCCCGCTCCCTGGACCTTCCCGAAGACCCCACCTCGCCCCTGGGCGAGGCCCTCCAGGTGCGCGCCGTGCTCAGCCGCCCGGCCGAGGAGCGGGCGGAGCGCGCCGAGTGGGCCGAGGCCTCCGACATCCCCGCGCGACCCCCCTATCAGGACTTCCGGGACGAGGTCGACTGGCTCAGCAAGGTGGCCTCCTCCTTCGACGACCTCGGCCACCGCCGCGCCGGCGCGGCCGGCGCCGGCCTGCTGTCATGACGGCGGCGGCCGCCCCGCCCGGGGGAGCCGAGGAGCAGGACGCGGCGCTCCGGCTGGCCGTGGCCACCATCGGCCGCCTGGTGGCCCTGGACGCCGGACGCGGCGCGCGCGCCGCCGTGCCCGCCGTACGCGAGGCCGTGCGGCGGATCCCGGAACTGGCGGCGGCCCCCGCGACCCTGCGCGGGTACGGCCCGGACCGGCTCGCGGCCCTCGCCGAGCTGAGCGAGGTCATCGGCTGGATCCTCTTCGACGCGGGCCGCTACCGCGCCGCCCGCCGGGCGAACGCGCGGGCGCTGGCGCTGGCCGAGCTCTGCGGCGACCGCTGGACGGCCCGGCTGGTCCTGCTCAACCACAGCATGCTCGCCACCCACACCGGGCGGCCGCGCGCCGCCCTGGCCGCGGCCGCCCGGGTGACCGGGCCCCGCCCGCTGCCCGCCCGCGTCGCAGGCCTCGTACTGGTCCGGCAGGCCCACGCGACGGCCCTGCTCGGCGCCCGCGCGGAGCCGCTGGAACTGATCTCCCGGGCCCGCAGCCGCTTCCTCGACGGGGTCTCCCGCCGGGACCCGCACTGGGCCTGGTGGATCGACGAGCCCGAACTGCTGGGCCACGAGGGCTGGGTCCAGGCCAGGCTGCGCCGCTGGGACCGGGCCATCCCGCTCCTGCACCGGGCGGCCACCGCCCCCGGCCCCTCCTACCGGCACCTGTTCACCGCGGAGCTGCTCGCGGCCCTGGCCGGCGCCGGGGCCTGGCGCGAGGCGGAGGAACTGATCGCGCGGATCGCCCCGGGCGCCGCCGCCATCGGCTCGGTACGCACCACCGAGACCCTCCGCCGGACGGCGGCGGCGCTGCGCCGCGACCCGGCCGCCCCGGCCCCGCTGCGGGACGCGGCGGCCTTCCTGCGGGAATCGCTGCCCGCCTAGACCTCCCGGGCCGGCACCCGCTCCGCCTCCGGGCGGCCCGGGCACCCGCCGGTCCGCGGACCACGCACGACCCACGGACTGATTGGACGACTGCATGCGCAGCATAAGGATCTCCACGCCCGCCGCCGGCCTGCTGGCCGCGGCCGCGCTCCTGCTCGCCTTCGGCGGACCGGCGCCGCAGACCTCCCTCGGGAGCGCCACCGCCCCCGCGGCGTCGGTCGGCGCGGACACCGCCGACACGGGCAGCGCGTACATCTCGACGCACCTCTACTTCGGCACCGGCCGGCACAACGGCCACCCGCCGATCACCGAGGAGGAGTTCAACAAGTTCGTCGCCGACGTGGTCACGCCGCGCTTTCCCTCCGGGCTGACCCTCCAGGAGGGCCGCGGTCAGTGGCGCGACAAGGAGGGCGACATCAACCGGGAGAGATCGTACGAGCTGACGGTCATGTACCCGGTGCGCGAGGCCCGCGCCCGCAACGCCGACATCGAGTACATCCGCCGCCTGTACTGCACCACCTGGGAGCTGGAGTCGGTCGGCCGGGCCGACGTCCGGGCCCAGGTCGACTTCTGACCGGGGACGGTCCGGGCCCCGGTCCGCGCGCGGCGGTCCGGGGCCCCTTCCGCTGCCGGGAGCCCCGGACGCGGGGGCGGGGCCCGTCCGGCACGCCCGGCGGACGCCCGGGAACGCGCGGAGCGCCCCGAGCCGGGGGCTCGGATAGGGTGAATCGGTACGAATCAGGCCCCCTCGGGGTGAGGTCGGTGCATTGGACACGTACCAGTCGACGAGCAAGGTGCCCGATCCGCCGGCGGCGGCGGTCGGGTACGCGGGCGTCCTGCGCGAACTGCTCCCGATCGCCCTGTGGCGGGAGGACGCGGACGGTCGCGTGGTGGAGTGGTCGCTGGCCGCCCAGGACCTGCTGGGCCACCGCCCCGAGGACATCCTCGGCCGCCCCGGCACCGCCGTGCTCGTCCCGGACGCCAACCGCGAGCTCGCCGACGACCTGACCCGCCGGGTCCAGGCCGGCGAGACCGTCGTCGGCACCCTGCCCGTCCGCCACCGCGACGGACACCGCGTGGCCATGGAGATGTGGATCGTGCCCGCCGCCGACCCCCAGGGCCGCACCGGCGCCCTGCTCATCGCCGTCGAGACCTCCGAGGTCCTGCGCATGCGGGACTCCCTCGCCGCCCTCCAGAGCCTCTTCACCCAGTCCCCGATCGGCCTCGCCACCCTCGGCCCCGACCTGCGCTTCCTGCGCGTCAACGACGCCCTCGCCCGGATGAACGGGGTGTCCGCCGCCGAACACCTCGGCAAACGCCTCACCGAGGTCGTCCCCGGGGTCAACGCCACCGCCCTGGAGGACACGATGCGGCAGGTACTCGAACGGGGCACCGCCGTCGTCGACGTCCGCCGCACCGGCCGCACCCCCGCCGACCCCGACCACGACCGCACCTGGTCCTGCTCCTACGCCCCGCTCCTCGACGGCAGCGGCCGCCGCCTCGGCCTCATCGCCTCCCTCATCGACATCACCGAGGGCCAGCGGGCCCAGCTGGAGGCCGAACGGGCCCGCTCCCGCTTCGCCCTCCTCGCCGAGGCCGGCACCCGCATCGGCACCACCCTCGACCTGCGCCAGACCGCCCAGGAGATCACCCACCTGCTGGTCCCGCAGCTCGCCGACTCCGCCGACGTCCAGCTCCTCGAAGCCGTCCTGGACCCCGACGAGAGCGCCGTCGCCGCCGCCTCCACCCAAGGGGTGCTGCGCCGCCTCGCCGCCACCTTCCCCGACCCCGACGCCCCGACCGCCCGCCTCGCCCCCGGCCAGACCTTCCAGATCCCCGCCGGAACCGTCTACGAGCGCGTCATCGCCGAGGGCGTGCCCATGAACCTGTACGTCTCCGACATCCCCGCGCTGATCACCGACCCCCGCGCCGAGGCCCTGCGCGACTACCTGGCCACCCTCGGATCCGCCCGCATGGTGCCCCTGGTCGCCCGCGGCAAGGTCCTCGGGGCCGTCGCCGTGACCCGGCTGCGCTCCCGCGAGCCCTTCGACGCGCAGGACTGCGTACTCATCGACGAACTCGTCGCCCGGGCCGCCCTCAACATCGACAACGCCCGCATGTACACCAGCCAGCGCCAGGCCGCCCTCACCCTCCAGCGCAGCCTCACCAACAGCGCCCTCCCCGAGGTCCCCGGCCTGGAACTCACCGGCCGCTACCTCCCCGCCAGCGAACACGACGTCGGCGGCGACTGGTTCGACGTCATCCAGCTGCCCCGCGGACGCACCGGCCTCGTCATCGGCGACGTCATGGGCCACGGCATCCACGCGGCCGCCGTCATGGGCCAGCTGCGCACCGCCGTGCGCACCCTCGCCCGCCAGGACGTGCCGCCCGACCAGATGCTCCGCTCCCTCGACGCCGTCGTGGCCGACCTCGGCGAGGACGAGATGGCCACCTGCGTCTACGCCGTCCACGACCCGGCCGCGGGGGGCTGCACCATCGCCCGCGCCGGACACCCGCCGCCCGCCGTGGCCACCCCCGGCGGGCGGGTCGCCTTCCTCCAGGGGCCGCCCGGCACCCCGCTGGGCACCGGTGGGCAGGAGTTCCGCACCGAGCAGGTCCCGCTGCCGCCCGGCACCCTCCTCGCCCTCTACACCGACGGGCTGATCGAGTGCCGCGACCGGGACCTCGACGAGGGCATGGACCGCCTCGCGCGGACCCTGGGCCGGGCCGGCCGGCCGCTGGAGGAGCTGTGCGACGGCATCCTGGCCCGGCTGCTGCCCGACGCCCCGCAGGACGACGTGGCCGTGCTCCTGGCCCGCACCGTCCCTACCGCCCCCACCGGCCGGACCGGCTGAGGGCCGGCCGGGCCGCCCTCACCAGGCCAGGTCCTCCAGGGAGTCCAGGTCCATCTCCAGCGGCACCGCGACCTCGCCGCCCGACGGCGACAGCTCCGCCCAGATGACCTTGCCGCGCTCCGTGTAGCGCGTCCCCCACCGCTCGGCGTACTGCGCCACCAGGAACAGGCCCCGGCCCCCTTCGTCCGTCGTCGCCGCGTACCGCAGGTGCGGGGAGGTGCTGCTGCCGTCGGCGACCTCGCAGATCAGCGCCCGGTCGCGCAGCAGCCGGACCCGGATCGGCTCGTTCCCGTACCGGATGGCGTTGGTGATCAGCTCGCTGAGGATCAGCTCCGCCGTGAAGGAAGCTTCCTCCAGCCCCCAGTCCCGCAGCTGCGCGGCGGCCTCCCGGCGCACCCGCGACACGGCCGCCGGATCGTCGGGCACGTCCCACTCCGCGATCCTGCCCGGCTCCAGCCGCCGGGCGTCGGCCACCAGCAGCGCGATGTCGTCGCTCGGCACCGGGAACAGCATCGCCGTCAGGACGTCCGCGCAGGTCTGCTCGGGGCTGCGGCCCGGCCGCGACAGGGCCTCGCGCAGCAGCGCGAGCCCGCTGTCGAAGTCCCGGTCGCGGTCCTCCAGCAGCCCGTCCGTGAACAGCACCAGCCTGCTCCCCTCGGGCAGCACCAGCCGGGCCGTCTCGAAGGGCATCCCGCCCACCCCGAGCGGCAGCCCGGTGGGCAGCTCGGGGAACTCCACCCGCCCGTCCGGGTGCACCACCGCCGGCCCGGGGTGCCCGGCGCTGGCCATCGTGCACTGCCCGGACACCGGGTCGTAGACGGCGTACAGGCAGGTGGCGCCGGTGATCCCGGCGGGCGGCTCCTCCGCGCCGCCGGCCAGGCCCGTCCCCTCGGCGTCCCCCTCGCCGGGATCCCCGTCCTCCAGCTGGTCGATCCGGTCGGTCAGCTCGTCCAGGTGGCCGAGCAGCTCGTCCGGCGGCATGTCCAGGGTGGAGAAGTTGTGCACCGCGGTCCGCAGCCGGCCCATCGTCGCCGCCGCGTGCACCCCGTGCCCCACCACGTCGCCCACCACCAGTGCCACCCGGGCCCCCGGCAGCGGGATCACGTCGAACCAGTCCCCGCCCACCCCCGCCTTCGCGGGCAGGTAGCGGAACGCCGTGTCCACCGCGCTCACCTCCGGCAGCACCCGGGGCAGCAGACTGCGCTGGAGGGCCACGGCGGTGGCGTGCTCGCGGGTGAACCGGCGGGCGTTGTCGACGGACACCGCCGCCCGCTTCCCCAGCTCCTCCGCGAAGGACAGGTCCTCCTCGTCGAAGGCCTCCGCGGTGTCCGCCGCCCGCCAGAAGTTGGCCATGCCCAGGACCACGCCCCGGGCCTGGAGCGGTACGGAGATCAGCGAATGGAGCCCGTAGTCCAGGGCCTGCTTCGTCCCGGGCTCGTCCTGCGCCCGCCAGCCCATCGCCGCGTGCAGGTCGGCGGCCAGCACCGCGTGCCCGGCGGCCAACGCCGCCGCCATCGGGGCCGTCGGCACCTCGAAGCGGATCACGTCCCCGACCGGCTGGAGCGGCTGGTCGGTGCGCGTCCCGCTCATCGCCGCCCGGCGCATCCGCGTGTGCACCCCCGCCGCGGGCGAGGGCTCGTCCCCGCGGAGCACCGGCTCCAGCAGCTCGACGGTGACGAAGTCCGCGAAACGCGGCACGGCCACCTCCGACAGCTCCTCCGCCGTCCGCACCACGTCCAGGGTGGTGCCGATCCGCACGCCCGCCTCGTAGAGCATCTGGAGCCGTTCCCGGGCCACGTCGGCGCGCCCGGACAGCGCCGCGAGCTCGGTGGTGTCGCGCAGGGTGGTCACACTGCCCGACGGCCGTCCGGCGAACGGCTCGGTGGGCCGCACGTTGACCGCGAGGAGCCGGTCGCCCGCCAGGTGGACCTCGTCCGTGGCGACCCGCCCCGACAGCAGCAGCTCGGTGGTGCGCGGGTCCAGGCCGAGCTCGCCGACGTACCGCTGCTCGGCGTCCGGCGGCAGGTCCAGCAGCCGGCGGGCCTCGTCGTTGGCGAGCAGCAGCCGGTGGTCGGCGCCGACGATCAGCACGCCCTCGCGCACGGCGTGCAGCACGGCCTCGTGGTGCTCGTTCATCCGGGCCATCTCGACGGCGCCCAGGCCCCGGGTCTGCCGCCGCAGCCGACGGCTGACCAGGGCGGCGCCGCCGGTGCCCAGCAGCAGGGCGGCCGCGGCGGAGCCGAGCAGCAGCGGCAGCTGGCCCTCCACGGCGTCGCCCACGTTCTCCACCTCGATGCCGGTGGCGACCAGCCCCACGACGGTGCCCCGCGCGTCCCGTACGGGGACCACGGCGCGGACGGCGTCACTGGGATCGCCCTTGAACACCTCGGTGAAGGACCGGCCCGCCGCCGCCCGGGCCAGGTCGCCGGTGGCGCGCTGCCCGATCAGCTCGGGTCTGGAGTCGGTGTAGCGGATCCCGTCGGTGGTCATGACGGCGACGAAGTCCACCCCCGAGGCGCGGCGGGCGCCCTCGGCCAGCGGCTGGAGCTCGGCCGTCGGGTCGGCGGACTTCAGGGCCGCGGGCAGGCCGGGGGCGTGGGCGAAGGCCTCGGCGGTGGCCAGCGAGCGGTCCCGGGCGTTCTGCTCGATGTCGTAGCGGCCCTGCAGCACCAGGGCCAGCGCGGCCGTGGTGATCAGCACCAGCACGATGACCGCGGTGACGGAGAAGACCTGGCCGGCGATGCTGTTCCGGGCCTGCCACAGGCGTGCGGGCAGGCTCGCGGGACGCTTCTCCCTGGGCCGACCCGAACGTCCGGTCATGAGCCATTTCTAACACTGTCGCCGCCCGCGGGAGCGCTGGCCGCGGCCGCCCGGTACGCGCGCGGGCTCTGGCCGAAGGAGGCGCCGAAGTGCTGGCGGAAGGTGACCTCACTGGCGAACCCGGCGCGCCGGGCCACCTCCGGCACCGGATGGTCGGTGCGCTCCAGGAGCTTGCGGGCCTCGTCCAGACGGCGGCTCAGCAGCCATTTGTGCGGGGTGGTGCCGGTGGCCGCGGTGAAGTGCCGGGCGAAGGAGCGCGGGGACATGCCCGCCCAGCGGGCCAGGGTGGCCACGTCCAGCGGCTCGTGCAGCCGGCGCAGGGCCTGCTGGCGTACGGCGGCCAGCGCCTCGGCGGTGCGGTCCGCCGCCGGGGTGGGCCGGTCCAGGTACTGGGCGTGGTCCCCGGTGCGGAAGGGGCCGGTCACCATCGAGCGGGCGATGGCGGCGGCGGCCTCCGCGCCGTGCGCCTCGCGGACCAGGTGCAGGCACAGGTCGATCCCGGAGGCCACTCCGGCGGAGGTCCACAGCCCGTCGTCCTCCACGAAGAGCGGGGCCTCCTCGACGAGCACCGCCGGATAGCGGGCGGCCAGCTGCGGGGCCAGCCACCAGTGCGTCACCGCCCGGCGGCCGTCCAGCAGCCCGGCCTCGGCGAGGACGAACGCCCCGGCGCACAGCGCGGCCACCGGCACCCCGCGGGCGTGCGCGGCGCGCAGGGCGGCGAGGACGGGCTCCGGCGTCGGGTCGGCGGGTTCGGCCAGCGCCGGTACGACGATCAGGTCGGCCTGCCCGAGCCAGTCGAGGCCCCGGTCGGGCACCAGGGTCAGTCCGCCCGGCAGGGCGATCGGCCCGTCGTCCAGGGCGCAGCGGCGCAGTTCGAAGGAGGGCACCCCGCTGCGGCTGCGGTCGGGGCCCCAGACCTCGGTGATGACGGCGAGGTCGAAGCTGCGGATCCCGGGCTGGGCGACGATGGCGACGCGCTGCATGGGGCCACTGTGCCAGAACCGGCGGGGGAGGTACTGCCAGCCTGGCAGGATCTCATCGTTTCGCGGCCCCGGCGCCCCTGGGTCGGGCGCGGCCCGGCGGACACGATGGAGCCATGACACAGAACGCGATCGAGATCGCCGCCGACAGCGCCCTGCTCGTGATCGACGTCCAGAAGGGCTTCGACGACGCCTCCTTCTGGGGGAAGCGCAACAACCCGGCCGCCGAGGGCAACATCGCCGCCCTCATGGACGCCTGGCGGGAGACCGGCCGTCCGGTGGTGCTGGTCCGGCACGCCTCGCGGCCCGGCTCGGTGCTGGCCCCGGACCAGCCCGGTCACGCCTTCAAGGACTTCGTCGAGGAGCGCCGGGGCAAGGAGGCGCTGCTGGTCACCAAGGCCGTCAACTCGGCCTTCTACGGCACCCCGGACCTGGCCGAGTGGCTCACGGCGAGCGGGATCCGCCAGCTGGTCGTGGCGGGGATCCAGACCAACATGTGCGTCGAGACCACCGCCCGGATGGCGGGGAACCTCGGCTACGAGGTGCTCGTCCCGCTGGACGCCACCCACACCTTCGACCTCGCCGGCCCGGGCGGGCTGTCCCTGACCGCCGACGCATTGGCCGACGCCACCGCGGTCAACCTCCAGGGCGGCGGTTTCGCCCGCGTGGTGACCACGGCCGAGCTGCTCGACGCCGCTCCGGCGGTTCACACCCCGTAGCCCCGGAGGCGGACCGGCTCGGTGTCCAGGACCTCCTGGACGGCCCGCGCAGCGGCTGCCCGACCCCCGGCCCGGCACGGCAGAGGCCCGCCACCCCCACGGGGGTGACGGGCCTCGGGGCCGTGGCCGGACGGGGTCAGAGGACCTCGGCGGCGATGTTCTCCGCGACGCGCTCCAGCAGGGGGCCGGCGTTCGGGATGGACTTCGCCGGGTCGGGCTCCAGGTCCGTCAGCGGGTACGCCTTGCGGATGCCCGCCGCCTCCAGGGCCTCCTGCCCCAGCAGCAGCCGCCCGCACACCGCCACCACCGGCTTGCCCGCGGCGCGCGCCGCGGCCGCGACCCCGGCCGGGGCCTTGCCGTGCAGGGTCTGCTCGTCGAGGGAGCCCTCGCCCGTGATGACCAGCGTGGCCCGCTCCAGCGCCGGGGCGAAGCCCAGCACGTCGAGCATCAGCTCGATGCCGGGCCGGAAGCTCGCGCCCAGCAGCAGCGCGCCGTAGCCGATGCCGCCCGCGCCGCCCGCGCCCGGGGAGGCGGCGAGTTCGGCCGCCTTCGCGCCGAGCGACTTCTCCAGCACCACCGCGAAGTGCGCGAGGGCCGCGTCGAGCGTCGCCACGTCCTCGGGCGAGGCGCCCTTCTGCGGGCCGTACACCGCCGCGCAGCCCTTCGGGCCGGTCAGCGGGTTGTCCACGTCGCTGGCGAGGACGAAGTCCACCTCCGCGAAGCGGGGGTCGACCCCGGACAGGTCCGCCGACGCCAGGGACGCCAGCGCGCCACCGCCCGGACCGACCGGTTCGCCGTTCGCGTCCAGGAACACCGCGCCCAGTGCGGCCAGCATGCCCGCGCCGCCGTCGGTGGTGGCGCTGCCGCCCACGCCGAAGACGATCGAGCGCGCGCCCGCGTCCAGCGCGGCCTTCAGCACCTCGCCGGAGCCGTACGTGGTCGCCGTCAGCGGGGCGAAGGTGCCCGCCGGCAGCAGCTGGAGCCCGGAGGCCTCCGCCATCTCGACCACGGCGGTGCCGTCGCGCAGGGCGAAAGCGGCCGTGACCTGGTCGCCGAGGGGTCCGGTGACCCGTACCTCCCGGCGTTCGAAACCGGCCGCCACGGCGGCCGCGACCGTGCCGTCGCCGCCGTCCGCGACGGGGAGGGTCTCGACCTCCACGCCCGGTACGGCCCTGCGAAGGCCGGCCGTCACCCGCTCGGCGACCTGAACGGCCGTGAGCGAGCCCTTGAATTTGTCCGCGGCGATGAGCACGCGCGCGGCCTCAGTTACTGCTCCGTCCGTCACCTTGCTATCCCTTGCTATCGAACAGTGCAGTCGCGCCACCATGAGCTTATCCGGAGGATCCTCCTATGCCCATGAGTGGCCTGGGCCACATGCGGCGCGCCATGCACGTAAATAGGGATATATCAACGCATAGTGTGGCCCCATGAGCGCGGAATCACTGGAACAGGGACGTCCGGATGCCCCCGGAGCGGGGTCCGGGGGACCGGCGGACGACTCTCCCGACCTCGGGATCGTCGCCGTAGGGGTGATCGCCGTGCTCGCCGTCGTCGGCTGGGCCGCCCTCGGCAAGGACTCCTTCGACACCGCCTCCGCCACCGCCCTCGCCTGGGTGCTGAACAACTTCGCCTGGCTCTTCGTGATCGCCGCCGACGTTTTCCTCGTCATGTGCGTCGTCCTCGCGATCAGCCGCTTCGGCCGGATCCGGCTCGGCGCCGACGACTCCGAGCCCGAGTTCGGCAACCTCGCGTGGATCGCGATGATGTTCAGCGCCGGCATGGGCATCGGCCTGATGTTCTACGGGGTCGGGGAGCCGCTCACCCACTACCTCAACCCGCCCCCCGCCAGCGGCGCCGCCCCCGGCACCGGTGCCGCCGCCCGCGCCGCCCTGGACTACTCGTTCTTCCACTGGACCCTCACCCCCTGGGCGATCTACGGCATCGCCGGCCTCGCCCTGGCCTACGCGACCTTCCGCAAGGGCCGCGGCAACCGCCTCAGCTCCGCCTTCGTCCCCCTCATGGGCGAGGAGCGGGCGAACGGCCGCCCCGGCAAGGCCATCGACCTGCTCGCCGTCTTCGCCACCGTCTTCGGCACCGCCACCAGCCTCGGCCTCGGTGCCCTCCAGGTCGCCGAGGGCCTCCACATCACCACCGGCATCGAGGACTCCACCGGCGTCGAGCTCGTCATCATCGGCTCGCTCTCCGCCGCCTTCGTGCTGTCCGCCTTCTCCGGACTGCACAAGGGCGTCAAATGGCTCAGCACCATCAACATCGTGCTCGCCGCCGCCCTGATGCTCTTCGTCTTCGTCCTCGGCCCGACCGTCTACATCCTCGACGTCATCCCCGCGAGCGTCGGCAGCTACCTGCACGAACTGCTGCCCATGGCCACCCGCACCGGCGCCTTCACCGACAGCGCCTGGCTCGGCGCGTGGACCATCTTCTACTGGGCCTGGTGGCTCTCCTGGGCCCCCTTCGTCGGCACCTTCATCGCCCGCATCTCCCGCGGCCGCACCATCCGCGAGTTCCTCATCGGGGTCCTGCTCGTCCCCAGCGGGGCCACCGTCGTCTGGTTCTGCGTCATGGGCGGCACCGCCATCCGCCTCGACTCCACCGGCGCCGCCGACCTCGCCCCCAAGGTCAAGGAAGGCGCCGAGGCCTCCCTCTTCGCCATGCTCGACGCCCTCCCGCTCGGCACGCTCACCTCCTGGGTGGCCATGCTCCTGGTCATGACGTACTTCGTCACCAGCGCCGACTCGGCCTCCCTGGTCATGGGCTCCCTCACCAGCCGCGGCTCCCTGCACCCGCCCACCTGGCTCGTCGTCACCTGGGGCGTGCTGATGGCCGCGGTGGCCGCCGTGCTGCTCGTCGCGGGCGGCCTGAAGTCCCTGCAGACCGCCACCATCCTGGTCGCGCTGCCCTTCGTGATCGTCATGCTGCTGCTGTGCTGGGCCCTGCTGAAGGAACTGCGCGAGGACCCCGGCGCCGGACCGGCCCGCCACCCCGCCCTCCACGGGCTGCGGGACGCCGTCAAGGCCATGGTCGGCGACGCCATCACCGAGCAGGGCCAGGCCCGCCACCCCCGGCTGCGCCGCGTCGCCGACTTCCGCGGACGCGACCGCGAGGACGGCGGCGCCACCTGAACGGGTTCCGACCGGGCCCGCCCTGCACGGCGGCCCGTACCGCCGGTTAGGGTGGCCGCGTGACCACCACGGATGACTTCGCCGCCTACATCGCGAGCCTGCCCCGGGTGCTGGCCGGAGCCGCCGCCCTCTTCCGCGACGAACAGGGCCGCGTCCTGCTCGTCGAGCCCAACTACCGCGAGGGCTGGGCCCTGCCGGGCGGAACGGTCGAATCGGACAGCGACGAGTCACCCCGTACGGCCGCCCGGCGCGAGAGCGCCGAGGAGATCGGCATCGACGTCCCGCTCGGCCGGCTCCTCGCCGTCGACTGGAGCACCGGCGCCGGCCGCCCGCCGCTCGTCGCCTACCTCTACGACGGCGGCGTCCTCGACGCCGCGCAGCTCGACTCCGTCAAGCTCCAGGAGGAGGAACTCCTCTCCTGGAAACTCGTCGAGCCCGCCGAACTCACCGGCCACCTCCCCGGATCGCTCGGCCGGCGCACCCTGGAGGCGTACCGCGCCCTGGAGTCGGGCGAGGGCACCGTGGAGCTGGAGAACGGCCGCCGGCCGGTCAACCCCTGAACCACCCCGCGTACTTGGACTCCTCCGACCAGGGCAGAATCAACAGATGATCACGATGTACGCCTGGCCGAGCACGGCCGACGGGCCCGACGCCCTTCCCATGGTCCACTTCACCACCGACGAGCAGTCGGGCGGCGAGGTCTCCGAAGAGGGGATGCCGATCTGGCTGTTCGACACCGCGATACGCGAGGGCGGCTGGTCCGCCTTCGAGGACTTCGAGGGCTGGTCCGCGCCCGCCGAGGGCTGGCAGGCCTTCTACCGCCGCGAGGACGACGTCCTCGCCGTCACCGGACCCGGCGCCTGCGAGGGCTGGTACCAGGGCCGGCTCGGCGCCGACGACGACTGGATCAAGGCGGCCGCCACCCAGAACAGCGTGGTCCTGCTCGCCGCCCCCGTCCAGCACCCCTCCCTCTACGCCTACGCCGTCGAGGCCGGCGCCGGCTTCGCCCTCCTCGCCCCGCTCGTGGTGATCTGACTCAGGCGCGGGTCCCGCTCTCGAACTCCAGCAGCCGCACCTTGCGCTCGATGCCGCCGCCGTACCCGGTCATCGAGCCCGAGGCGCCGATCACCCGGTGGCAGGGCACGATGATGCCGACCGGGTTCTTCCCGTTCGCCAGGCCGACCGCGCGCGAGGCGTTCGGCTTGCCGAGCTCCGCCGCCAGCCGCCCGTACGACCACGTCTGCCCGTAGGGGATCCGCACCAGCTGCTCCCAGACGCTGCGCTGGAACGCGGTGCCCTCCAGCCGCACCGGCACGGTGAACTCCGTCAGCTCCCCGGCGAAGTACGCCGCCAGCTGCCTGCGCACCTCCGGGAAGGGCTCCTCGCCCTCCGCCACCCGCTCGCCGAAGGACTCCTCGGCCGGCCGGTGGCGCTGGCCCGTCATGTACAGCCCGCTGAGGACCCCGTCGGTGGCGACCAGCGTGAGCGGCCCGTACGGACTGTCGACGACGGTATGGATCTTGCTGCTGACGTTGCTGACGTTGCTGACGTTGCTGCTCACGACGGTGCTCCTTGCGCTACGGGCAGATGGTTGATCGGGTGGTCGTCGGTGGCCCACAGGTACTGGACGGCGTACGCGCGCCACGGCCGCCAGCCGCCCGCGCGGGCGGTCAGGGCGGCCGGCGTGGACGGCAGGCCCAGCCCCCGGGCGGCCCGGCGGACCCCCAGGTCGGACGGGAGGAAGGCGTCGGGGTCGCCCAGCGCCCGCATCGCGATGATCTCGGTGGTCCACGGCCCGAAGCCGGGCAGCGCGGACAGCCGGGCGCGGGCCGCCTCCCAGTCGCTGTCGATGCCGAGCGGCAGCGAGCCGTCGGCCAGGGCCGTGACCAGGGTGGTGAGGGTCGTGCGGCGGCTGCGCGGCATCGCCAGCGACTCGGGGTCGACGCCGGCCAGCGCCCCGGGGGAGGGGAACAGGTGGGTCAGCCCGCCGTGCGGGTCCTCCACCGGCTCCCCGTACGCGGCCACCAGCCGGGCCGCGTGCGTCCGGGCGGCCGCGGTGGACACCTGCTGCCCGAGGACCGCCCGTACGGCGAACTCCGCCGCGTCCACGGTACGCGGGACCCGGCGCCCGGGGGCCTTGTCCACGAGCGGGGCCAGCAGCGGATCCGTCCGCAGCTGGCCGTCCACGGCCTCCGGGTCCGCGTCCAGGTCGAGCATCCACCGGCAGCGGCTGATGGCGATGGTCAGGTCCCGCAGATCGGTCAGCGCGAGCCGGCAGCCGATGTGGTCGGGCCCGGGGGCCAGCGCGACCACCCCGGAGCCGTACGGGAGCCGCAGCGTCCGCCGGTAGGCCCCGTCACGCCACTCCTCCACCCCGGGGACGGCGGTCGCGGCGAGGTGCCCGAAGAGGTTGTCGGGGTTGAGCGGGGCCCGGTACGGCAGCCGCAGGCTGATCGTCCCGGGGATCCGCGGTCCGCCCCGGCCGGGGCCGTTCTTCCCGGCCGCCCGCAGCCGCAGCTCACCGGGGGTGAGGGCGAAGACCTCCCGCACGGTCTCGTTGAAGTTCCGGATCGAGGAGAACCCGGCGGCGAAGGCCACGTCCCCCATCGGCAGCTCGGAGGTCTCGATGAGCAGCCGGGCGGTCTGGGCGCGCTGCGCCCGGGCCAGGGCCAGGGGCCCGGCGCCGAGCTCCGCGTTGAGCTGCCGCTCGACCTGCCGGGTCGAGTACCCGAGCCGCAGCGCCAGCCCCGGGACCCCCTCCCGGTCCACCACCCCGTCCTGGATCAGCCGCATCGCGCGTGCGACGGCGTCGGCGCGGGCGTTCCACTCGGGGGACCCGGGGCTGGTGTCGGGCCGGCACCGCTTGCAGGCCCGGTACCCGGCCTGCTGGCAGGCGGCGGCACTGGGCAGGAAGCTCATGTTCTCGACCTTGGGCGGCACGGCCGGGCAGCTGGGCCGGCAGTAGATGCCGGTCGTCCGCACGGCGGTGAAGAACCACCCGTCGAACCGGGCGTCCTTCGACTGCACGGCCCGCACGCAGCGGTCGGTGTCGGTGTACATGGCTCCAGCATTCCGGTTGCCCCGGCGTCGGGCTGGCCGTTTTCCGACATCAAGTCTAGATCTGCCGGGGTCCGAGGGGCGGGGCCGCATGCCGGTGCCTTGCCGGGCGGGCCCGGGGGTGGGGGCCGGCGTGCGGCTGTGTGGGCCGCTGCGCGGGCTGCTCCCCGCCCCGCCCTTCGCCCGTTCCCCGGGGCTGCGCCCCGGACCCCCTGGGGGCTCCGCCCCCAGACCCCCGCGCCTCAAACGCCGGCGAGGCTGGATTTGGCCGGCCGGGACTGGTCGCCTGGCGGGCTGGAGTGCGCGCAGCGCACTTCCAGC
>NZ_JBIVEG010000015.1:0-41558 GCF_044747545.1 Streptomyces sp. NPDC090077
AGCCCGCGTCGTCCGGTGCCGTGCATCGGCGCGTTGGCGGGGCGCCCTTGTACTGGACGTACTCGGGTGCTCCGCCAACGCGGCGAGGTGCGGTGTCGGGCGGCGCGGGTCAGGCAAGATCCGAAAGAGACGACCTAGGCCTTCGGGCGGCGGCGCAGCAGCCGCTTGCCCGCCAGGACCAGGGCCGTGCCGGCCGCGAGGACCAGCGCGCCCTTGGCGAAGCTGTCGGAGTCCTGCCCTGCGGGCGCGCCCTGAGCCCCGGAGGCGCCCGTCGGGGTGCCGCCCGGCTGCTCGGGGGAGCCGGTGCGGGCCGGCCCGGACGGCGCCGCCGCCGGGGCCACCGGTACCGCCACCACCTTGCTGTTCGCGCCCTCCGCCCCGAACATCAGCGTCCTGCCGTCCGGCGCGTACGTCACCGACTCCGCCTGCCCCTGCCACGGTGCGTCCACCCGCTCGCCCGCGCCGTCCGGGCGGCCGTCCCTCCAGGCGTACGTACGGGCCGTGAAGTACCCGCGCAGCGTCAGCCGGGTCCCGTCCGGGGAGAACGCCCCGTCGGTCACCCACGGCACCTCCGCGACCCGCCGGAACACGTTGCGTCCGTCCGCCGACAGTCGCTCGGGCCCCTCGTACAGGCCGCCGCCCTGCTCGTTCTTGCTCGCGATGTACACCCGGCCCGTCACCGGATGCACCATCAGGGCCTCGGCGTTGCGCGGCCCGTCGGCGTAGCCCACCGTGAACTGCTCGGCGCCGACGGTCTGGTCGCGGAGCTCCTTGGGCTCCTGGAAGCGGTAGATCCACACGTGGTCCCAGGTGCCGTCCTTGTTGTCGCCGATGTCCCCGACGTACAGCCGCCCGTCCGGCCCGAGGGAGATCGCCTCCACGTCGCGCGGGGTCCCGATCCCGGTCAGCGTCACCCGCGCGACCGTCTTCCCCGTCGCCGAGTCGACCGCGTACACGTACGGGCCGTCGTCGCTGTCGTTGTGCGTCCAGTACACGCCCGGGTGGATCCGGCTGGCCGCGAGCCCGCTCGACTCCTTGATCCGCGGGTCGGTGATGGTGAACCCGGACGCGGTGCCGGGTGCGGCGGGGGTCTCGGCCGCGAGGGCGGCCCCCGGCAGCAGGGCGAGCACGAGAGCGGCGGGAACGGCGGTCGACCGGGGCAGCAGGCGCATCCCACAAGCCTGCCACCAGGCCCGGCGTGTCCGGCATCACAGGGGCTCCCGGCGCGTGATCCGCGATGATGACCGGATGCGTTTCATGTTCGTCGGCGACTCCATGACCATCGGACGCGCCGGCGACTACACCTGGCGCTACCGGATGTGGCAGCACCTCGGCGCCACCCTGGGCGACGGCTCCTTCGAGATCGTCGGCCCGCGCACCGCGCTGTACGACGCCGGCTCCGACGGCCCCGCGGGCGGGGACTACGCGGCCGCGGACTTCCCCGCGGACGCCCGCCGCCACCTGGCCGGCTGGGGCGAGGGCTGGCAGCACATGGCCCCCCTCGTCGGGCCCGCCGCCGCCGACGCCCGCGCGGACGTCCTGCTCGTCTCCCTCGGCCTGATCGACCTCGGCTTCTACACCAACGCCGAGCAGACCGCCGACAACGTGTGCGCCTTCGTCGCCGCCGCCCGCGCGGCCCGCCCGGCGATCCGGATGGTCTTCCTCCCGGTGATCCCCAACGTCCGCGCCGAGGACGAACCGCCCTTCGCGGCGGAGGTGGTCCGCTTCAACGAACTGCTCGCCAAGGCGGTCGCCGACCTGACCACCGACGCCTCGCCGATCCTGCTGGCCGCCCGCCCGGACGGGTACGACATCCACCGCGACACCTATGACGGCACCCACCCCAACGCCTCCGGCGAGCACCGCCTCGCGGGCGAGTTCGCGGCCGTCCTGCACCAGGCCTGGGGTGTCGGCGGCCCTTACCGCCCCACGCTGACCGGGTAAATCCCGTACTGCGAAAGGGTCTTGCCTGGAGTGCACTCCAAGCAGTTGGCTAGGGCCCCATGAAGTACACGCAGCTCGGACGCACCGGTCTCAAAGTCAGCCGCCTCGTACTCGGCACCATGAACTTCGGCCCCCAGACGGGCGAGCCGGAGAGCCACGCGATCATGGACTCGGCCCTCGACGCGGGCATCAACTTCCTCGACACGGCCAACGTGTACGGGTGGGGTGAGAACAAGGGCCGCACCGAGGAGATCATCGGCACCTGGTTCGCACAGGGCGGCGGCCGCCGCGAGAAGACGGTCCTCGCCACCAAGGTCTACGGCTCCATGTCCCGCGAGGGCGAGACCTGGCCCAACTACGACCGCCTCTCCGCCCTGAACATCCGCCGGGCCGTCGAGGACAGCCTGCGCCGCCTGAAGACCGACCACATCGACGTCTACCAGTTCCACCACGTCGACCGGCAGACTCCCTTCGAGGAGATCTGGCAGGCCATCGAGGTCCTGATCCAGCAGGGCAAGATCCTCTACGCGGGCTCCTCCAACTTCCCCGGCTGGAAGATCGCCCAGGCCAACGAGACGGCCGCCCGGCGCGGCATGGTCGGCCTGGTCAGCGAGCAGTGCCTCTACAACCTCTCCGAGCGGCGCGCCGAGATGGAGGTGATCCCGGCCGCCGAGGCGTACGGGCTCGGCGTCATCCCCTGGTCCCCGCTCCACGGCGGCCTGCTGGGCGGCGTCCTCAAGAAGGAGGCCACCGCCGGCCGGCGCGCCTCCGGCCGGTCCGCGGACGCCCTCGCCAACACCGCCGTACGGGCGCAGATCCAGGCCTACGAGGACCTCCTCGACAAGCACGGCCTGGAACCCGGCGAGGCCGCCCTGGCCTGGCTGCTGACCCGCCCCGGCGTCACCGGCCCGATCGTCGGCCCGCGCACCGCCGAGCAGCTGGACGGTGCCCTGCGCGCCGTGGAACTGGAACTCTCCGGCGAGCTCCTGGCCTCCCTCGACGAGATCTTCCCCGGCCCGGGCCCGTCGCCGGAGGCCTTCGCCTGGTAGGCCCGCCGCCCCCGCACGCAACCGCCCCGCCCGCGCTTCGAGCGCGGGCGGGGCGGGCGGGTACGGGCGTACGCGGAACGGCAGGGGTGCGGAGGGCTACTGGCCCACCGCGGCCGCCACCGCGACGACGACGAACATCAGCACGAGCACACCGGCCATGACACGGTTTCTGGTCTTCGGGTCCACCCGTCGAGACTAACGCGAACCTGCCCACACCCCTCGCCAGGGGCTGCGAGACTTGCGTCATGGTCACCGACGCCCTGCCGCCCGCGCCCGGACTCGACGGACTGCGGGCCGCCGCCCGGGTGTACGCCCGCTACCGGGCCGACCTCAGTTGGGGGGCCCTGCTCGCGGCCACGGCACCCGGCATCGACCTCTCCGAGGCCGCGCACCGCACCGCCCTGCACCGCTGGCTCAACGCCTGGGGCTGCCGCCTGCGCTACCCGCGCCGGGGCGAACCCGACCCGCTGGACGCCGGGCTCGCCGCCTGGTGGGCCCGGCACACCCTGCCCCGGACCCCGATCGCGGCCCTCACCGACGCGGAGGTCGGCGCGCTCGCCGCCGCGTACGGGGAACTGGCCGCCCTGCCGGCGGGCCGCCGCACCCTCGGTCCGACGGCCGCCGCCAAGGCCCTGTTCGCGGTGCGGCCGCACACCGTGATGCCGTGGGACGCGGCCATCGCCGTCACCCTGCACGGCGCCCGCGACGAGCGGGCCTTCGCCCGGCACCTGCACACCGGCCGGGCCTGGGCGCGGGCCGCGCTCGCCGAGAGCGGCCTGGAGGAGCACGCACTCACCGCCTACCTGGGCAGGGAGGACGTCAGCCTGGCCAAGCTCCTCGACGAGTACCTGTACGTCACCCTCACCCGCGGCCGGGAAGGGATGACCCCCTAGACCCCCTGGACCCCCCGGCCCCCCTGGACCAGTGCCGGCTCCTCGCTGACCTGGGCCACGCGCGGCCGTGCCAGTGCCAGGTAGCCGGCGGTGCGCAGGGCCACCGACACGTCGAGGCGGCCCGCGTTGAACCAGATCTCCTCGTGCGCCAGCAGCGTCGGGTCGACGACCACCTCCACGGCCGGGTCGAAGCTCACCGGCATGATCGACCCGCTGACGCAGCCCGTCAGCTCCTCGGCGACCTCGCGGACCGCGAAGGAGGCGTTCGTGCCGCCGTACTCGGCCCGCACCGCCTCCAGGTCCACCCGGCAGTGGCCCGGCACCACGGCGATCACGTAGCGGCGCTGTTTGCGCCCCAGCGCGACCCTGATGACCAGGCATTTGGCGGCCTGTTCGAGGCTGTGGCCGCGTATCAGGCTGGCGAGTTCGGTACGCCCCTCCGGAGCGTGGCGCAGCAGCCGGTAGTCGGCTCCGGCGTCCGCCAGGAGGTCGAGCAGGCGGGCGTAGCTGTCCGCGATCGCGGTCGCAGAGGTCACAACGGTCCTTTCCGGAAACTGGGTCGGTGGTGACTCAGCGGTCGCGCAGCTCCAGGGTGCAGCACTTCACGCTGCCGCCCGCCTTGAGGAGCTCGGACAGTCCGACCCCGACGGGCTCGAAGCCGCGCGCGCTGAGCTGGGCCATCAGGCCGGTCGCCGCCTCCGGCAGCAGCACGTGGCGGCCGTCGGAGAAGGCGTTCAGCCCGAAGACCGCGGCGTCCTCGGCGGTGGCGAGGATCGCGTGGGGGAACATCGTGCGGAGCACGGCCCGGCTGCCCTCGGAGAAGGCGGCCGGGTAGTACATGACCTCGTCGTCGGAGAGCACGGCCAGGGCCGTGTCCAGGTGGTAGTACTCCGGGTCGACGAGGGTCAGGCTCGTCACCGGCAGGCCGAAGAACTCCTGGGCCTCGGCGTGCGCACGCGGGTCGGTGCGGAAGCCGGTGCCGGCGAGGAGCCGGCGGCCGACGGTGAGGAAGTCGCCCTCGCCCTCGTTGATGAACTCGGGCCACAGCACGTCGCGGTAGCCGCGGCGCTCGAACCAGCCCAGGTACGCCGGCCCCTCGGCGGTGCGCTGCGCGTGCCGGAACCGCGCGCCGTAGACCTTGCCGTCGACGACGGTGGCGCCGTTCGCGGCGAACACCATGTCGGGCAGGCCCTCGACGGGGTCGATCTCCTCGACGAAGTGGCCGAGTTCGCGGTACAGGTCGCGCAGCCCCTCCCACTGGCGGACGGCGAGGGCGGGATCGGTGCTGTTCTCCGGATGCATCCAGGGGTTGATCGAGTACGTGACGTCGTAGTGCCGGGGTCGGCACATCAGCAGCCTGCGGCGGGTGGCGACGCGCGCGGTCGCCGTCGTGGCGGCGGTTGCGGTCGCAGTCGGCTCGGTGAGCGGCACGGGGACTCCTTCGAGGGTGGCCGGAGGGACTCCGGACCGTCCCGCGGGGTGGTGGCGGGGCGGCCGTCGGTGCGGTGTCAGCGGGCGGGCGGCTTGCCAGGTACTGGTCCGGAGCATGCCGGGACCGCCTCTACTGCTTCTGTTTCACCGGAATCCGGATTCCGTGCCCCGAAGTACGGGCCACCGGGGGATGAACCGTCCCCGAACGCTCAGCCTCGGAGCGGCCAGGCCTCGACGACCTCGTAGCGGGGCTGTTCGCCGGGGACGCCGGAGGAGGGGAGGTTGCTGCGGACCAGGCTGAGGGCGTCGACCCGCCAGGGCGTGCCCTCGAAGCCGGTGAGGGCGTCGAGGCAGGGCCGCAGGTCGGTGCCGTGGCGGCCGCGGGCGAGGGTGAGGTGCGGGGTGTAGCGGCGGTGGTGCTCCATGGCCACCCCGGCCCGGCGGGCGGCGGCCTCCGCCCGCCCGGCGAGCAGCCGCAGCGCGTCGGTCCCGCCGGCGGCGCCGGTCCACAGGGCGCGGTCGCCGAAGTGGCCGGCGCCGTGGAGGCGGAGCGGGAAGGGGGCGCTGCGGTGGGCTGCGCGGGCGAGGCGGGCGTGGAGGTCGGGGAGGAGGGGGTCGGGGACCTCGCCCATGAAGGCGAGCGTGAAGTGCCAGCCCGCTTCCGCGGTCCAGCGCAGGCCCTCGGGGCGCGGCACCGCGGCGAGGGCTTCCCGCAACTCGGCGACGGCCCGGTCCTCGGGCAGCACGGCGGCGAACAGTCTCACGCTTCCGAAGTTACCCGTCGCTGCCGCGGCGCTGCGCGGGGCGAGGTCCCCGCCCCGCCCTTCGCCCGTTCCCTGGGGCTCCGCCCCAGACCCCGCGCCTCAAACGCCGGCGAGGCTGAATCAGCCTCGCCGGCGTTTGAGGCGCGGGCGCGGTAGCGCCGTACGGGGTCAGGGGCGCAGCCCCTGGGAACGGTGGAAGGGCGGGTAGGGGACCTCTGCCCCGCGCAGCGGCCCACCCACCCGCACCCGCCCACCGGCACCGGCCACCCCACCCGGCCCCGGCCCCGGCGCGTCAAGAAAGGGGCCTACGCGGCGCGGGCCAGCTCGCGCCGCGTCACGGCCGGGACGAAGGCGATGCCGTGGCGGTTCAGGCGGAGCCGGAGGTTGCCGACGCGCGAGAGGACCAGGCCGACGGCCACCGCCGCCGCGAGGGAGATCACGCCGCCCGCGGCCATGCCGAGCCGCGCCCCGTAGGTGTCCGTGATCCAGCCGACCAGCGGGGCCCCGACCGGGGTGCCGCCGGTGAAGACCATCATGAACAGGGCCATGACCCGCCCCCGCATCTCGGGGTCGGTGGCCATCTGGACGCTGGAGTTCGCCACGACGTTGACGGTCAGGCCGAACATCCCGATCGGCACCAGCAGCGCGGCGAAGAGCCAGAAGCCCGGCGCGAACGCGGTGACCAGCAGCAGGGCCGAGAAGAGCACGGCCGCCGCCACCAGCAGCCGCAGGCGGGAGTGCCCGCGGCGGGCCGCCAGCAGGGCGCCGGCCAGGGAGCCGGCCGCGATCAGGGTGTTGAACAGCCCGTACGTGCCCGCGTCCCCGTGAAAGACGTCGTCGGTGAAGGCCGACAGCCAGATCGGGAAGTTGAACCCGAAGGTGCCGATGAAGCCGACCAGCACGATCGGCCAGACCAGCTCGGGCCGGCCCGCGACGTACCGCAGGCCCTCTCTCAGCTGGCCCTTGGCGCGCGGCTGCGGGGTGACGGGGTGCAGTTCGTGCGTGCGCATCAGCAGCAGGCCCGCGATGGGCGCGGCGAAGGACAGGCCGTTCAGCAGGAAGGCCCAGCCGGAGCCGACGGCGGTGATGAGCACGCCGGCGATCGCCGGGCCGACCAGCCGCGCGGACTGGAAGTTCGCGGAGTTCAGGCTGACCGCGTTGGCGAGCTGCGCGGGGCCGACCATCTCGGAGACGAACGTCTGCCGGGCCGGGTTGTCCACGACGGTGACCAGGCCGATCAGGAAGGCGGCGAGGTAGACGTGCCACACCTGGACGTGTCCGGCCAGGGTGAGCGCGGCGAGTGCGACGCCGGTGAGGCCCATCGCGCTCTGGGTGGCGATCAGCAGCGGCCGCTTGGGCAGCCGGTCGGCGAGTACGCCTCCGTAGAGCCCGAAGAGCAGCATCGGCAGGAACTGCAGGGCGATGGTGATGCCGACGGCGGACGCGGACCCGGTCAGGGAGAGGACCAGCCAGTCCTGCGCGATCCGCTGCATCCAGGTGCCCGTGTTCGAGACGACCTGGCCGGTGGCGAAGAGCCGGTAGTTCCGGATCTTCAGCGAGCTGAACATGGAGTTCCTGCTCGCGGCGCGGGTAGGGGTGGATGTATGGCCGGGTGCGGAGTCTGCTCCGGTTCCCGTACTCAAAAGCGTTCGCCTCCTGGCGTCGTTCCTATAGGTGGGCGAGCTTCTCCAGGACGGGTGCGGCCGCGCGGAGCTTGGCCCATTCGTCCTCGGTGAGCTCGGCCGCGAGCCCTGCCAGGAAGGCGTTGCGCTTGCGACGGCTCTCTTCGAGCATCGTTTCGGCCTCCTCGGTCTGGCGGACCACCTTCTGGCGGCGGTCCTCGGGGTGCGGTTCGAGCGTGACCAGTCCCTTGGCTTCCAGCAGGGCGACGATGCGCGTCATCGACGGGGGCTGGACGTGCTCGCGGCGGGCCAGCTCACCGGGGGTGGCCTGGCCGCAGCGGGCGAGGGTGCCGAGCACCGACATCTCGGTCGGGCTGAGCGATTCGTCGACGCGCTGGTGCTTCAGGCGCCGGCCCAGCCGCATCACGGCGGAGCGCAGATCGTTCACGGCGGCGGCGTCGTCGCCATGGGAGAGGTCATGCATGTCTTTAGAGTAACTCATTACTCTTCCTAAGGAAAAACGGTTTCGGGGGCCCCGGAAGACCCTGCAGAACGCTGCCGTCTCACTCGTACGGGTGAGTGGGCGGCCGAAAGTGACACGCGTCCGCACCCTCTGCCCCGACCCTGTCGGGCATGGGGACACATGTGCTGAGCATGCGCATAGACGGGGAGCTGCTGGAACGGCTCCGGCACCATGCCGCCAAACGCGGAATGAGCGTCCAGGACTATGTGGTCCGGACGCTCATTCGCGACGACTTCGACGAGCGGTTCAAGGCCGCCGTCGACGAGACGGAGAAGTTCTACGGGCTCACGTGAGGCCGAGGGCCGGCATCGCGTAGTAGAAGACGAACACCGCGGACACGGCGTACATGGCGGGCGGGACCTCGCGGCCCCGGCCCGTCGCCAGCCGCAGCACGGCGAAGCTGATGAAGCCGATGCCGATGCCGTTGGTGATCGAGTAGGTGAACGGCATCATCACCATGGCCAGGAAGGCCGGGACGGCGATGGTGAAGTCGTTCCAGTCGATGTCCTTGACCGAGCCCGCCAGGATCAGGAAGCCGACCGCCACGAGGGCGGGGGTGGCGGCCTGCGAGGGGACCATCGTGGCGAGCGGGGTCAGGAAGAGCGAGACGGCGAAGAGGCCGCCGGTCACCACGTTGGCCAGGCCCGTGCGGGCGCCCTCGCCGACGCCCGCCGTGGACTCCACGAAGCAGGTGGTGGCGGAGGACGAGGTGGCGCCGCCGGAGGCGACGGCCAGGCCGTCGATGAGCAGGACGCGGTTGATGCCGGGGAAGGTGCCGTCCGGCTGGGTCAGCTTGGCCTCGTCGCCGACGCCGAGGATGGTGCCCATCGCGTCGAAGAAGCAGGACAGCAGCACGGTGAAGACGAAGAGGACGCCGGTGAGCAGGCCGACCTTGCCGAAGCCGCCGAAGAGGCTGACCTGGCCGACGAGCCCGAAGTCGGGTGCGGCCACCGGGTTGCCCGGCCACTGCGGCACGGTCAGGCCCCAGGCCGTGTCGGGCAGGTCGGCGACCAGCTGCACGCCGACCGCGACGACGGTCATGACGACGATGGAGATCAGGATCGCGCCGGGCGTCTTGCGGATCAGCAGCGCGAGCGTGAGCAGCACGCCGACGACGAAGATCAGGACCGGCCAGCCGTGCAGGTGGCCGTTGCTGCCGAGCTGGAGCGGGACCGTGGTGTGCGCGGCGTCCGGGATGCGGGTGACGAAGCCGGAGTCGACCAGGCCGATCAGCATGATGAAGAGGCCGATGCCGATCGCGATGCCCTTGCGCAGGCCCTGCGGGACGGCGTTCATGACGCGCTCGCGCAGGCCGGTGGCGACCAGCAGCATCACCACGAAGCCGGCGAGGACGACCATGCCCATGGCGTCGGGCCAGCTCATGCGCGGGGCCAGCTGGAGGGCCACGACGGTGTTGACGCCGAGGCCGGCCGCCAGGGCGATCGGGACGTTGCCGATCACACCCATGAGGAGGGTGGTGAAGGCGGCGGTCAGGACGGTGGCGGTGACGAGCTGGCCGCCGTCGAGCTGGTGCCCGTACATGTCCTTCGCGCTGCCCAGGATGATCGGGTTCAGCACGATGATGTAGGCCATCGCGAAGAAGGTGGCGAAGCCGCCCCGGACCTCGCGGGCGACGGTCGAGCCGCGTTCGGAGATCTTGAAGTACCGGTCCAGGCCGGTGGTGGGGGCCGCGGCGGGTGCCGAGGTGCTCATGCGGTCCTCAAACGGTTTATTGGGCGGTTCATACGAACGAATCCGGTCGTAGACAAACCGTTTCAGTATGAACACATGAACGAAGGGCCGTCCATCTCCGCGCGTAGACCCCAAAACGAGCCACCTAGACTTGGCCCCATGGCGAAGTGGACTGCGAAGCACGAGGCGCCCGAGCCCCTGGAGGGCCCGGTTGTCGCCACCATCACCGGCGGCACGATCCTCTGGTTCGCCCTGTTCCTCGTCCAGCTGCCCTTCTACGGCTGGTTCGCCGACCGCGACATGCTGTGGTGGGTGTGGACCTGCGCCGCCGGCGGCGGGCTCGGCCTGATCGGCATCTGGTACGTCCGCGGCCGCGACGCCGCCCTCAAGCGCCACGCGGCGGAACAGGCGGCCCGGGCCGCGGCGGACACGGAGGCCGGACCGGCTCCGCAGGCGGGCGGCGGAGCTTAGACCGGGGGACGATTCGGGTCATCCTGAAGTCGGATCTTCCGACTTCTCGGCGGGTGAACCGCCCGAACCGCCCTTACCGTCGAAAGCATGACGCAGCGGGCGAGCATCGACCACGACGGGCCGGAACGGGCCGGCGGCCCCGCCATCGACGCGGGCGCCGAGCTCGACCCCGTCCACCCGGTGAAACCCCCGGCCCCCCGCTTCAAGCCGGGCGGCCTCAGCACCGCCGAGGTCGCCGAACGTGTGGCCCGCGGCGACGTCAACGACGTCCCCGTACGCTCGTCCCGCTCCACCGCCGACATCGTCCGCGCCAACGTCTTCACCCGCTTCAACGCCATCATCGGCGTCCTGTGGGTGATCATGCTGATCGTCGCGCCGATCCAGGACAGCCTCTTCGGCTTCGTGATCATCGCGAACACCGGCATCGGCATCATCCAGGAACTCCGCGCCAAGAAGACCCTCGACGGCCTCGCCGTCATCGGCGAGGCCAAACCCAGCGTCCGCCGCGACGGCACCACCGCAGAGGTCTCCACCTCCGAGATCGTCCTCGACGACGTCATCGAACTCGGACCCGGCGACAAGGTCGTCGTCGACGGCCTCGTCGGCGAGGCCGACGGACTGGAGATCGACGAGTCCCTGCTCACCGGCGAGGCCGACCCCGTCCTCAAGAAGCCCGGCGACCAGGTCATGTCCGGCTCGTTCGTCGTCGCCGGCGGCGGCGCCTTCACCGCCACCAAGGTCGGCCGCGAGGCCTACGCCGCCCAGCTCGCCGAAGAAGCCTCCCGCTTCACCCTCGTCCACTCCGAGCTGCGCTCCGGCATCTCCACCATCCTCAAGTACGTCACCTGGATGATGATCCCGACCTCCATCGGCCTCATCATCAGCCAGCTCGTCGTCAAGGACTCCAACCTCAAGGACTCCATCGCCCGCACCGTCGGCGGCATCGTCCCGATGATCCCCGAGGGCCTGGTCCTCCTCACCTCCGTCGCCTTCGCCATCGGCGTCATCCGGCTCGGCCGCAAACAGTGCCTCGTCCAGGAACTCCCCGCCATCGAGGGCCTCGCCCGCGTCGACGTCGTCTGCCTCGACAAGACCGGCACCCTCACCGAAGGCGGCATGGACGTCACCGAACTCCGCCCCCTCGGCGGCACGGAAGCCGAGTACGTCAAGAAGGTCCTCGGCGCCCTCGGCGAATCCGACCCCCGCCCCAACGCCAGCCTCCAGGCCATCATCGACGCCTACCCCGACAGCGCCGAGTGGCGCTGCACCGAATCCCTCCCCTTCTCCTCCGCCCGCAAGTACAGCGGCGCCAGCTTCAGCGAGGGCGACGGCGAGAACAACACCTGGCTGCTCGGCGCCCCCGACGTGCTCCTGCCCGCCGGGGACCCCGCCCTCGACGAGATCAACGGCCTCAACGAACAGGGACTGCGGGTCCTGCTCCTCGCCCGCTCCACCCGCGAGCTCGACGACCCCGCCGTCGCCACCGGAGTCCGGCCCACCGCCCTCGTCGTCCTGGAACAGCGGCTGCGCCCCGACGCCGCCGAAACCCTGCGCTACTTCGACGAGCAGAACGTCAAGGCGAAGGTCATCTCCGGCGACAACGCCGTCTCCGTCGGCGCGGTCGCCGGCAAGCTGGGCCTGCCCGGCGCGCAGAACACCGTCGACGCCCGCGAGCTGCCCGCCGAACGGGCCGAGATGGCCGAGGTCCTCGACGGGAACTCCGTCTTCGGCCGCGTCACCCCGCAGCAGAAGCGGGACATGGTCGGCGCCCTCCAGTCCAACGGCCACACCGTCGCCATGACCGGCGACGGCGTCAACGACGTCCTCGCCCTCAAGGACGCCGACATCGGCGTCAGCATGGGCTCCGGCTCCGAGGCGACCCGCGCCGTCGCGCAGATCGTGCTGCTGAACAACAGCTTCGCCACCCTCCCCTCGGTGGTCGCCGAAGGCCGCCGGGTCATCGGCAACATCACCCGCGTCGCGACCCTCTTCCTCACCAAGACGGTCTACTCGGTGCTGCTGGCGATCCTGGTGGTGTGCTCGCAGGTCGAATACCCCTTCCTGCCGCGCCACCTCACCCTGCTGTCCACCCTCACCATCGGCATCCCGGCCTTCTTCCTGGCGCTCGCCCCGAACAAGGAGCGCGCCAAACCGCACTTCGTGAAGCGGGTGATGCGCTACGCGATCCCCGGCGGCACCATCGCGGCCGTGGCCACCTTCGTGACCTACCTGGTCGCCCGCGCCCACTACAGCGGCCCGGACGCCCTCAAGGCCGAGACCAGCGCGGCGACGCTCACCCTGTTCCTGACCTCGATGTGGGTGCTGGCGATCATCGCCCGCCCCTACACGTGGTGGCGGGTGGCCCTGGTCGGCGCGATGGGCGGGGCCTTCCTCGTCGTCCTCGTCGTGCCGTGGCTCCAGGACTTCTTCCAGCTCAAGCTGGAGGGCGTGACCATGCCGTGGATCGCGGTCGCGATCGCGGCGGCCGCCTCCGCCGCGATCGAGTTCACCTTCCGATGGGTGGACCGCCGGTTCCCGGCCTGACGGGACCGGCCGGCCCGCCCGGCTAGTCGAACCAGCGGTCCCGGGCCAGCTCCGCCGTCCGGGACGGGTCCTCCAGCAGGGCCGCCACCTCGAAGCGGCGCGGCCACTGGGACGCCGACCAGGCCAGGCCCGCCGCCACGCCCTCCAGGGTCGCCGCGTGCAGCACCCCGTCCGGGGTGAGCCGCCAGTCCAGCTCGGTGCCGCCCGCCACCAGCTCCTCGTGCTCCACGTACGTCGCCGGGGTGGCCGGGCCGAGCAGGACCCGTACCGGCTCCGGGACCTCGTGCTCCTCGCCCGGCGTGCTCACCTCCGCCGGGACCGTCTCCGACAGCCGGCGCACCTGGAACAGGTCCGCCAGGTCCCCCGCACGTGCCGGGGAGACCGGCAGCAGCGGCAGGCCCGCCGTCAGCGGGAGCAGGTCCGGGGCGTCGGCGACGACCGCGTCGGCCGCGTCCACCACGACCACCTCGCCGTCCACCACCGCCCGCAGTTCGTCCGGCAGCGTCACCTGCTCCGGGTCCAGATCGGCCAGCGCCCCGTACAGGCCGTGCAGCTGCTGCCCGGTGACCTCGCGGTCCGGGTCGGCGAGCCGGCCCAGCAGCTCGGCCGCGCCGCCGGGCTCCTCCAGCAGGGCGCGCACGGAGGTGCGTACGCCCAGGGCCCGCAGCACCTGCTCGTCCTCGAAGCCGGTCGCGTCCGCCGGGGTGTACAGGCCCGCGAGCAGCGGATCGCCGCCCGCCGCCCGCAGTCCGGCCGGGCGGCGGCCGTCCAGCACCGGGTGGTCGCGCAGCCACCAGGCGGTGTACGAGCGCACCGAATGCGTGGTGCCGTCCGGGAGCAGGATCCGCACCGGCTGGGTCAGGGCGTCGCGCAGCGGGGGCTGCGCGAGCATCGCCAGGGCCTGCGGCCAGCGGTCGTCGTCGACGAGGTCCAGGTCCCGGACGGCGATCAGCTCGGTCGCCACCGGCGGCACCGGGGTGTCGGGGAACTGGTCGAGGAGGTCCTCGCACCACACGTCGACCGCGTCCAGCAGACCGGCGTCGTCGGGCTCGGCGAAGTCCCCTTCGCGGGGCTCCAGTTCGTCCGGGTCGAGGACCACGTCGGTGGCGCGGACCAGCTGGAACGAGGTCAGCACCCCGCACGCGGCCAGGGTGTCCGCGTCCCAGCGGGCGGCGAACCCGGCGTCCAGGTAAGGGACTTCGTCCTCGCGGAGCACCGAAGCCAGTGGGCTCCCGGCGAGCAGCAGCTCCCCGGCGGGGGTGGGCTCGCCGTCCTCGTCGGGCAGGGCCAGCGCGCCCAGCCAGGGCTCCTCGCCGGGCGTCAGACCGGCCGCGCGGACCAGCGCCAGGACGGTGTCGGCGAGCTCCTCCGGGTCCGGCGCGTCCTCGTCCCAGACCTCGCCCGCGTCCAGGGAGGCGGCCACGGCGGCGCGGACCTGCGGGGTCGTCAGGACGGCGCGCGCGGTGGCGGGGAGCGCGCCCAGCTTCTCCAGCAGCGGGTGCGCGGCTTCCGGGTGGGCCACCTTCAGGCCGAGGCGGGCCAGGTCCGCGGGGGTGTCCGGGCCGGGCAGCAGGACGTGGCGGGGGCCGATGGTGGTGCGGCCGTCGGCGAGCGGCACGGGCAGGCCCGACAGCCGGTCGGGGTCCACGCCGGCCAGGGTGTCGTAGAGGCGGTGCCACCAGTCCGGGGTGCGCTCGATGCCGGCGATCCGCTCGATGGCGTCGCCGAGCGGCAGTCGGCCCACGCCCAGGGTGCGCAGCTCGGCGCGGCGCTCCAGTCCGGCGGGCAGTAGCGTCGGGAGGACCTCGGCGAGGACCCGTACGGTGTCGGCGCCGGCGCCCTCGACGACCTCGGCCTCGAAGGGCCGCAGCGCCGGGAGTTCCTCGGTGGGGGCGGCCGGGGCGAGGAACGCGGTGCGGGGCAGCCGCTGGAGGACGGCGGCGCGCAGGGCGCCGTCGAGGGGGCTCCCGCCGAGCGGGCCGGGCACCAGGTCGACCAGGCCGGTGGTCACCGGGTCCCAGGCGTCCAGGAGTTCGGCGTACGCGTCGGCGGCGCGCTCCACGAGGAAGTCGGTCAGCGGCCCGGGCGCGGGGTGGCGGCGGGTGGTGTCCAGCGGCAGGGAGGCGATGAGCAGGGCGGGGATGCCGAGGGGTTCGTCGGTGGGGGTCGGGGCGTGCACGACGGGCGAGGTGTGGGGGCGCAGGGGTGCGCCGTCGGGGTCGACGGGGGCGGCCCAGGTGACCGTCCAGTCGGGCCGCAGCCGCTCCTCGACGGGCCGGTCGGCGAGCAGGGCGGGGTCGATGGGGCCGGTGTGGCGGACGGTGCGCCAGCGGTGGGTACCGGAGGCGGAGTCCTCGATGACGGTGTACGGGCCGTCCGCGCGGCGGAAGAGCACCCGGTGCCCGGCGGAGGGGGTTTCGACGACGACCTCGCGCAGTCCGGGCAGGGTCAGCAGCAGGGCGTCGTCGATCCCGGCCAGCAGGCGTTCGGCGAGGTCCTCGGCGGCGGCGTCGCGCAGCGGGAGGACGACGACGGTGTCGTAGCCCTCGGGCGCGGTGCCCTCGGCGGGCAGCGGCAGCCGCAGCAGCGGTACGTGGCCGTCGCGGCGGCGCAGTTCGTCGCCGAGGCCGGGGCTGAAGGCGGCGGCCTCCCGGGCCAGTTCGCGGGCCTCGGCGAGGGACCAGCGGACGCCGCCGTGCCGGCCGAGCACCGCCGGCTCGTCGGAGACGGCCAGGACGGCGGCGAAGCCGACGCCGAAGCGGCCCACGGAGCCCTGGTCGTTCTCCCGCTTGGCGGAGGCGCGCAGGGTGCTCAGCGACTCCACGCCCGTCGCGTCGAGCGGGGCACCGGTGTTGGCGGCGGCCAGCACGGCGGGGCCGTCGGGTCCGGCGGGGTGCAGGGTCAGGCGCAGCCGGCCGGGGACCTTGGCGCGGGCGGCGGCGTCGGCGGCGTTCTGGGCCAGCTCGACGACGAGCCGGTCCCGGTAGCCGCCGAGCGCGAGGTCCTCCTCGGCGTTGGCGTCCTCGCGGAAGCGGGCCGGGCCCGCGCCCCACGCGTCGAGCACCCCGCGCCGCAGCCGGGCGGTGCTGAAGGGGTCCATGCCGCTCTGGGCCGCCGTCACTCGCACGTTCACGCCGCTGCCTCCACACGCTGTGCTGCGTACTCCTCTGGAGTGCTGAAGGTATCGCGTGGGCGGCTAGGCCCTGCCCGTGAGGTGGGCGAACACGACGACGTTGGAGTCCCAGTGGCGGTCGGCGGTGAGGTCGCCGCCGCAGGTGATCAGGCGGAGTTCGGCCTTGCCGCGGGTGTCGCCGTAGACCTTGCCGGTGGGGAAGGCGTCCTTCTTGAAGGTGTCGACCGCGTCGACGGCGAAGACGGCGGTGGTGCCGTCGGTGCGGTGGACCTCGATCTCCTGGCCCTGCTTGAGCGTCTTGAGGTTGTAGAAGACGGCCTCGGGGGCCTGCGGGGTGTCCATGTGCCCGACGATCGCGGCCGCGCCGGCCTCGCCGGGGGTGGGGCCGTCCTTGTACCAGGCGGCGTCGTCCGGTTTGGCGAAGTCGGGCTCCTGCATGACGCCCTGGGCGTCGAGGCCGACGGTGTCGAGCGGGGCGTCGACCTTGATGCCGGGGATCTTGATGCGGTCGGGGACGGAGGCGGGGAGGGCGGTGGCGGCCGTCCGCGAGGTGGTCCCGTGCGCTTGGGCGCCCGCCGAGCAGCCGGTGGCCAGGGCGAGGGCGAGGGCCGGGGCCCCCGCCAGGGCGGCGGCGCGGCGTGCGCGGCCGCCCCGGCGGCGGGAGGGGGCGGTCTCAGGCATCGGCGGGGGCCTGGCCGGTGTTCACGGAGCCCTTGGGCGTCTTGTGCTCGGAGGGCTTCAGCGGGGTCACGGGCTTCACGTCCGGGTTGCCCTTGGCCTCGACGGAGAACTTCACCGTGTCGAACTTCTTGCCGCCCGCGAAGGCGTCGACCCCGTAGTAGCCGGTCTTGGTGTTCTTGGCGACCGTGGCGGTGCCGGTGAAGGTGCCGTGGCCGTCGCTCTTGAGGTCGACCTTGCCGCCCGCGAAGGCGTCGGACTTCACGTACGCGTCCTTCGCGGTGGTCTTGACGGTGACGGTGACCTTGTCGCCGGGGCGGCCGAAGTCCGTGGAGAGGCGGAGCGTGGAGGAGGTGGGGGTGGGGGGCTTCGGGGAGTCGCCCTTCTTCACGGTGAGCTGCGCGGTGGCCTGGAGCTTGGTGCCGTCGGGGGCGCTGCCGGTGAGGGAGACGCCGTAGGAGCCGTCCTTGACGTCGGCGACCTTGGCGGTGCCGCTCCAGTGGCCGTCCTTGCCCGGGGTGAGCTTGACGTCGCCGAGGGCGGCGGAGGAGACGGAGAGGTTCGTGGAGCCGGCCGGGGCGGTCACGGTGACGCTGACGGCGTCGCCGGGCTTCACGGGGGAGGAGGGCACCTCCACGCGGGCGGAGGCGGCGGGGTGCGTGCTCGCGGTGGGGGAGGGCGTGGGGGTGTCGACGGCGAACGCGGTGGCGCCGCCGAGGGCCAGCGACGTGGTGAGGGCCACGGCGGTGAGGGTGAGTGCCTTGCGCATGAGTTCCTCCTGAACGGAACGGGCCAGGCCGGGGTCTTTCCCGGCACACCGGACAAGAGGGACATTCGCGGTGTTCGGTTTCAGGGGCCGGGAGGCGCCCGGAGGGCCGGGCCGAAGGTCCCGGAGGGGGGATCCGCAGGTGGGGGCGGGGTGATGGGCGTCCGTTTGCTGTTCTTTTGCCCGGTATTTCAGGACCAAGGTCCCGGGGGGTGGGGGGGGGCACTGGGGGGCCGGAACGCGGGAGCCCCCGGCGCCGGAAAGGCGCCGGGGGCTCCACAGGAACGGGCGTGAGGGGCGGGGCCCCGTCGGATCGTCGGATCAGAGCTGCTCGATCACGTAGTCGATGCAGGCCGTCAGCGCCTGCACGTCCGCCGGGTCGATCGCCGGGAACATCGCGATGCGCAGCTGGTTGCGGCCGAGCTTGCGGTACGGCTCGGTGTCCACGATGCCGTTGGCGCGCAGCACCTTCGCCACCGCCGCCGCGTCGACGTCGTCCGAGAAGTCGATCGTGCCGATGACCGCGGAACGCTTCTCCGCGTCCTGGACGAACGGGCTCGCGTACTTCGACGCCTCCGCCCAGCCGTACAGGTTCCGCGCGCTGGCCGCCGTACGGCCCGTCGTGAACTCCAGACCGCCCTGCGAGTTCATCCACTTCAGCTGCTGGTCCAGCAGGAAGAGGGTCGACAGCGCCGGGGTGTTGTACGTCTGGTTCTTCAGCGAGTTGTCGATCGCCGTCGGCAGCGAGAAGAACTCCGGGATGTGCCGGCCCGACGCGTGCACGCGCGCGGCCCGCTCCAGGGCGGCCGGCGAGAACGCCGCCAGCCACAGGCCGCCGTCCGAGGCGAAGGACTTCTGCGGGGCGAAGTAGTAGACGTCCGTCTCGGTGATGTCCACCGGAAGACCGCCCGCACCCGAGGTCGCGTCCACCAGGACGAGGGACCCGGCGTCCGCGCCCGCGACCCGCTTGACCGGCGCCGCGACACCCGTCGAGGTCTCGTTGTGCGTGTACGCGTACACGTCCACGCCCGCCTCGGCGACCGGCTCGGGGTGCGTGCCCGGCTCGGACGAGATCACGGACGGCTCGTCCAGCCACGGCGCGAGCTTCGCCGCCTTGGCGAACTTCGACGAGAACTCGCCGAAGGTGAGGTGCTGGGACTTCCGCTCGATCAGACCGGCGGTCGCGACGTCCCAGAAGGCGGTGGAGCCGCCGTTGCCCAGGATCACCTCGTACCCCTCGGGCAGGGAGAAGAGGTCCCGGAGGCCCTCGCGCACCGAGCCGACCAGGTTCTTGACCGGGGCCTGGCGGTGGGAGGTGCCGAGCAGGGAGGTACCGGTGGCGGCGAGGGCGTCCAGCGCCTCGGTCCGCACCTTGGAGGGGCCCGCGCCGAAGCGTCCGTCGGCGGGCTTGATGTCAGCGGGAATCTGGATCTCAGCCACGAGCGGAGCGTATCGGGTCCCGGACCGGGCGTCGGAGGCGCGTCCACCCGGTGAGACGGGGAGGGGACGGTTGAGGGGCCGGTTGAGGGGACGGTTGAGGGGCCGGTTGAGGGGCCGGGGGAGGGGCCGGGGGAGGGTGTGTAAGGCAGGACGCTCCGTGATGGGTCTTACGCACCCCTTAGTCTGGATTCATGCCCGCACCATCCTCTTCGTCCCCGACGACCGCCGCCCCGACGACCGCCGTCCCGACGACCGCCGCCCCGGTTCCCGCCCCCGCCCGGGCCTCCCGGTTCGGACCGGTCGCACTGGTGGTCTCGGCCGGGGTGTCGGTGCAGTTCGGGGCCGCCCTCGCGGTGATGGTCATGCCCAGGGTGGGCGCGGCGGGCGTGGTCACCCTGCGGCTCGCGGCCGCCGCTCTGGTGCTGCTGGTGCTGTGCCGCCCGAAGGTGCGCGGGTACGGGCGTTCCGACTGGGGGACGGTCGTCGCGTTCGGCGTGGCCATGGCCGGCATGAACGGCCTGTTCTACCAGTCCATCGACCGCATCCCGCTCGGCCCCGCCGTCACCCTCGAAGTGCTCGGCCCGCTGGCCCTGTCCGTGATCGTCTCGCGGCGCCTGGTGAACCTGCTGTGGGCCGCCCTGGCCCTGGCCGGCGTCGCCCTGCTGGCCGGCCACGGCGGAGGGGGCCTCGGCGGCCTCGACCCGCTCGGCGCGGCCTTCGCGGTGGGCGCGGGCGCGATGTGGGCGGCGTACATCGTCTTCAGCGCCCGTACCGGCCGCCGGTTCCCGCAGGCCGACGGACTGGCCCTGGCGATGGCAGTGGCCGCGGTCATTTCGCTCCCGCTGGGCGTGGCGGAAGTCGGCTCCGACCTCCTCACCCCGAGCACGCTCGCACTGGGCCTCGGCGTCGCGGTGCTGTCGTCGGTGCTCCCGTACACGCTGGAGCTCCTCGCCCTCCGCCGGCTTCCCGCCCCGACCTTCGCGATCCTGATGAGCCTCGAACCGGCCATCGCGGCGACCGCGGGCTTCCTGGTCCTGAGCCAGGCGATGTCGGCCCTGGACGCGCTCGCGATCGCCCTGGTGATCGCAGCCAGCATGGGGGCGGTCCGGTCGCAGAGGGAAGCCGGCTGAGGGGAACCGGGATCCCCCTGGGCGGTCTCAGGGAGGGTTGGGGGTTTCCCGGCAGTCCATCGTCCTTCCGGTTCGCACCGGTCCCTCAAGGGCGCTCCTTCGTCGCGTCGCTACGCGATCGCCTACGGCGACCCTTGACCGACCGGCACGAACCGGAAAGCCGAAAGACTGCCGGGAAACCCCCAAAGAAACGGTCACCGGGCAGAGGCTGGAGGGACGGGCCCGTCAGCGACGAGCGAGGGGCCGGGCGCCGGCCCGCCCGACATCCGAGCCGCCACATCCCCGGTCCGCGGCCGGGGGCGCGGCCACCCGCAGCAGATCGCTACGCGCTCCTCATGTCTCAGCGTCCGGCCACCGCCCTGGGCTGATACCCGCACCAAAGGACGAACAGAGCAGCTCAGGGGCCCGAAGGGCGCGTCAGATCGCTACGCGCCCCTCCCGTCTCAGCGTCTGACGACCGCCCTGGGCCGATACCTGCACCAAAAGTCGATCAGAACAGGCCAGGGACCCGACAGGCGCGACAGATCGCTACGCGCTTCTCCCGGCTCAGCGACCGACGGCCGTCCTGGGCTGATACCCGCACCACAGGGTGATCAGGACGGTGATCAGGGGGCGATGGGGAGCTGGCGCTTGTGCTCGGTGAGGCGGTAGCGGTTGACGATCGTCTCGTAGGCGCGCGCGTCCACCGGCTTGCCCTCCAGGAAGTCGTCGATGTCGTCGTACGTGACACCGAGCGCGTCCTCGTCGGCCTTGCCCGGGTCGAGGGTCTCCAGGTCGGCCGTCGGGACCTTCCACACCAGCTCGGCGGGAGCGCCCAGGGCGTCGGCGACGGCGCGCACCCGGCGCTTGGTCAGGCCGGTCAGCGGGACCACGTCCGCGGCGCCGTCACCGAACTTGGTGAAGAACCCGGAGATGGCCTCGGCGGCGTGGTCGGTGCCGACCACCAGGCCCGCGTGCGCACCGGCGACTGCGTACTGGGCGATCATGCGCTGGCGGGCCTTGATGTTGCCGTGGACGAAGTCCTGGTGGTGGGCGTCGCCGAAGGCGACCCCGGCGGCCACCGAGGCGTCGAGGGCCGCGTCGCTGGCGGGCTTGATGTCCACGGTCAGGACGTGGTCGGCCTGGATGAAGGACAGGGCGAGCTGCGCGTCGTGCTCGTCGGCCTGGACGCCGTAGGGCAGCCGCATCGCGTAGAACCGCGCCTCGTGCCCCGCCGCGCGGGCCCGCTCCACGGCGAGCTGGCAGAGCCGGCCCGTGGTGGTCGAGTCGACACCGCCGCTGATGCCCAGGACGAGGGACCGCAGACCCGTGGAGGTCAGCCGCTCGGTGAGGAAGGCCACCCGGCGCTCGATCTCCCGCTCGGCCTCGAAGGTCTCGGCGACCTGGAGTTCCCGGGCGATCTCCTGCTGCAGGGCGATGCCGCTCACGTCTGCTCCTTGTTCCGGTTCACGATGTGCCGTCCACCCTAGCGGGAAGGCCCGCGAGGAACCGGTGGGCGGCCCGCACCCCTGCCTCGTCCCGCGCCCAGAGTCCCCATTTCGCCAGCCGGTCCTGCTCGAAGAGCTCCGCGAACGTGTGCCACACGTGCACCCGGAACCCGTCGGACTCCCACCACCACTCCGTATGGCGCGCCGGTCGGAGCCGGGCGAGGAACACGTCCTTGTCCACGCCCGGAAAGCGCGCGAGCCGCTCCGCGACCTGCGCATCGTCCGGGTTCTCCACCGTCGGGAACGGAACGGCCCGACCTCGTGCGGACAGGAAGCGTCGCGCCCTGTCGGTCAGCCCTCCGGGGGCGTCGAGTACGTGCGGCATGCCCCCATGCTTCCGCACCTCCCTGATCACCCTGATCACCCTGTGGTGCGGGTATCAGCCCAGGACGGCCGTCGGTCGCTGAGCCGGGAGAAGCGCGTAGCGATCTGTCGCGCCTGTCGGGTCCCTGGCCTGTTCTGATCGACTTTTGGTGCGGGTATCGGCCCCGGGCGGTCGTCGGTCGCTGAGACGGGAGGAGCGCGTAGCGATCTGTGGCGCTTGGGTGGTCCGCAGGGGGATCGGATCGACCTCTCGTGCAGGCAGCCGGCGCCCGGCCCCTCGCCTCATCGCTGACGTGGCCGTCCCTGTTCCTCTGGACCGTGCCGTTTCTTTGGGGGTTTCCCGGCAGTCTTTCGGCTTTCCGGGGCGGGTCGGTCGGTCAAGGGTCGCCGTAGGCGATCGCGTAGCGACGCGACGAAGGAGCGCCCTTGAGGGACCGGCCCGAACCGGAAGGACGATGGGACTGACGGGAAGCCCCCAACCCTCCCTGAGACCGTCCCAGGGCGTACCGCTCCCTCAGACCCCCTCCAGGAACCGTGCCACCGCCGCTGCGAAGGCCTCCGGCTCGGCGGTGTACACGAAGTGGTCGGTGTCGAGTTCCGCCAGGGCGGTGCCGGGGCGGCGTTCCGTCATGGCCCGGGCCTGGTCGGCCGGGATGACCCCCTTGGTGCCCCGCACGAGCAGGGCCGGGCAGGTGGAGGCCGTCCAGTCGGCCCAGTGGTCGCCGTGGACGTGGTGCTCGGAGTCGTACATCTCCCGGGGGCGGAAGGGCAGGCGCCAGCTGCCGTCGGCGTTCTCCCGGAGCCGGTCGGAGAAGTACGGTGCGGCCGGCCCGAGGGCCGCGACCAGTGCCTCGCGGGTCGGGGCCTCGTAGGGCAGCTGCAGCAGGAAGGCCAGCGGGTTCGGGCCGTCCAGTCCGAGCGCGGCCGGGCCCTCGGCGTTGACGAGGGCGCTCACGCGCTCGGGGTGGCGCGCCGCGAACTGGTAGGCGTTGACGGCTCCGAGGGAGTGGCCGAGCAGGACGACGCGCTCCAGTCCGAGGTGGTCCAGCAGGGCGCCGACGTCGGAGAGGTAGCCCTCCCGCGTGTAGTCGGCCGCACTGTCGGATTCGCCCTGGCCGCGCTGGTCGGGGGCGATCACCCGCCAGTCGGGGCCGAGGGCGCGGGCGAGGTCGGCGAACGTGGCGCCCTCGGACAGGTGCCCGTGCAGCGCGACCAGCGGGCGGCCGGTGCCGCCGAAGTCGAGGTACGACAACCGGCGGCCGTCGACGGTCAGTTCGGAGCGGGTGGCGGTGGTGGGGGTGGTGTCGTGCGCAGCCATGGTGGATCCCTTCGCGGTTCGTTCTCGCCTTGACGTGAAGAACCATAACCAGAATCCATACGCTCGTTCAATACGTCCGTCTAAAACAACCGTACAGATTTCTCGCCCTCCACCCCTCACCCCTCACCCCCTCCACCCCTCACCCCTCACCCCTCACCCCCCCACCCCTCACCCCACCGGCACCTCCAGATAAGAAGGCGTCGGCTCGGGCGAGGTGAACGCCAGCGTCGCGCGCGGCAGGTTGGCGTCCCCGTAAAAGGGGTCGCGCGCGGCCGCCACCAGCAGGAGGCGGTGCCCGCGCGGGACGTCGTACGCCGTGGCCTGGAGGTCGATGTCCGCGCTGATCAGGCTGTCCGGCGGGGACTGCAGGTCGCTGAACGGGGCGTGCGTGATCAGCCGGGCCGAGCCGTCCGGGGCCAGGTCCATGAGGTACGCGACGAAGGTGGAGCCGGAGTTCGCCGCGCGGTACGTCACCCGCAGGCGCGGGACGCCCCGTACGCGGAGGGTCTCCTCGGCGGGGTCCCCGGACCAGGCGGCGGTGACGGACGCGGCCGCGGCGGCGCCGATCTCGGCGCCCGGGTACGGCTTCGGGCGGCCCGCCATCTCCGCGTACCCGGACCGCACCACGGCGTCGGCCACGGCCGCCGGGGTGTCCACCCCGCACAGCACGCCCGCCGCCCAGCCGTGCTCGGGCTCCGCCGCCAGCCCCCCGACGCCGCCCGGCCCCCCGCCCCCCGTGAGGTACAGCCGGCGGACGCTCCCGCCCGGGGTGGGGAGGCCGGTGGAGGGTTCCAGGGCGCGGCTCCACATCACCTCGGAGCGCACCTCGTCCTCACCCTCCACCCCGTTGGCGGCGCCGCACAGGTGGTGGTCGAACCAGCGGTGCGCGTCCGTCCACACGGGGCTCGGCAGTCCCAGCAGTCCCGCGCTCTCGGGGCCGCCGTGGTCGCCGACGGACAGGTCGAGCCGTTTGGGGCCGGTGAGTTCGCCGAAGAACCCGAGGGTCTGGTTGGCGGGGAAGACCGTCTCGTGCCAGGCGTGCGAGAGGAAGACCGCCACCCGCCTGCGGTTGAACTCCTTGACGTGGCCGAACGGCGAGCGCTGCTGCGCCCACCGCAGGGCGCCCTCCGCACCCCGGTCGGCGAGGACGTCCTCCAGGGCCCGCTCCGTCTCCGGGCCCAGCCGGGCCCGGCCGGCCGATGCGAGGAGGGCCTGGACGGCGGCGGCGCGGCGGGTGGAGTTCTCGTACAGGACCTCGCCGAGGTCGCCCCATCCGCCGAGCGCCGCCACCGCGTCGACCCGGGGGTCGTGCGCGGCGGTGAGCAGGCCGATGCCGGCGCCGTACGAGACGCCGAGGAAGCCGATCCTGGTGACCGGGCCGGCGGCGCGCTCCAGGAGGTGGTCCAGGGCGCGTCTGCCGTCGGCGACGTCCAGTGGCCCGGCGAAGTCGGCCTGGCCGTCGGAGCGGCCGAACCCGCGGACGGTGTAGGCGAGTACGTCGTAGCCCCGCGCCGCGAGCGCGGCGGCCTGGACGGCGTACGAGGTCCAGCCCAGGCCCGTCCAGGGCGATGGCATCACGACCGCCGCCCGCGGCCCGGGGCCGGTGTGCCGCCAGAGCGCGGCGTCGAGCAGGTCCCCGCAGGTGCCGGTCACCTTGCCCCGGCTGAAGGCGGCCGCGGCCCGTGCGGCCCGCACCTCGGCGGCGCGCGCGGGCGGCAGGCCGGTGGGGTCGCCGCTCTCCAGGGCGGTGGCGAAGGCGGTGAGGGCGGTGGCGTCGAGTTCGGGGTAGAGGGAGTGGAACGCGGCTGGGGCAGCGGGATTCACGGCGGACCGTCCTCGTCGTCGGTGGCGTGGAGGGGCGCGTGGAGGGAGGGGGGTGCGCGGCCCGGTGCGGCGGCTGCGCGGGCGGTGAGCCCCCAGTATCGGCGCACGGCGGGTGCCGCCAGGGCGCATCGGCGGCGTACGGCCGGAACCGCACCTGACCGTTCCGGGTGCGTGGCGGCGGGTTCCCGCCGTTCCCCCCGGCCGGGCCTTGCCGGATGCCGGATCCGGATCAAGTGCCCTTCCATGGAGCGGAATTGGCGCGCATGGCGGGAACCGGACGCGGAACCGGAGCGGAACCGGACGCGGCCCGTAAAAATAATGCAAGCACGCTTGATTGTTTTATCGGAGGCTGCCAGGCTTCCCCCCACGCCGAGAGGGGAGCACGCCGTGCCCGATCCGTCCGTCGAAGACCGGTCCGTCGCGGCCGCGACCTCAACCGCCGCCGTCTTCACCGCACTCCGCGCCGACCTCCGCGAGGAGGGCCGGGAACTCGACTCGCTGGTGGGGGAGTTGCCGGATCCGGTCTGGGCGCGCCCGACGCCCGCGCCCGGGTGGAGCATCGCCCACCAGATCGCCCACCTGCACTGGACCGACCGGGCCGCGCTGCTCTCCCTCACCGATGCCGAGGGTTTCGCCCGGATGGTGGAGGAGGCGCTCAAGGCCCCCGAGTCCTTCGTCGACGAAGGTGCCGCGGAAGGCGCCGCGCTGGAGCCCGCCGAGCTGCTCGCCCGGTGGCGCGCGGGCCGAGCCGCGCTCGACGCGGCGCTCGCGGCGGCCTCGCCCGACGCCCGGTTCCCCTGGTACGGGCCCCCGATGAAGGCCGCGTCCATGGCGAGCGCCCGGCTCATGGAGACCTGGGCGCACGGCCAGGACGTGGCCGACGCGCTCGGCGTGCCGCGTACCCCCACCGCCCGGCTGCGGCACGTCGCGCGGATCGGGGTGCGGGCGCGCGACTACGCGTACGCGGTCCGGGGACTGCCCGCGCCGGAGGGGGAGTTCCGGGTGGAGCTGACGGCTCCGGACGGGGCCGGGGTGTGGGCGTACGGTCCGGCGGACGCACCGCAGCGGATTACCGGGCCGGCCCTGGACTTCTGCCTGCTGGTCACCCAGCGCGCCCACCGCGCCGACCTCGCCCTCACCGCGGCCGGAGCCGACGCCGACCGCTGGCTCGACATCGCCCAGGCCTTCGCCGGTCCGGCGGGCCAGGGCCGCAAGCCCGGGGCGAGCGGGTGGTGACCCGCCGGGCGCTGCGCATCGGCAACGCGTCCGGTTTCTACGGGGACCGGTCCGACGCCGTGCGCGAGATGCTGACGGGCGGCCCGCTGGACGTGCTGACCGGCGACTACCTCGCCGAGCTCACCATGCTCATCCTCGGCCGGGACCGTCTGAAGAACCCGGACCTCGGCTACGCCAAGACCTTCCTGAAACAGCTGGAGGAGGGCCTCGGGCTCGCGCACGACCGGGGCGTGCGGATCGTGGCGAACGCCGGCGGGCTGAACCCGGCCGGGCTGGCGGCGGCGGTGCGGGCGCTGGCGGCGAAGGTGGGGGTGCCCGTCTCCGTCGCGCACGTCGAGGGCGACGACCTGATGCCGTACGGGCAGGACGCGCTGACCGCCAACGCCTACCTGGGCGGCGCCGGGATCACCGCCTGCCTGCGGGCCGGCGCGGACGTGGTGGTGACCGGCCGGGTTACGGACGCGGCGCTGGTCAGCGGGCCGGCGGCCTGGTGGTTCGACTGGGGCCCGCAGGAGTACGACCGGCTGGCGGGGGCGGTGGTCGCGGGCCACGTCCTGGAGTGCGGTGCGCAGGCCACCGGCGGCAACTACTCCTTCTTCACCGGCCACGACGTCCGGCGGCCCGGCTTCCCGCTCGCGGAGGTCTCCGAGGACGGCTCGGCGGTGGTCACCAAGCACCCGGGCACCGGCGGCGCCGTCACCCCCGGCACGGTCACCGCCCAGCTCCTGTACGAGACCCAGGGCGCGCGGTACCTCGGCCCCGACGTCACCGCCCGCCTGGACACGGTCCGCCTGACCCCGGACGGCGACGACCGGGTCCGGATCAGCGGGGTCCGGGGGGAGCCCCCGCCCGCCACCCTGAAGGTGGGCGTCAGCCGCGTCGGCGGCTGGCGCAACGAGGTGGTGTTCGTCCTGACGGGCCTCGACGTCGAGGCCAAGGCCGCCCTGGTGCGGGCCCAGCTGGCGGGGGCGCTGGACGGGGTGGAGTCCGTCCGCTGGACCCTCGCCCGCACGGACCACGAGGACGCGGACACGGAGGAGGCGGCGAGCGCCCTGCTGCGGCTGGTGGTCCGTGATCCCTCCCCGGACCGGGTGGGCCGGGCCCTGACCTCGGCCGCGGTCGAGCAGGCCCTCGGCAGCTATCCCGGGTTCCACGTGACGGCCCCGCCCGGCCCGGCACAGCCCTACGGGGTGTTCGCCTCGGACCTGGTCCCGGCCGGCTCCGTCCCGCACGCGGCGGTGCTGGAGGACGGCACCCGCCTGCCGGTCCCGCCACCACCACCCCCGGCCGCCGTCCCGCCCGCCGTCCCGGATCCCGCCACACCGCCGCCCCCGGACCCTGCGCCCACGCCCACCGTGCGCGCCCCGCTGGGGGCGGTGGCCGGGGCCCGGAGCGGGGACAAGGGCGGCGACGCGAACGTCGGGGTGTGGGTGGAGGGCGAGGAGGCCTGGCGGTGGCTGCACCGCACCCTCACCGTGGAGGTCTTCCAGGAACTGCTGCCCGAGACGCGGGAGCTGGCCGTCGCCCGCCACGTGCTGCCGAACCTGCGCGCCCTGAACTTCACCGTCCCCGGCCTCCTCGGCGACGGCGTCGCCTCCGGCCACCGCTTCGACCCGCAGGCCAAGGCCCTCGGCGAATGGCTGCGCGCCCGCCGGCTCGACGTCCCGGCCCACCTCCTGCCCGACCCCCGGCCCCCGGGCCGGCTCCTCCCGGACAGCCCGCCACCCGCACCTGAGGGGACCCGATGACCCGCCTCGGAACCACCGTCGACCCGCTCTCCGCCGAGCACGCGAAGGCCCGTACCGCCGCCCTGGAGCGGCTCGCGGAGCTCGACGCCGAGCACGCCAAGGCCCTCGCCGGCGGCGGGGAGAAGTACACCGCCCGGCACCGCGACCGCGGCAAGCTGCTGCCCCGCGAGCGCGTCGAGCTGCTCCTCGACCCCGACACCCCGTTCCTGGAGCTGTCCCCGCTCGCCGCCTGGGGCAGCGACTACCCGGTCGGCGCCTCGATGGTCACCGGCATCGGCACCGTCGAGGGCGTCGAGTGCCTGATCACCGCCAACGACCCCACCGTCCGCGGCGGCGCCAGCAACCCCTGGACGCTGAAGAAGGCGCTGCGGGCCAACGAGATCGCCCTCCGCAACCGGCTCCCGTGCATCAGCCTCGTCGAGTCCGGCGGCGCCGACCTGCCCTCGCAGAAGGAGATCTTCATCCCCGGCGGGGCGGTCTTCCGCGACCTGACCCGGCTCTCCGCCGCCGGCATCCCGACCGTCGCCGTCGTCTTCGGCAACTCCACCGCCGGCGGCGCGTACATCCCCGGGATGTCCGACCACACCGTCATGATCAAGGACCGTTCCAAGGTCTTCCTGGGCGGCCCGCCCCTGGTCAAGATGGCCACCGGCGAGGAGAGCGACGACGAGTCCCTCGGCGGCGCCGACATGCACGCCCGCGTCTCCGGCCTCGCCGACCACTACGCCCTCGACGAGTACGACGCCATCCGCCAGGCCCGCCGCATCGTGGCCCGGCTCAACCACCGCAAGCCGCACGCCGAACCGCCCCGGGCCGAGGAGCCGCTGTACGACCCCGAGGAGCTCCTCGGGATCGTCCCGCCGGACCTGAAGACCCCCTTCGACCCGCGCGAGGTCATCGCCCGCATCGTCGACGCCTCCGACTTCGACGAGTTCAAGCCCCTCTACGGACCCAGCCTGGTCACCGGCTGGGCCACCCTGCACGGCTACCCCGTCGGCATCCTCGCCAACGCCCAGGGGGTCCTCTTCAGCGCCGAGTCGCAGAAGGCGGCCCAGTTCATCCAGCTCGCCAACCAGCGCGACATCCCCCTCCTCTTCCTCCACAACACCACCGGCTACATGGTGGGCAAGGAGTACGAGCAGGGCGGCATCGTCAAACACGGCTCGATGATGATCAACGCGGTGTCCAACTCCCGGGTCCCGCACCTGTCCGTGCTCATCGGCGCCAGCTACGGAGCCGGCCACTACGGCATGTGCGGACGCGCCTACGAGCCCCGGTTCCTCTTCGCCTGGCCCAGCGCCAAGTCCGCCGTCATGGGCCCCCAGCAGCTCGCCGGGGTCCTCTCCATCGTCTCCCGCCAGTCCGCCGCCGCCCGCGGCCTGCCGTACGACGAGGAACAGGACGCCGGGATGCGGGCCTTCGTGGAGGCCCAGATCGAGTCCGAGTCCCTGCCCATGTTCCTCTCCGGCCGGCTGTACGACGACGGCGTCATCGACCCGCGCGACACCCGCACCGTCCTCGGCCTGTGCCTGTCGGCCGTCCACAACGCCCCCGTCGAGGGCGCCCGCGGCGGCTTCGGCGTCTTCCGGATGTGAGCCCCAGATGACCGCACCGATCACCTCCCTCCTCGTCGCCAACCGGGGCGAGATCGCCGTCCGGATCTTCCGCACGGCCCGCGACCTGGGCCTGTCCACGGTCGCCGTCCACTCCGACCCCGACGCCGACGCCCTCCACGTCCGCCACGCCGACGTGGCCGTCCGCCTGCCCGGGGCCGCCCCCGCCGACACCTACCTGCGCGGCGACCTGCTGATCGAGGCCGCCCGCGCGGCCGGCGCGGACGCCGTGCACCCCGGGTACGGCTTCCTCTCCGAGAACGCCGGCTTCGCCCGCCAGGTCCTGGCCGCGGGCCTGGCCTGGATCGGCCCGCCGCCCGAGGCCATCGAGGCCATGGCCTCCAAGACCCGGGCCAAGGACCTCGTACGCTCCGCCGGGGTCCCCCTCCTCGACCCCGTCGACCCGGCCACCGCCACCACCGCCGACCTGCCCCTCCTCCTCAAGGCCGCGGCGGGCGGCGGCGGACGCGGGATGCGCGTCGTACGGGACCTCGACTCCCTCAAGGAGTCCCTGGAGGCGGCCCGCGCCGAGGCCCTCTCCGCCTTCGGGGACGACGAGGTCTTCGCCGAGCCGTACGTGGAGCGCGGCCGGCACGTCGAGGTGCAGGTCCTCGCCGACGCGCACGGCACGGTCTGGGCGCTCGGCACCCGCGACTGCTCCCTCCAGCGCCGCCACCAGAAGGTCATCGAGGAGGCCCCGGCCCCCGGCCTGCCCGAGCCCCTGCGCCAGAGCCTCCACGCCGCCGCCGTGGCCGCCGCCCGCGCGGTCTCCTACCGGGGCGCGGGCACCGTCGAGTTCCTCGTCGGAGCCGACGGCCGCCCCTACTTCCTGGAGATGAACACCCGCCTCCAGGTGGAACACCCCGTCACCGAGGCGGTCTTCGGCCTCGACCTGGTGGCCCTCCAGCTGCGCATCGCAGAGGGAGAACCCCTGCCCCCCACCCCGCCCGAGCCCTCCGGCCACGCCGTCGAGGCCCGTCTCTACGCCGAGGACCCGGCCCACGACTGGCGCCCGCAGACCGGGGTGCTGCACACCCTCGACCTCCCCGGCCACGTCCGCGTCGACACCGGATTCACCGCCGGGGACACGGTCGGCATCCACTACGACCCCATGCTCGCCAAGGTCGTCGCCCACGCCCCGACCCGCGCCGAGGCGGTCCGGATCCTCGCCGACGCCCTGTCCCGGGCCCGGATCCACGGGCTGACCACCAACCGCGACCTCCTCGTACGCTCCCTGCGCCACCCGGAGTTCACCGCCGCCCGGCTCGACACCGGCTTCTACGAACGCCACCTCGACACCCTCGTCGAAGCCGCCCCGGACCCCGCGCTCGCCTGCCTGGCCGCCGCGCTCGCCGAAGCGGCCCCGGCCCCCGGCGCCCCCCTCGCCGCCCGCCTCGGCGGCTGGCGCAACCTCCCCTCCCGGCCCAGGACCCGCCGCTACACCGTGGACGGCGCGGAGTACGAGGCCCAGTACGCCCCGCCGGCCGACCCGGACGTCCGCGTCCTGGCCGCCGGCCCCGAGGCCGTCACCCTCGAAGTCGCCGGTGTCCGGCGGATGTTCCACGTGAAACACAAATCGAACACGGTCTACGTGGACTCCGTGCTCGGCTCCCACGCCCTCGTGCCCGTACCCCGGTTCCCCGATCCCCAGGACCGCACCGCACCGGGCTCCCTGCTCGCCCCCATGCCCGGCACCGTCGTCCGCGTCGCCGAGGGCCTCGCCCCCGGCAGCACCGTCACCGCCGGGCAGCCCCTGCTGTGGCTGGAGGCCATGAAGATGGAGCACCGCATCCTCGCCCCCGCCTCCGGCACGCTCACCGCGCTCCACGCCGTCACCGGCCACCAGGTCGAGTTCGGCGCCCTGCTCGCCGTCGTCCAGGAGGACCAGCAGTGATCGAGACCGAAGAGCACCAGGCCCTGCGCGCCGCCGTCGCCGCCCTCGGGCGGCGCTACGGCCGCGACTACCTCGCCCGCGTCGCCCGCGAGGGCGGCCACCCCGACGAGCTGTGGGCGGACGCCGCCAAGCTCGGCTACCTCGGCGTCAACCTCCCCGAGGAGTACGGCGGCGGGGGCGGCGGCATCGCCGAACTCTCCCTCGTCCTCGAAGAACTGGGCGCCGCGGGCTGCCCCCTCCTCATGATGGTGGTCTCACCGGCCATCTGCGGCACGGTCATCGCCCGCTTCGGCACCGACGCCCAGAAGAGCACCTGGCTCCCCGGCCTCGCCGACGGCAGCCGCACCATGGCCTTCGGCATCACCGAACCCGACGCCGGCTCCAACTCCCACCGCATCACCAGCACCGCCCGGCGCGACGGCGACGACTGGATCCTCACCGGCCGCAAGGTCTTCATCTCCGGCGTGGACATCGCCGACGCCACCCTCGTCGTCGGCCGCACGGAGGACGCCCGCACGGGCCGGCTCAAGCCCTGCCTGTTCATCGTCCCCCGCGACGCCCCGGGCTTCTCCCGCTCGGTCATCGACATGGAACTCCAGGCGGCGGAGAAGCAGTTCGAACTCCTCCTGGACGAGGTCCGCCTGCCCTCCTCCGCCCTGGTCGGCGACGAGGACGCCGGCCTCCTCCAGCTCTTCGCGGGCCTCAACCCGGAGCGCATCATGACGGCGGCCTTCGCCATCGGCATGGGCCGGTACGCCCTGTCCAAGGCGGTGGACTACGCGAAGACCCGCCAGGTCTGGAAGGACCCGATCGGCGCCCACCAGGCCATCGCCCACCCCCTGGCGACGGCGCACATCGAGCTGGAACTCGCCCGCCTGATGATGCAGAAGGCGGCCGCGCTGTACGACGCGGGGGACGACATGGGGGCCGGTGAGGCGGCGAACATGGCGAAGTACGCGGCGGGGGAGGCGTGCGTCCGGGCGGTGGACCAGGCCGTCCACACCCTGGGGGGCAACGGGCTCACCCGCGAGTACGGGCTCGCCTCCCTGATCACCGCGGCGCGGGTGTCCCGCATCGCCCCGGTGAGCCGGGAGATGATCCTCAACTTCGTCTCCCACCAGACCCTGGGTCTCCCCAAGTCGTACTGATTCCTTCTGAACGCGCCGCAGCCTCCGGCCGTCGGACCGGGGGCGGGGCCGGTTCGGGTGGCGGGGGTGGGTGGGCCGTCTGCGGGTGCGTTGCCGCTGCGCGGGGCTGGGTCCCCTACCCGCCCTTCCACCGTTCCCAGGGGCTCCGCCCCTGACCCGATACGGCGCTACCGCGCCCGCGCCTCAAGCGCCGGCGGGGCTGAAGTTGCCGGCGGGGCTGAAGTTGCCGACAGGGCCGGAGTTGTTGGCAGGGCCGGAGTCGTTGGCGGGGCCAGAGTCGTTGGCGGGGCCGGACTTGTCAGCCGACCGGTCGGGGGTGGGGACGGGGTGGGGTGTCGTCCGGGACTAAAACGAGATGACTTCGGCGCGCGGTACCCCGTACGCATGCAATCCGGAACAGGCGCCGAACATCGAAGCCCGTCCCGGACGGCACCCCACCCCGTCCCCACCCCCGGCCCTCGCAGCACGCCCCCGACACCCCGCCCGTCAGGGCGGCCCCGCCCGGGCCCCGCAGCCGTGCGTACCGTCCCGCCCACCGGGACCCCGCCCACCGGGACCCCGCCCATCGGGACCCCGCCCACCAGGGCAATCCCCCGCCCCGCAGCCACACCGCCCGGCCAGGGCAAGGGCGTAACCTGCCCCCGAGGGGGGCCGGCCGGGTCCGCCCGCTGACCCCTCCGGAGGAGAAGACATGCCCCCACTCGTGCACGCCGCCCCGGCGGCGACCGGCATCACCACCCTCACCCTCGACTCCCCGGCCAACCGCAACGCGCTCTCCGCGCAGCTCGTCGCCGAGCTCCGCGCGGCCCTCGCCGACGCGGCCGCCGACCCCGCCACCCGGGCGGTGCTGCTCACCCACACCGGCAACACCTTCTGCGCCGGCGCCGACTTGAAGTCCCCCTGCGACCCCGACGACTTCCTCGCCCTGCTCCGCGAGGTCACCGCGCTGCCCAAGCCCGTCGTCGCCCGTGTCACCGGCCACGTCCGGGCCGGCGGCCTCGGCCTGCTCGGCGCCTGCGACATCGCCGCCGCCGGGCCGCAGTCCACGTACGCCTTCACCGAGACCCACCTCGGCCTCGCCCCCGCCGTGATCTCCATGACCGTGCTCCCGCGCCTCGACCCGCGCGCCGCCTCCCGCTACCTCCTCACCGCGGAGGCCTTCGACGCCCCCGAGGCCGCCCGCATAGGGCTGCTGACGCTCCACGCGGCGGACGACGTCGACACCGCCCTGGCCCCCGTCCTCGACGGCCTGCGCAAGGCGTCCCCGCAGGCCCTCGCCGAGACGAAGGCCATGGTCGCCGCCGGCGTACGGGAGGCCCTGGACCGCGACGGCGCCCGCCTGACGGAGCTGTCGGCGCGGCTGTTCGCCTCCGCCGAGGCCCGCGAGGGCATCACCGCCCGCTTCGAGCGCCGGGACCCGTCATGGGTACGGTGACCGGCGCCGTCCCCAAGCAGGCCCGCAGCCGCGTCACCCGGCGCCACCTGCTGGAGTCGGCCGTGTCCTGCCTCGCCGAACACGGCTGGGCGGGCTCCACCGTCGCCGTCGTCGCCGAACGCGCCGGCGTCTCGCGCGGTGCGGCCCAGCACCACTTCCCGACCCGCGAGGCCCTCTTCACCGCCGCGGTCGAGTACGTCTCCGAGGAACGCTCCACCGCCCTGCGGGAGCTCTTCCAGACCACCCCGGCCCCGCGCCCGCGCGCCGCGGTCGTCGAGGCCCTGGTCGACCTGTACACCGGTGCCCTGTTCCGCGCCGCCCTCCAGCTGTGGGTGGCCGCGTCCAACGAGGAGCAGCTGCGGCCCCAGGTCGTCGAGCTGGAGGCCCGGGTCGGCCGCGAGACCCACCGGATCGCCGTCGAGCTGCTGGGCGCGGACGAGTCGCGGCCCGGCGTGCGGGAGACCGTGCAGGGCCTGCTCGACATGGCCCGCGGGCTGGGGCTGGCCAACGTCCTGACCGACGACAGGGCCCGCCGGGACCGCGTCGTCGCCCAGTGGTCGCAGGTGATCGACGCCGCCCTGGGGTGAACCGCCGGGAACGTGCGAGGGCGCCGCACCCCCTACGGGATGCGGCGCCCTCGCAGGACGGGGAGGCCTCAGGCGGTGGCGGTGATGTCCGCGTAGCCCCCGATGTCACGGGGGTCCCGGCGGCCCGGGCCCACGTACCGCGCCGACGGCCGCACCAGGCGGCCCGTGCGCTTCTGCTCCAGGATGTGCGCCGACCAGCCGGCGGTGCGGGCGCAGCTGAACATGGACGTGAACATGTGCGCCGGGACCTCCGCGAAGTCCAGCATGATCGCGGCCCAGAACTCCACGTTGGTGGCGAGCACCCGGTCGGGGCGGCGGGCGTGCAGCTCCTCCAGGGCGGCCTTCTCCAGGGCGGCGGCGACCTCGTAGCGCGGGGCGTCGAGTTCCTTGGCGGTGCGCCGCAGGACGCGGGCGCGGGGGTCCTCGGCGCGGTAGACGCGGTGGCCGAAGCCCATCAGCCGCTCGCCCTTGTCGAGGGCCTTCTTCACGTAGGCCACGGCGTCGCCGGTGCGCTCGATCTCCTCGATCATGCCGAGGACGCGCGAGGGCGCGCCGCCGTGCAGCGGGCCGGACATCGCGCCGACGGCGCCCGACAGGGCGGCCGCGACGTCGGCGCCGGTGGAGGCGATGACGCGGGCCGTGAAGGTGGAGGCGTTCATGCCGTGCTCGGCGGCGGAGGTCCAGTAGGCGTCGACGGCCTTGACGTGCTTGGGGTCGGGCTCGCCCCGCCAGCGGATCATGAAGCGTTCGACGACGGACTCGGCCTTGTCGATCTCGCGCTGCGGGACCATCGGCAGGCCCTGGCCGCGGGCGGACTGGGCGACGTACGACAGCGCCATGACGGCGGCCCGGGCGAGGTCGTCGCGGGCGGTCTGCTCGTCGATGTCCAGCAGCGGTTTCAGACCCCACACGGGAGCGAGCATGGCCAGCGCGGACTGCACGTCGACGCGGATGTCGCCGGAGTGCACCGGGATGGGGAAGGGCTCGGCGGCGGGCAGGCCGGGGTTGAACGCACCGTCGACCAGCAGGCCCCAGACGTTCCCGAAGGAGACGTGGCCGACCAGGTCTTCGATGTCCACCCCCCGGTAGCGGAGCGATCCGCCTTCCTTGTCAGGCTCGGCGATCTCCGTCTCGAACGCGACGACCCCTTCGAGTCCGGGTACGAAATCGGACATCAGGCGGCTCCTCAGGTAGTGCGAACACGCGCGGCTCCCGGCGTGATTCGCGGTCCGGCGCGGTCATCCCCGTTGATGCCCGGCACGGTCGAAGGTCATCCGTGCGGGGACCCTCGGACCGGCCCCAAGATTTTGTCCGTTCCGGTGGGCCTGCGGAAGCGTGACATACGGCACACCGGTACCCGGTGCGCTGCGGCAGGATGGCGGTGTGACCGATCAGGACATTGACCCCGCCGTCATGCGCAAGCAGTACCGCTCCGAGATCGTCGAGGAGGCGGGCCTCGCCGACGACCCGATGGCGCAGTTCGCCCTGTGGTTCCAGCAGGCGGCCGACTCGCACCTCTTCGAGCCCAACGCGATGGTCGTCTCGACCGCCACCGCCGGGGGACGTCCCAGCTCGCGCACGGTGCTGCTGAAGCAGTTCGACTCGCGGGGCTTCGTCTTCTTCACCAACTACGGCTCCCGGAAGGTGCGGGAGATCGACGAGAACCCGTACGTCTCGCTGCTGTTCCCCTGGCACCCGATCGCCCGGCAGGTGATCGTGACGGGCCGGGCGGAGCGGATCGGCCGGGACGAGACGGCCGCCTATTTCCGGTCGCGCCCGCACGGTTCGCAGTTGGGCGCGTGGGCGAGCGCCCAGTCGACGGTGATCGGTTCGCGAGCGGAGCTGGACCGGCGCTATGCCGAGCTGGAGGCGCGGTATCCGGAGGGGGAGCAGGTGCCGGTGCCGCCGGAGTGGGGCGGGCTGCGGGTGCTGCCCGACGCGCTGGAGTTCTGGCAGGGGCACGAGAACCGGCTGCACGACCGGCTGCGGTACGTCCTGGACGGGGGCGAGTGGCGCCTGGAGCGGCTCTGCCCGTAGCGGTGGCGCCGGTGGCGGCTCCCGGCTTCCGGCGGAGTCTGAACGCAGGCGACCCGCGGTCTCGGGTTCCTCTCCTGCAGTGAGAGGAGCCGGCCGGACGTGCCGGCGAGACCGCGGGTCGGGTGACTGCTGGGATTGGCGCCGGGCGGTTCCGCCGGGCACCGCACTGGGTGCGTTGCTGACGACGGGCCCTTAGCCCGCAGCCACCTCACGCGTCCGGTTTCCGTACATTTCGGGAACCACCTCCCTTCTCGTGTACGGCAGAGCCTAGATCGGCGTCCCGGAGCCCTCAAGCGATTTAATGCGCGGGTTTCCGGGCGGACATTCCGGGAGGTATCCGGGAGGATTCCGGGAAGCGCGTGTGGCCTGGGTCACGTTCCAGTTCAATGATCTGACGTGCCGCACACGCGAACACCTGCAGGGGGTGCCGGGTGAGTGCTTCCGGACGCGGTGAGACCGCCGACGATCTGCTCGCAGCGCTGCTCGACGGCATGGACGCCGCGCTGTGCGCGTTCGACTCCGACGGGGTGATCACCCACTGGAACCGCGAGGCCGAGCGGATCCTCGGCTGGAGCGCCGCCGAGGCGGTGGGGCGGCGCGGTTTCGCGGGCTGGGCGGTGCGCGCCGCCGACGCGGACGACGTGCAGGACCGGCTGATGTCCGCGCAGGACGCGCCGGGCCGGCAGGTGCACGAGTTCGCCCTGCTGACCAAGGACGGCGGGCGGATCCTCGTACGGACCCAGTCCGCCGGGGTGCCCGGCGCCGGCGGGAAGCCGGCCGGGGTCTACTGCGCCTTCAGCGAGGTCCACGCCCAGATCGACCTGGAGCGGTCCATCGCCCTGAGCGAGGCGCTGATGGACGACGCCTCCTGGGGGGTCGTCCTCGTCGACGTGGACCTGCGCCCGGCGGTGGTCAACGCGCACGCCGCCCGCGCCTTCGGGGCGGGGCGCAGCGCGCTGCTCGGGCGGCCGCTCGGGGATCTGCTGGAGCAGGGCGTCGAGGAGCTGGAGGGCGCGCTCCAGCACGTGCTGGCCGAGGGGGCGCCGCCGTCGCCGCTGGAGCTGTGGGTGTCGGTGCGGACCCCGGAGGGGGTGCGGCGGCGCTGCTGGCGGTGCGGGTTCCTGCGGCTGGGGTCGCCGCTCGCGGAGGAGCCGGTGCCGCTGGGGGTGGGCTGGCTGTTCCAGGACGTCACCGAGGGCCGGCAGGCCGAGCTGGACACCGGGCAGCTGCGGTTCCGGGCCAACCAGCTGTACCGGGCGGGGCGGGCCGCCGCCGAGTGCGAGGACCCGGCGGAGGCGGCCGCCGTCCGGCTGGACTTCGCTCTGGCCGGCTTCGCGGAGCACGCGCTGCTCGACGTACTGGAACCCGGGCCGGGCGGGCGCCTGGTCCGCTCGGGGGCGTCCCCGTCGGGGCTGGCCCTGCTGCTGCCGGGGCCGGGTGCGATCCCGGTGCGCTACGAGCCCGCGCACCCGGCGCTCCAGGCGCTGGAGCGGATCGGCCCGGTGCGGGCCAGCGCCCCGGCCGGGGAGGCGGCCGACGGGTGGGCCCGGGCCCGCCGGTGGCCCCCGGGCGCCACGCACGCCCTGTGCGCGGTCCTCCGCAGCCGCGGCCGCACCCTGGGCGCCCTGACCTTCCTCCGCGGCCCCTCCCGTCCCGCGTTCGAGCGGGCGGACGCCCTGTACGCGGAGGAGGTCGCGGCCCGCGTGGCGGCCGACCTGGACCTGGCCCGCCACCCGCTCTGACCGGCCGGGCCGGGCCGGGCCGGTGCGGCCGGTGCGGGGCGGTGCGGCCCGCGGCCCCTAGTGCCGGAAGAAGATCCGGTCCCCGTACTCCTGCATGACCCGGCCGTTCCACTCGTGCCCGCCGTCGACGTTCCCCGACCGCAGCAGCGGCGGCTCCACCCCGCGGGACACCAGCTCCCCGGCGGCGGCGGCCATCACGGCCTGCATGATGGCGCTGGTCACCACCGTCGACGCGGGGGCGAACGGCGCGTCGATGCCGTCCACCGACAGCTCGGCGTCGCCGACCGCGATCTTGCTGTCGAGCACGATGTCGCAGTGGTCCTTCAGGAAGCTGCCCGAGACGTGCCGCGACTTCGTCCCCGTCGCATAGGCCAGGGACGTCACGCCGATGACCTTCAGGCCGATCGCGCGCGCGTTCATCGCCATCTCCACGGGCAGCGAATTGCGCCCGGACAGCGAGATGATCACCAGGACGTCCCCCGCCGAGGCGGGGCTGCTGTCCAGGACCGCCCCGGCGAGCCCGTCGACCCGTTCCAGCGCGCTGCCGAGCGTCGCCGGCATCACGTCGACGCCGGCCGTGCCCGGGACGGCGAGGAAGTTCATCAGCGCGAGCCCGCCGGCCCGGTAGACCACGTCCTGCGCGGGCAGCGAGGAGTGTCCGGCGCCGAAGGCGAAGAGCCGGTTCCCCGAGGCGACGGCCTCGGCGATGACGGTCCCGGCCTCGGTGATCCGTGAGCCCTCCTCGTCGCGGACCCGCTCCAGCAGGCCGATGGCGGCGTCGAAGAACTGCCCGGCCAGCTTGCTCTCGCTCATACGCCGTGGGCCCTTCCAGGGTGTGGGGTGCGCGGTGGCTGCGTCGTCGATGTCCGCCGACACCGTGCGGTCTGGACCAAGGGCGTGTCAATACGGCCGTCAATCCGGACGTGGACGCGCTCCCGCCGGATGTCCCGTACATGCCTTGACGCTCGGGGCGGGACGGTTGTCGGCCCGATGCGTCAGAATTGGGGACAGGGCCAGCGCACGCAATCCGAGGGGCACGAATGTCCGGACTGATCGACACCACGGAGATGTACCTCCGCACCATCCTGGAACTCGAAGAAGAAGGTGTGGTCCCCATGCGCGCCCGGATCGCCGAGCGGCTGGACCAGAGCGGCCCGACGGTGAGCCAGACCGTGGCACGCATGGAGCGGGACGGGCTGGTCGCGGTGGCCAGCGACCGGCACCTGGAGCTGACGGACGAGGGCCGCAAGCTCGCGACCCGCGTGATGCGCAAGCACCGCCTCGCGGAGTGCCTGCTCGTCGACGTCATCGGCCTGGAGTGGGAGCAGGTGCACGCCGAGGCCTGCCGCTGGGAGCACGTGATGAGCGAGGCGGTGGAGCGGCGGGTGCTGGAGCTGCTGCGCCACCCCACCGAGTCGCCGTACGGGAACCCGATCCCGGGCCTGGAGGAGCTGGGGGAGAAGGCCGAGGCGGACCCGTTCCTGGAGGACGGCATGCTCAGCCTGTCGGACCTGGAGCCGGGCACCGAGGGCAAGACGGTGGTGGTCCGCCGGATCGGGGAGCCGATCCAGACCGACGCCCAGCTGATGTACACGCTGCGCCGGGCGGGCGTGCAGCCCGGTTCCGTCGTGAGCGTGACGGAGTCCCCGGGCGGGGTGCTGGTCGGCAGCGGCGGCGAGGCCGCGGAGCTGGATCCGGAGATCGCCTCGCACGTGTTCGTCGCCAAGCGCTGAACCCGTCAGGCCGACGCCCGAGGGTGTTGACGGCCGGAGGCCATGTGTCTCCGGCCGGCCGGAAGCAAGGCGGTCCCGGCGCCTTTCGACGCCGGGACCGATCCTCCCCTTGCTGACCTGGAGCCCCGAGCTCTCAAGGTCATCCCCTTCGGACCGTCTTCCCCGAGCGGCCCGCCTCCCTGTTGAAAGGATCTCCATCGGCAGCGGCGGCCAATCCTTGAGCAAGGTCACTCGAAAGAGCGGTGTTGTCGGCGAGACGCCCGTTTTCGAATGCGGGTTCGATAGTCTGGCCGGGAGCTAAGGGGGTGCATCTCCGGTGGTACAGCGCATCGATGTCACAGGTGCCGACGGCGTACGCCTGGCCGCCTGGGAGTTCCGGGACCCGCCCGCGGAGCCACGGAAACCGGCGGTCCTGTTACTCCACGGCCTGATGGGCCGCGCCCTCCACTGGGCCGGCACCGCGCGCTGGCTGGGCGAGCACCGCCGCGTCATCGCCCTCGACCAGCGCGGGCACGGCCACAGCGGCCACCCCGCGCCCGGCCCCGACCGGCCCGCGCGCCTGGGCCGCGAGGCCTTCGTCGCCGACGCCGAGGCCGTCATCGAGCAGCTCGGGCTCGGCCCCGTGATCCTCATCGGCCACTCCATGGGCGCCCTCACCGGCTGGCAGCTCGCCGCCCGCCGCCCCGATCTGGTCCAGGCCCTGGTCATCTGCGACATGCGGGCCTCCGCCCTCGGCGAGGCCTCGCAGCAGGAGTGGCAGGAGTGGTTCCGCCGCTGGCCGGTCCCCTTCCCCACGCAGGACGCCGCCCGCCGCTGGTTCGGCGAGGACGACCCCCGCGTGGAGCGCCCCGACCCCGGCCGGGGCGCCTTCTTCGCCGAGGTGATGCACCAGGCGCCGGACGGCTGGCGCCCGCTCTTCTCCCGCAGCCAGATGCTGACCGTCCGCGAGACCTGGGTGCACGACGCGCACTGGGAGGAACTGGCCCAGGTCCGTTGCCCCACCCTCGTCGTGCGCGCCCTGGACGGCGAGCTGGGCCGCGCCGAAGCCCAGGAGATGGTCCGCGTCCTCCCCGCCGGCCAGTACGCCGAGGTCCCGGACGCCGGGCACTACGTCCACTACGACCAGCCGGCCGCGCTGCGCACCGCCCTGGAACCCTTCCTGGAAGGGGCCGCCGTGTCGTAGCGGCCGGCCGGGGTCACTCCCCGGCGGCCGGTCTCGGCAGCGGAAGAGGGGGGGGGGGGGCCCCCCCCCCCCCCCCCCCCGGGCGGGGGGGGGGGGGGCCGCCCCCGCCCCCCCCCGGGGGGTTTACGGGGGGGTGGGGGGGGCCCCCCGGGGGGGCCCGCGGGTGCCC
>NZ_JBIVEG010000015.1:41567-96639 GCF_044747545.1 Streptomyces sp. NPDC090077
GCCACCCCTCCGGGCCGGGGCCGGCGGTTCGCTGGCGCGGGGCGGGGCCCCCCCCCGGGGGGCGGGGGGGGCCCGCCCGGGGGGGGGGGGGGCCCCCCCGCCCCCCCCCCCCCTCTTCCGGGTCGGGGAGGTCAGCCCTTGCTGACCGCCGTGAGGATTTCCGGGAGCTTGCGGGCGACCGCCGGGGCGGCCAGGCGGATGCCCGCCCAGGCGGCCAGGGTGCCCCAGGCGATGCCGAGGGGGAGGGCCAGCAGGGACAGGGTGCCGGGGTCGTCCGCCAGGCTGATGTAGATGGTCAGGGCGATCACCGGGGAGCAGATCACCGCGGACGCGATCATGCCGCAGAAGATGCCGAGCCAGGCCAGGCCCGCCTGCCCGGGGGCGACGTTCTTGAACGCGCCCTCCGACGGGATGGAGTAGGCGAAGTGCGCCGAGACCAGCGCGCCCGTGCACAGCATCGAGCCGAGCAGCCCCAGGGCCAGACCCGCCGCCGCCGGGAAGGCGGACCAGTCGCCCACCAGGGCGGCGGTGACGACGGTGACGAGGACCGTGTACGGGACGGTGACCAGCGCCAGCGCGGCGGCGCGGGCCCGCAGTTCCGCGTAGGCGTCGCGCGGGGAGGCGATGGTCTGGGCGACCATCCAGAAGGCGGAGGTGTCCTGCCCGAACTGGTTGTACATCTGCACGCCGAGCATTCCCGCGCCGAAGCAGGCCAGGTAGACCGAGCCGGTGCCCTGGAGGGCGTTGAAGACGGGGACGATCATGCCGACCGCCAGCGAGGACACCCAGGCCGACTTCGTCTTCGGGTCGCGCACGGCGTAGCGCAGCGTGCGCTGCATGGCGGCGCCCGTGCGTCCGCCCGGCAGGAGGGACCAGAGGCCGCTGCCGGTGCCGCGGTCCTTCTCGGGCTTGGCGGCCGCGAGGGTCGAGCCGTCCGGGGTGACCATCAGGCTGGTCAGGCTGCGCTCCCAGAACCACAGCAGGGCGGCGAGGGCGGCCAGGGTGAGGGCGAGCTGGGCGGCGGCGGTGCCGTAGGCGCCGTTGCTGACGGAGTCGACCATGCCGACGGCGGTGGCCGGCGGCAGCCAGCGCACGACCTCCTCGACCGGCTCAAGCGCGGCCAGGCCGCCCTGCTGGAACAGGCGCTGGCTGGCGAAGTTGACGACCTGGGCGCCTATCGCGATCAGCAGGCCGCTGAGCACCGCGAGGTCGCGTCCCTTGCGGCTGGACAGCAGCCGGACGTTCGCGGTGGCCACGGCGCGGGCCAGGGCCACGCAGCCCAGCAGCAGGAGCGGGGCGCCGAGCACGGCCGCGGCGATGCCCGCCGGGCCGTGCGCCACCGCGGCGACCGAGCCGGCGGCGATGCAGAGCGTGAACAGCGGGCCGGTGCCGATGAGCGAGGACGCCAGCAGGGCCCGTACGAGCGGACGCGGGCGCAGCGGCAGCATCACGAGCCGGCTCGGGTCGAGGGTCTCGTCGCCGGTCGGGAAGAACAGCGGCATCACGGTCCAGCCGAGCGCGAGGATCGCGGCGAGCAGGACGACCACGGTGCCGGCGTGGACGTGGCCGTGCAGCATGGCCAGGCACAGGGTGACGAAGAGGGAGAACAGCAGCGAGATCACCAGGCTGGTGATCCACACGGCCCTGCGCTTCGACGAGCCCTTGAGGCCGTTGCGCATGAGGGAGAGCTTCAGGCGGACGAACAGCGAGGTCAGGGAGGCCCCGCCGACCGCGGGTGCGGCGGCGCTCATCGTGCGCCGCCGAGCCAGTCGAGGGAGTCGCCGGCGGCGTGGTCGCGGGCGCCGACGAGTTCGAGGAAGGCCTCCTGGAGGGAGGACGCGGAGCCCCGTACGTCGGCCAGCGGGCCGGCGGCGCGGATCTGGCCGCCCGCCATGACGGCCACCCAGTCGCAGAGCGACTCGACGAGCTCCATCACGTGGGAGGAGAAGACGACGGTGGCGCCGGAGGCGGTGTAGCGCTCCAGCACTCCGCGGATGGTCTGCGCCGACACCGGGTCGACGCCCTCGAACGGCTCGTCCAGGAAGAGGACTTCGGGGTTGTGCAGCAGTGCGGCCGCGAGGCCGATCTTCTTGCGCATGCCGGTCGAGTAGTCGACGACCAGCTTGTGCTGGGAGCCCGCGAGGTCGAGCACGTCGAGGAGCTGCGTGGCGCGCTTGTCGGTCTCCTCGCCCGGCAGCCCGCGCATCCGGCCCATGTAGCCGAGGAGTTCGCGCCCGGAGAGGCGCTCGAACATCCGCAGTCCCTCGGGCAGGACGCCGATGCGGGTCTTGACCTCGACGGGGTCGGCCCAGACGTCGTGGCCGGCGACGAACACCGTGCCCGAGTCCGGGCGCAGCAGCCCGGTCACCATGGACAGCGTGGTCGTCTTCCCGGCGCCGTTGGGGCCGACGAGCCCGATGAAGCGGCCGGCCGGCAGCTCCAGGTCGATGCCCCCGACGGCCACCTGCTCGCCGAACCGCTTCCACAGTCCTTCCACCCGCACGGCGGCCGCGGGCTGCGCGGGTCGCGCGCCACCGCCCGTCCCGCCGCCCGTACCGCCCGCCGCATAACCCTGGTCCGGCATGCGCCTGCCTCTCGTTCTGTTCCCCGTGGTCGTACTTTCCTCACGATAGGAGCAGGGGGAGAGGCACCAGCAGTTACGAATGTCATGAACTTGCGGACACGTATGTCAGCGGGCGGGGGGAGCGGGGTGCGGGACGGGGTCAGGCCTTGCGGCGGTTGCGGGCCGCGGCCGCCTCGCTGCCGCAGGCGTACGCGAGCGCGTCGATCAGTTCCTCGGTGTCCGGCAGCCACCGGTTCGCCGGCGTGGGCTTGCGGGCCCACTGCACCGGGCCCCTGCCGCCGAAGCGGGTCGGCGGAGCGGCCACGTACTGGCCCTCGCCGCGCGTGACCAGGTCGATGGCGTGCGGCAGCCAGCCCAGCTTGCGCACCAGGTCCGGCACCTTGGCGCCGGCGCCCGGGAGCACGAAGAACAGCATCCGGTGGTCGGGGGTGAGCGCGACCGGGCCCAGGGTCCGCTCGGTGCGCTCCAGCCGCGCGAGCGCCAGGAAGCCGGCGGAGTCGGGGACGTCGAGGGCGTCGAAGGTGCGGCCGGTCGGCATCAGGATGGAGGCGCCGGGGTGCTTGGCCCAGATCCGGCGCACGCCCACCGCGCTGCCCGTGGCCAGCGACTGCCAGTCCTTGACCGCGGGGTGGGCGCCGGGCGCCGGGCATTCGGCGGCCCCGCACGAGCACACTTCCCGGCCGTCGCCGGGCTCCAGCCACGTGCCGGCGAAGACGTCCCAGTGGCGTTCTTCCACGTACCGCACGGCATGGTCCAGCAGCTGTTCGCCGCGCTGCTGGGGGATGGGCGCGGTCTCCGTGACTGTGATGGTCTCTTCCACGCCCATCACAACTCCCCGGGTCACGGCGGGTTACGGGGGTAAACCAGCCGGTGGGCGCTGCATCGATCCTGCATACGGGGCGCACGGGTGCACGTGCGGGGGCGCGTGGGAGGCCGGGGCGCGGTCGTTGGGTAACGACACGTCGCAGAGCGGAAGATTCTCGGCACTTCAGGCGGGAAGTGATCATTCGAACGATCACCCGCGGCCTCAGGGGGTTTTCATGGCAGCCAGGCCTCTCGTAGCGCGCCAGCCGAACGAACGGCTGCAGGCGCTCATCCAGGAAGCCGGGTGCTCCAACGCCGGGCTCGCACGGCGCGTCAACATGTGCGGGGCCGAGCACGGCCTCGATCTCCGCTACGACAAGACCTCGGTCGCCCGCTGGCTGCGGGGCCAGCAGCCGCGCGGCCGGGCGCCCGGCATCATCGCCGAGGCCCTCGGCCGCAAGCTGGGCAGGACCGTCACCATCGACGAGATCGGCATGGCCAACGGGAAGAACCTCGCCTCCGGGGTGGGCCTGCAGTTCTCCCCGACCGTCGTCGGCGCCATCGAGCAGGTCTGCGAGCTGTGGCGCAGCGACGTGGGGCGCCGCGACTTCCTCTCCGGGTCGAGCGTGGCGGCCTCCGCCCTGGTCGAGCCGAGCCGCGACTGGCTGATCACCGGCGCCGACCCGCAGGTGGCCCGCAGCGGCGGGGCACGGGTGGGGATGTCGGACGTGGAGGCGGTGCGGGCGACCACCGAGGCGCTGACCGACCTCGACCACCGCTTCGGCAGCGGGCACGTGCGGCCCGTGGTGGTGCACTACCTCAACTCCGTGGTCTCGGGGCTGATCGCGGGCTCGTACCGGGAGCCGGTCGGGCGGGCCCTGTTCGCGGCGGTGGCCCGGCTCACCGAGCTGGCGGGCTACATGGCGGTGGACACCGGGCAGCCGGGTCTGGCCCAGCGGTACTACATCCAGGCCCTGCGGATGGCCCAGGCGGCGGGCGACCGCGCGTACGGGGGCTACGTGCTGGCGGCGTCGATGAGCCACCTCGCCGCGGAGCTGGGTAATCCGCGGGAGATCGCGCAGCTGGCGCGGGCCGCGCAGGAGGGCACGCGCGGGCAGGTCACCCCGCGGGTGGAGGCGATGTTCTACGCGGCCGAGGCGCGCGGGCACGCGCTGCTGGGCGACGCCCGGGCGGCGGCGGTGCTGTCGGGGCGGGCGGTGACGGCGCTGGAGCGGGCCGAGCCGGAGTCCGGCGACGACCCGGTGTGGATCCGCCACTTCGACCAGGCCTACCTGGCGGACGAGCTGGCGCACTGCCACCGGGACCTCGGCCAGGCCGACGCGGCGGGCAGGCGCGCCGAGGAGGCGCTGCGCAACCTGCCCGCGACGAAGGCGCGCCGCCGGGCCATCGGGCTGCTGCTGCTCGCGGCCGCGCAGGTGCAGCAGCGGGAGGTGGAGCAGGCCTGCCAGACGGCGACGAAGGCCGCCGAACTGCTGGGCTCGCTGCGCTCGCGCCGGGGTGCGGAGTACCTGGACGACTTCCGGGCGCGGCTGGAGCCGTACCGGGAGGAACCGGCCGTCCGGGAGTTCGGGGCGAGGCTGGAGGTTCAGGCGGCCTGACGTGATCACGGCGTGACCGGGTAGCGTGATCCGACGGTTCCGTGCGTTCGGGCCGGTCGGAGAAGGCAGAAGGAGTCCCGGTGACGGAGAACGGACAAGGGGGCGTCCCCCAGCCCGGGACGCCGCATCAGGCACCGCCGGTGCCCGCTCCCGGCTACCCGCAGCAGCCGGGGCCGCAGCCCGGCGAGGCGTGGGGCACGCCCCCGGCGTACGGGTACCCGCCCGGTCAGGACCCGCAGGCGCAGCCGGCCGTGCAGCCGGCCGCGCAGCAGTACTCCGGGCCGTACGAGTCCGCGTACGAGCCGCCGCCGCAGCCGGGGCAGCCCGCGTACGGGTACCCGCCGCCGGCGGGCCACGTCGTCGGCCCGGGTTTCGAGGGGCCGGGGGACCCGCACGGCTACGGCTACCCGCCGCTGCCGGACGCGGCGACGCAGTACATTCCGCCGGTTCCGGGTGACGCGGCGACGCAGTACATCCCGCCCGTCCCGGCGGCCCCGCACGAGCAGGCGGCGACGCAGTACATCCCGCCCGTCCCGGGTGACGCGGCGACGCAATACATTCCGCCGGTTCCGGGTGACGCGGCGACGCAGTACATCCCGCCCGTCCCGGGTGACGCGGCGACGCAGTACATCCCACCCGTCCCCGCCGACGCCGCGACCCAGTACATCCCGCCCGTCCCGGCGGCCGGTCTGCACGAGCAGGCCACGCAGCACATGGCGCAGGTCCCGATGTCCGCGGCGGCCCCCGCCGAGCAGGCGACGCAGTACATCCCGCCGGTTCCGGCGGCCGGTCTGCACGAGCAGGCCACCCAGCACATGGCGCAGGTCCCGATGTCCGCGGCCCCCGCAGGCCCCCCTGCGGCGCCCCCCGCGGCGGGCCCCGCCGAGGGCTTCGACGCGCTGTTCCGGGCCGACGGCGACACCGGTGCCGGTGCCGGGCACACCCAGCAGCTGCCGCCGGTCCAGGACCCGGGACCGGTCCGGACCCCGCCGCCGGCGCCGCCGCAGCGGTACGGGCCGCGCCGGGCCCAGCAGCCGCAGCCTCCCCAGCAGCCCCTGCCGCAGCAACAGCAACAGCAACAGCAGCAGCAGTACGCGCCGCCCCCGCCGCCCGCCCCCGCGCGCCGGATCCCGCCCGCCGTCATCGCGGCGGCGGTGTTCGGGCTGGTCGTGGCCGGGCTCGGGGTGGGCGCCATGCTCAGCGACGGCAAGGCCCAGAACACCGACCCCGGCGCGGTGGCCCCCGCCGCCAGCGGCTCCGCGAACTCGGGCGCGGCGCCGGGGGAGGCGGTGGACCCGGCCCGCCCGCAGGCCGTCCAGCTCGACAAGCTGCTCGCGGACGCCAGCGACAGCCGGACCACGGTGATCAAGGCCGTGGACGACATCAAGGACTGCAAGAACCTGGCCCAGGCGGCCCAGGACCTGCGCGAGGCCGCCCAGCAGCGGGAGGGGCTGGTCACCCGGCTCCAGGAGCTCAAGATCGACCTGCTCCCGAACAATGCCCGGCTCTCCGCGAGCCTGACCAAGGCGTGGAAGGCCTCCGCGGACGCCGACAACAGCTACGCGGACTGGGCGGACGGCGCCGCACGCGACAAGGGCGGCTGCAAGGACGGCAAGGCCAAGGTGACGGACGACGCACAGGACGGCAACAAGTCCAGCGCCGAGGCCACCCGGTCGAAGGAGTCGGCGGCGACCATGTGGAACACGATCGCCGCCAAGTACGGCCTCACGAAGCGGGACAAGTCCCAGCTGTGACGGGTGGCCGCCCCGCCCGGGTCAGGCCGAGCGGGGCGCCTGCTCCAGGGTCGGGGTCATGTCCAGGTTCTGCTCGCCGACCTGGGCGACCAGGCGGCCCGCCTGGACGGTCTGGAAGCTGACCCGGCCGTTGACCAGGCGCGGGAACCCGGCGACGGCGCGCATGTCCTGGTAGCGCCAGCTGAGCTCGGGGGTGAGGTTTCCGGTCTGGACGCCCGGGGACTGGTTGAGGGCCCGGGTCAGTTTGCGGGCGGTGACCTCCTCGCCGCTCTTGAAGCGCTGGACGATCTGGTTGAGGACGCCGTACGCGATCCAGGTGGTCTGGGCCCCGCTGTCGTCGGGGTCCACGGCGTCGTCGCCGAAGGCCTGCTCGGCGATCACCTTGCGCATCGGCGCCCACAGCGGGTCGGTGGAGACGGGGTACCAGCTGGTGACGTAGGCGCCCTCGAAGGGGCTCTCCTTGCCGCCGGTGCGGTCGACCAGGGCCTGGCTGATGCTGCCGAGGACGGAGGAGATCTGCGTCTTGCGCTGGGTGTCGACGCGGCGGAAGGCGTCGAAGAAGATCTCGGTGCGCTCACCGAGGACGGCGGTCACGCAGCTCCGGTCCTTGGCGGTGTCGGCGGCCGGGGACTTCCCGGGCTTGGGGTCCTTGGACGGCGACGGCGACGCTGGGGCGGAGGGCGTGGCGGGGGTCGTGGCGGGGGTCGTGGCCGTGGTGGTGCCCGGCGTGCCGCCGGGGGTGGAGGACGGGGCTGACGGGGTGGACGGCGCGGACGGGCTGCCGGTCAGCGCCTCGCGGGCCTGCGGCTTGAAGTCGGCGGAGTCCTCGGCGGCCCGGATGTCCGAGGCCTCCGGCGTGTTGTTGGTCTTCAGGCCTGCGTTCAGCAGCACCGGCATGGTGTCGCCGGCGAGGGTGTCCGGGCGGACCAGGGACACCTGGGAGCAGGCCTTGCCGAGCTGGTGGCCGGCGCCGGCGAGCAGCGCGGGCTGCCCGCCGTTGACCGGGAAGGACAGCGGGCTCTGGAACTCCTCGGGGGAGACCCCGTAGCCGCCGATGAACGGGATGCCCTCGGCCTCCAGCGGGGCCATGAAGGCGCGCCCGTGCTGGCTGTAGGAGCCGACGACGGCGACGGCCTTCTCGGTGATGGCCTTGCGGGCGCAGTCGGCGGCGCCGGTGGCGGTGTTCTTCTCGTTGCAGGTGATCACGCGCAGTTTGCGGCCCTTGATGCCGCCGTTGGCGTTCACCCACCGCTCGTAGGCCTTTGCCATTCCCGGCATTCCGGCCATGTTGGTCGCTTTGGTTCCGATGGGTGCGAAGGTCATGACCGTGAGGGAGTCCCCGGAGCCCCCCGAGCCACCGGGGACCACCCCGCACGCGGTGAGGAGACACGCGCCTGTCGCCGTGGCAATGAGCATGCGGGACAAGGCAGTTGCGCGTCGGTGATTGGTCATGTCCACCGACCCTTCCGCCCCGCGGGTAACTCGGCGATGAGATGGACACAACAAACGGTGACATCGAGGTGAATTGCGGGGGAGCGGGCGCGCACAGGTGCTTCAAGATCGCACCGGCCGGGAACGTACGATCGAAAGCGTGACATTCGCCCAAGGTTCGAAGAACTCTTCCCGCCGCGGCGGCCGCTCCTCCACCATGGGCGGCATGCCCCTCAACGACATGCCGTGGTGGCGCTGGCGCAGCAACGTGCGCTCGGCGCTGCACATGCTTTCCGACCCGGTGTTCCAGGAGGAGGTCTGGCTGACGGGCGCCGAGGGCTACGGGGACGTCACCGACGCCGTGTACCGGCTCGTCGAGGACACCTGGCTCGACAGCTGGTCCGCCGACAAGTACGTGGGCACGATCTTCCGCGACGCGCAGGAGGCGGCCCTGGTCGACCACGCCGTGCTGCAGGTGCTGCGGATCCTCCACCAGGTCGGTCCCGACGCGCCCGTCACCGCGTACCTCGGCCACCAGGACTGGCCCGAGGCGGTCCGCGCGGCGCGCGAGGCGCACGTACGGATGTCGACGGCGGACGGGGAGGACCCGGACGAGCGTCCGAGCTCCGTCGACGTGCTGAAAATGCTGACCCGCGCGGTGTGAAAGGCTGTGCCGTCATGAGCGCACACCCACAGCCCCAGGCCCCGGCCCAGGCCCAGTACGTCCTGACCGTCTCCTGCCCCGACAAGCAGGGCATCGTGCACGCCGTGTCGAGCTACCTCTTCATGACCGGCTGCAACATCGTGGACAGTCAGCAGTTCGGAGACCGCGAGACCGGGCTCTTCTTCATGCGGGTGCACTTCGAGGCCGAGCCCGCCGTGACGGTGGAGAAGCTGCGCGCCAGCTTCGCCGCGATCGGCGACTCCTTCCGGATGGACTGGCAGATCCACCGCTCGGACGAGCGGATGCGGATCGTGCTGATGGTGTCGAAGTTCGGGCACTGCCTGAACGACCTGCTGTTCCGCTCCCGGATCGGCGCGCTGCCGGTGGAGATCGCGGCGGTGGTCTCGAACCACACCGACTTCGCCGAGCTGGTCGGCTCGTACGACGTCCCCTTCGTGCACATCCCGGTCACCAAGGACACCAAGGCGGACGCGGAGGCGCGGCTCCTGGAGCTGGTGCGCGAGCAGGACGTCGAGCTCGTGGTGCTCGCCCGCTACATGCAGGTGCTGTCGGACACCCTGTGCAAGGAGCTGAGCGGGCGGATCATCAACATCCACCACTCCTTCCTGCCGAGCTTCAAGGGCGCGAAGCCGTACCACCAGGCGCACGCGCGCGGTGTGAAGCTGATCGGCGCCACCGCCCACTACGTGACGGCCGACCTCGACGAGGGCCCGATCATCGAGCAGGAGGTCGAGCGGGTCGGCCACGAGGTCACCCCCGACCAGCTGGTCGCCATCGGCCGGGACGTGGAGTGCCAGGCCCTGGCGCGGGCCGTGAAGTGGCACAGCGAGCACCGGGTGCTGCTGAACGGCTCCCGGACCGTCGTCTTCGCGTAGCGGCGGGGTGCGGGTGCGGGGCACGGCCCTCGGGCGCGTGCCCCGGCCGCCCTACCGGGCCGCGACCCAGCCGCCGAGCCCGTTCACCTGCGACCGGCCGGCCAGCTGCATCGCGTCGGTGAAGCCGAGCAGCTCGGGCGGCAGGTAGCCGGAGCGGACGCCGAGCTCCCACTGGTGCGTCTGGACCGCGAGGGCGGCCAGCACCAGCGGGCCCAGCGGCAGCAGGGTCCGGGGTGCGGGGTCGGCCTCGGCGGCCGCGCTCTCGCGGTGGGCGGCGAGCCGGTCCGCGAGGGCCGCCTCGAAGGCCGCCCGGTCGTCGTCGAGGAGGACGCGCAGCAGCCGCTGGTCCGCGGTCAGCGGGCCGGCGGCGTCCAGGGCGGCGGCGGCCGCGGCGCGGGTGACGGCGTCCGGCTTGCACAGGGGTACGGTCGGCCAGCCGCTGGGCAGGTGGCTGGTGCTCCCGGCGAGGTAGCCGCACAGGGCGTCCATCGCGGCGAGGTCCCCGGGCTCCGAGTGCGAGGTGTGGCGCGAGTACGGCACCCCGTTGCGGACGGCGGGCGCGTAGTCGTTGCGCAGCAGCAGGCCGGTGACCTTCTTCCAGTCCCACACCAGGCCGCTGACCACGGTGGTCTCGAAGGCGTCGAGCCAGGTCCGCGCGGTGGGGGCCGCCGTGACGGCGCTCGCGAAGTCGAGGTCCTCGCTGCTGAGCGTCTCGTCGATCAGCGGGAGGGGCACCTCCTGGTCGCCGTTCGGGAAGCAGCCGGCGCCCAGGGCGCCGAGGTCGCACTGCGCGGCGGTGTGCAGCGCGGTCCGGGCCTCCTCGCCGAGCCGTCCGCCTTCCGCGGTGCGGGCGGCGACGTGGTCGAGGATCTCCTCGGACAGGCTCCGCAGCCGCTCGGGGGAAGGGTCGGACTCCAGGCGGGCGTGCCGCATCCAGGTCAGCGTGACGATGTCCCGGAGGGCCTGGGCCGTCCGCTCCTCCCCCACCGGGTGCCGTTCCACTTCTCGTCCGCCGTCCTGCATGTCGAGCCGCCTCCCGTGATCGTTCCGGCCGGTTGCGGCACGCTATCAGCGCGCTCGGACAGAGCCCGGGGGGACGGCCCCGGGGCTCGGGAGGCCGGACGGCGGGGCGGCTCAGGCGTCGGGGTCGACGCCGCAGTAGCCGGCGAAGGCCCGCAGGATCTCGTCCTCCGAGATGCGGCCGTCGCCGTCCGCGTCCAGGGCCGCCGCCACCACGCCGGCCAGGGCCGGTTCGGTGCCGAGGACGCGCAGCACGCGGGCCGCCGCGGCGGGGGTCGCGCCCGTGCCGTCCTCGTCCGCCACCGCGATCACGGCGTGCAGGAACGGCCGGGCGATCTCCGCGAACCGCTCCGGGTTGTCCCGCAGCCGCTTCGCCGCCCCGGTGACGAACTCCTCGCGGGAGACGCGCTGGTTGCCGTTCACGTCGGCGATCCCGGCCATCCCCTGCCAGAACGCCTCGGCCCCGTTGAAGACGGCCTGGCCCTTCTCCGAGCGCGCGGCCGTACCGAATTCGGTCAGCACGGCCTTCGCCGCGGTGCTGAAGTCCTCCCGGTCGATATAGCCGGACCCGTCCTGGTCGAAGGTGGCGAATCGGGCGGCGATCTTGCGCTCGTATTCTGCGCTGTCCATGTTCGGCTTCCGCCTTCACGTGTGCGTTGGGGCTGCGGTCGGGGTTCAGATCAAGACAGGCAGGAGCGTAAGGCCTACGTGGCCTGCGCGTTAAGCGAAGCGGTCAAGGAGGTGGCCGCATCGAACCCGCGCACGGGGAGCGCGCCGGGGCGCGTACGTGTGTGCCAACGCGCCCGCCTAGCACGGTGGTCGCGCTTCCGGGGGGAGGTTCTCGCAAAACAGGCGCGTTCCATCCGTTGCCCACTACATTTGACGGGTCGACACACGGCTGGAGGCATGATGGCGAAGGACGTTCCACCGCGCTGGGACCGTCGCATGCAGCAGCGCCTCGCCCGCGGTGAGGCCGCGGCGCTGGGCGAGCTCTACGACCGCTTCGCCTCGCTGGTCCACAGCCTGGCCCACCGGGTCCTGGGCGACGAGAAGGCCGCGGACCGCGTCACCCGCGAGGTCTTCGGCTACATCTGGGAGAACCCGGACGCCTACGACCCCAAGCAGGGGTCCATGCGCTCCTGGGTCGCCCGGATCACCCAGGGCCAGGCCGTCGCCCGGCTGCGCCAGGCCGAACTGGGCCGCGGCTCGCGCGAGGAACTGGAACAGAAGGTGCGCAGCGCCAACGCGGCCGCCCGCGCGGACTACATCGTCACCTCCATGCCCGCGCCGTTGCGGGCCGCCCTGGAGCTGGCGTACTTCAAGCGCCGCGACTACCGCCAGGCCGCCGCCGACCTCCAGATCAGCGAGGACGAGGCACGGCGCAGGCTGCGGCTCGGCCTCCAGCTCCTGTCGACCGCCAACGTCCTTCCCCGGGAGGACACCGCCCCGCCCGGATACGGCCCACGCGGATACGGAACGCCCCGATGACCGGACCCTCCGAAGACACCCCCGACGACGCGTACGAGCGGCGGGCGGGCGGCCGCGCACGGATACCGGGTCCCCGCACGGCCGGTGACGACCTGGACGCCCCCGAGACCCTGCCGCCCGCACCGCCCTCGCACGCCGTGCTGAAGTCCCTGCTCGGCGCGTGGGCGCTGGCCGCCTGCTCCGCGGAGGAGACCCAGGCCGTCGAGGACCACCTGACCGAGTGCGCGCCCTGCGCCGAGGAGGCGCTGCGGCTGCGGGACGCGGTGGGCCTGCTGCACCCGGAGGAGAGCCTCGACCTCAAGCCGCTGCTGCGCTCGCGGGTGCTGGAGGACTGCCTGGGCAAGCGCCCCGCCCGCATCCCCGTACCCGTGTGGGCGACCCCGTACGACACCGAGACGGCCCGGCTCGACGCGCTGCTGCGGGACTTCGGCGACTCGGAGTGGCACACCCCGGTGCGGCTGAAGTGGTTCGAGGGGGAGCGCGGGCGCTCGCACCGCACCACCGTCGCGGGGGTGATCGGACACCTGCTCACGGTGGACGGGATGATCGCCACCGCGCTGGGGCTGGAGGACCCGCTGGGGTCCGAGGCGCCGCCGGGCGGCCCGGCCGAACGCACCGAGCACTTCTGGAACTCCTCGCCCCACCCGGTGACCCGCACGGTCCGCGAGCCCTGGCGGTCCCAGGGGCACACGCTGGTGCGGACGGTGTCCTTCGCGGGCCGGGGAGTGGCGGAACTGGCCGTGGACTACGGCGCCTTCGCGCTGCCGCTCGGGGACGCCTTCCTGGAGCGGGCCTTCGAGTGCTGGGTGCACGCGTGGGACATCGCGGAGGCGGTGGACTATCCGTACGAGCCGCCCTCGGGGCCGCACCTGCACCGGATGATCGACCTCGCGGCCCGGCTGCTGCCCGGCGCCCTGGCGGGTCGGCGCCGGTCGGGCCTGGCGGCCCCTGCGCGCGGCCTGGTCGCGGCGGGCGCCCCGGGGCGGACCCTGCACCTGGAGATCGAGGGCGCGGGCGGGGGCGGCTGGGACATCGCCCTGGACTCGCCGGCGGCGAAGCCCTCGCGGGACCACACTGTGGCGGAAGTCGCGCTGGACGGGCTGGAGTTCTGTCAGCTGGCCGCCGGGCACATCTCCCCGGAGGAGGCCGCGGTCGGCCAGACCGGCGACCGGGAGGCGATCCGCGACGTGCTCTTCGCGGCGGCGTCGCTGAGCCGGCTGTAACGGAGCGGGACGCACGGGTACGCGGCTCCGGTGGTCCGGAGCCGCGTACGGGGTGGTGGAGATCAGTTGCGGGTGGCGAGCATCTGGGCGCTGCCGTCTGCGAGGCCGGTGATGGCGACCTTCTGGGCGCCCATGCCGGTGGCCCACCAGCCCTGCCAGGAGCCGTTGGCGTAGCGGGCGGCGTGGTAGGCCTTGCCGTCGTTGCCGACGGCGAGCATCTGGGTGTCGCCGCTGGGCATGGCGGCGATGGAGAGGCTGGTGGCGGCGAAGCCGGGGGCGCCGCCGTATCCGTCGACCTTGGCCCAGCCCTGGAGGGTGCCGTCGGCGTTGCGGATGTTGTGGTAGGTGAGGCCGTCGTTGCCGGTGGCGAGCATCTGGGTGCTGCCGTTGGGGAGGCCGGTGATGGCGATGTTGCCGGCCTGGAAGGTGGTGGCGGTGCCGGTGCCGGGGAGGGCGTTCCAGCTGGTCCAGGTGCCGTCGGTGGCGCGGGTGGCGTGGTAGACGTTGCCGTCGTTGCCGATGATGAGGGTCTGGGTGCTGCCGTCGGGAAGGCCGGCGACGGCGATCTTCTTCGCCTGCCAGGTGCCGACGCCGGACCAGCCGGACCAGGAGCCGTTCTTGAAGCGGGTGTTCTGGTAGATCTTGCCGTCGTTGCCGATGGCCATGACGTTGGCGTCGCCGTTGGACATGCCCGCCATCGCCTGGTCCTTCGCGGCGAAGTTCGCCGCGCCGCCGACGCCGGGCAGGGCCGCCCAGCCGGTCCACTGGCCGTTGGTGTAGCGGGCGGTGTGGTACAGGTTGCCGTCGTTGCCGGTGGCGAGGGTCTGGGTGGAGCCGTCCGGGGTGGCCGCGATGGATTCCTGGGAGGCGTTGAAGAAGGCCGCGCCGCCGAAGCCGTTCAGGGCCTGGAAGGTCTGCCAGCTGCCGTCGGCGAGACGGGTCGCGTGGTACAGGTCGCCGGCCTTGCTGACCGGAGCCGGCGGGGTGGTGTCGCCCGGGTACGGGTCCGAGTGGTCCGAGCCGAGGTTGGCGGCCGCGCCGCAGCTGCCCCAGGCGCCCGCGCCCTGGCCGGCGAGGATCTTCTCGGCGATCAGGATCTGCTGCTTCTTCGTGGCCTGGTGGGGGTAGGCGGCGTAGGCCCGTCCGCCGAAGGAGTCCCAGGTGCTCTTCAGTATCTGGAGGCCGCCGTAGTAGCCGTTGCCGGTGTTGATGCTCCAGTTGTTGGTGCTCTCGCACTGCGCGACCTTGTCCCAGGTGGCGACCGAGGCGGCCTGCGCCGAGCCGGCTCCGACCGTGGAGAGGGCGACGGCTGCGAGTGCGGTGGCGGTGATGACGGCGAGGCGGGGGCGGCGGGCGGCGGTACGGGACATCGCTGGGGTCTCTCTCTGGCTTGGCGGGGAAGGGCGGCGCGGCGCGGGCCGGCCCACCGGGCGTGGTGGGCCGGCCCGGGTGCTCAGTTGCGGGTGGCGAGCATCTGGGCGCTGCCGTCTGCGAGGCCGGTGATGGCGACCTTCTGGGCGCCCATGCCGGTGGCCCACCAGCCCTGCCAGGAGCCGTTGGCGTAGCGGGCGGCGTGGTAGGCCTTGCCGTCGTTGCCGACGGCGAGCATCTGGGTGTCGCCGCTGGGCATGGCGGCGATGGAGAGGCTGGTGGCGGCGAAGCCGGGGGCGCCGCCGTATCCGTCGACCTTGGCCCAGCCCTGGAGGGTGCCGTCGGCGTTGCGGATGTTGTGGTAGGTGAGGCCGTCGTTGCCGGTGGCGAGCATCTGGGTGCTGCCGTTGGGGAGGCCGGTGATGGCGATGTTGCCGGCCTGGAAGGTGGTGGCGGTGCCGGTGCCGGGGAGGGCGTTCCAGCTGGTCCAGGTGCCGTCGGTGGCGCGGGTGGCGTGGTAGACGTTGCCGTCGTTGCCGATGATGAGGGTCTGGGTGCTGCCGTCGGGAAGGCCGGCGACGGCGATCTTCTTCGCCTGCCAGGTGCCGACGCCGGACCAGCCGGACCAGGAGCCGCTCTTGAAGCGGGTGTTCTGGTAGATCTTGCCGTCGTTGCCGATGGCCATGACGTTGGCGTCGCCGTTGGACATGCCCGCCATCGCCTGGTCCTTGGCCGCGAAGTCGGCGGCGCCGCCGTAGCCGGGGAGCGCGGCCCAGCCCGTCCAGGTGCGGTCCGCGTAACGGGCCGTGTGGTAGAGCTTGCCGTCGTTGCCGGTGGCGAGGGTCTGGGTGGAGCCGTCCGGGGTGGCCGCGATGGATTCCTGGCTGGCGTTGAAGAAGGCCGCGCCGCCGAAGCCGTTCAGCGGGGCGAAGCCTTCCCAGCTGCCGTCGACGAGACGGGTCGCGTGGAAGATGTCGCCGGCCTTGCTGACCGGGGTCGAGGGGGTCTCGGGCAGGCCCGCCGGGCCGATGAAGGCGAGGGCCCGGCCGGCGCCCACCGGGCTGGAGTTGGTCTTCCAGTTGAACCAGGAGCGGAAGCGGACGCCGCCGGTCTCGTTGCCGCCGACCGTCTGGATGTTGTCCCCGTCGACCGCGACGACGATGTTGACGTGGTCGGCCTCGCCGTCGTTGAGGTTGCCGTCCTTGTCGTAGAGGACCGCGTCGCCGACCTGCGGGGAGCCGTGCAGGGTGCCCTTGTTCTTGCCGTACTGGTAGATGCTGACGGCCGCGGCGCTGATGCCGGAGGTGTTCGCGCCGGCCTTGTTCCACACCCAGCGGGTGAACTCCGCACACCAGGCGCCGGGGTACTGGCAGTTGTAGTCCCCGCAGGTGTTGCCGACCTGGGCACGGGCGATCGTGGCGACCGTCGTCGATTCGGCCTGCGCCGAGACCGCGGGCAGGGCCACGGCCAGCATCGGGGCGGCGACGAAGGAGGTGAGGGCGACGGTGAGCATGCGGGAGGAGCGGCGCGAGGTCATGGCGGTGTCTCCAAGAGGACATGGCGGCCCGAGGCGTCAGGGCCGGGACGTTTCGGTGTGGTGCCGCGGGCGTGCCGGGGGCAGGTGCCGCGGGCGGGCCCGGTCGGGCCGGAAGGGTGGGGGCGGCGCGCACCGTGGTGCCGGTGGGGACGGCTGCCCTGCAGGAACAGCGGTCGGGGACCGGGCGGCCGGTGGGCCGGAAAAGGGTGGTGCGGGTGGTGCGAGTGGTGCGGGTGCGTCAGTTGGGGATCAGGGGGCCCATGGAGTAGTGGCGGGCCGTACCCGTCCCGAGGACGGCGGCGAGCAGCGCGCGGGCCTTCTCGTGTGCCTGGGCGTCGCTCTCGGCCCGGACGAAGAGGGCGACGCTCATCCCCTCGGGGAGGGGGCGTACCCGTACGTGTTCGAGGGCGTGCTGCGGGCCGGCGTGGGCCCAGAGGGCGTCCTGGAGGAGGCTCGCCCCGTTCTCCGTACCCGGTGCCCCGGTGTGGCTGACCAGGGGCAGTCGGACGAGGAGCATGCCGCTCAGTCCCACCCGATGGAGCGGTCCGCGGCGTTGCGGATCGCGGCGGTGCGGACTGCGGTGAGCTGAGCGGTTCTCGACATGGCGGTGCCCCCTGGCTGACGCTGGTGCGGTGGATCCGGAAGGCGGAGGTCCGGGCTTTCGGGGGCTGTTCGCCCCGGTGGCCCCGGCTTCGGGTTTCGTTCCCGCCGCCGTTCCGGTGAGCACCATCCTGCTGGGCCGCCAGGTCCCGGGAAAGGGTTCCGGACCGGCACCAAGGGGCCTGTCACCTTGGTGCCAGCCGGTGCTCGGATCCCGCTCGGATCCCGCTCGGATCCCGCTCGGATCCCGCTCGGGTTCAGCTGTAGCGCTCGCGGAGCCGGTACTTCAGCACCTTGCGCAGGGCGTCGTTGCGCGGCAGGGCGTCGACGAGTTCCAGCTGTTCGGGGAGCTTGTGCGGGGAGAGCCCCTGGGAGCGGAGGTAGGCGGTGACCTGGGGGAGGGTGAGGGGGGCGGCGCCGGGCGGCTGCTCGACGACGGCGCAGACGCGTTCGCCGCGTTCCTCGTCGGGCAGGCCGATGACGGCGGCGTCGGCGACGCCGGGGAGCTGGTGGAGGAGGTCCTCGACCTCCTTCGCGGAGATGTTCTCGCCCTTGCGGATGATCACGTCCTTGCTGCGTCCGGTGAGGACCAGGTGGCCGGACGCGGTGAGGTGGCCGAGGTCGCCGGTGATCAGGTAGCCGTCGGCGTCGAAGGTCTCCTCGCCGGTGTCCGGCCGGTTCAGGTAGCCCTGGCAGACGGCCTCGCCGCGCAGCCGGACCTCGCCGTCGGCGCCGGCGGGCAGGGGGGTGCCGTCGGGGGCGGTGATGCGGATGGACATGCCCTGCGGGGGGCGTCCCTCGGTGGTGGCGAGGTTCTCCGGGGTGTCGTCCGGGGACCCCATGGTGATCATCGGGACCTCGGTCATGCCGTAGCCGTGGGTGAGCTGGCAGCCCAGCTCGCGCACCACGGCGTGGTAGATCTCCGGGGGCTTGGGGGCGCCGCCGCCCGCCAGCAGCCGCAGGCTCGGCAGGAGCTTCACGGCGGGGTCCTTGCGCTGCTCGGCGAGGAACATGGAGTAGAAGGCGGTGGAGCCGCCGGCGACGGTGACCCGGTGGCGGCGGTAGCCCGCGAGGGCGTCCGGCATCGCGAACTTCTCGAAGAGGACGGCGGGGAAGCCGTACAGCAGCAGCATCACCGTGTAGTCCGGGCCGGCTATGTGCGCGTACGGGAAGGCCATCGAGCCGACGTCGGCCGGGGTCAGGCGCAGGGCGTGGGCGAGGCAGGAGCCGCCGGCGATGAGGGAGCGGTCGGTGTGCAGGACACCCTTGGGGTCGGAGGTGGTGCCGGAGGTCCAGTAGATCCAGCGCACGGAGGTGCCGTCGGCGGGCGGCGGGGGCAGTACGGCCGGGTCGCCGTCGGGGAGGTTCGCGTAGGCCTCGAAGACCCCGCGGGCGCCGAGCCGGTGGGCCATGGCGGTGTGGTCGAAGCCGCGCCAGAAGCCGGGTACGGCGAAGAACTCCGCCTTGGACTCGCGCAGCGCGAAGCCGACCTCGCGGTCGCGGTAGAAGGGGATCACGGGGGACTGGACGGCGCCGAGGCGGGCGAGGGCGGCCGACAGCAGGACGGTCTCGATGCGGGTCGGGAGCTGCCAGGCGACGACGGTGCCGGGGCGCACGCCCATGCCGTACAGGCCCGCGGCGACGCGTTCGGCGCGGTCGCGGAGGGCGCCGAAGGTGAGGGTGCGGTCGGCGGCCGGGTCGTCGGCGGCCTCGATGAGGACCGTGGCGGCGGGGGTGAGGTCCGCGCGGCGGGCGATCAGCTCCCACAGGGTCGCGGACCGGCCGAGGAGGGTCGCGGTGGCCGTCGCGTCCCGCGCCGCGGCCGTTCCCGCGGCCGTTCCCGCGGCCGTTCCCGCGGCCGTTTCCGCCTCCGCCCCCGTAGCCGCCGCCGTATCCGTGGTCGTCATCGCGGACCTCCTCTGGGCGTGCCGGCCGGAGCCCAGGCCAGCTGACGGTGAGTCAGATCAAGGGCAGAGCGTAGGGCTCCGGCGCTTGTCGGTCCAGGGGTGGCGGGGCTAGCTTGTTTCTGACGATGCATCAGATTGGGGAGAAGGAGCGTGCGCCCATGGCACTGGAACTGCCTCGGATCATCAGCGTCGACGACCACGTGATCGAGCCCGCCCACCTCTTCGACGTGTGGCTGCCCGCGAAGTACCGCGACCGCGGCCCCAAGGCCCTCACCGCCGGGATCGGGGAGCTGGAGTACACCGGCGGCAAGTACGTCATCTCCATGGACCCCGACGGACCGCCGACCGACTGGTGGATCTACGAGGACCTGAAGTTCCCGTACAAGCGCAACATCGCCGCCGTCGGCTTCGACCGCGACGACATGACCCTGGAGGGCATCACCCGCGAGGAGATGCGCCGCGGCTGCTGGGACCCCAAGGCCCGGCTCCTCGACATGGACCTCAACCACGTCGAGGCCTCCCTGTGCTTCCCGACCTTCCCGCGCTTCTGCGGGCAGACCTTCGCCGAGGCCCACGACAAGGAGGTCGCCCTCGCCTGCGTGCGCGCGTACAACGACTGGATGGTCGAGGAGTGGTGCGGCGACAGCGGCGGCCGGCTGATCCCGCTGTGCATCATCCCGCTCTGGGACATCGGCCTCGCCGTCGCGGAGATCCGCCGCAACGCCGCCCGCGGGGTGCGGGCCGTCACCTTCTCCGAGATCCCCACCCACCTGGGCCTGCCGTCCATCCACTCCGGCTACTGGGACCCCTTCTTCGCCGTCTGCCAGGAGACCGGCACGGTCGTCAACATGCACATCGGGTCCTCGTCCCAGATGCCCGCCGCCTCCCCCGACGCACCGCCCGCCGTCCAGGCCTCGCTCAGCTTCAACAACGCCATGGCCTCGATGATGGACTTCCTCTTCAGCGGGGTCCTGGTGAAGTTCCCGGCGCTGAAGCTCGCCTACAGCGAGGGCCAGATGGGCTGGATCCCGTACGCCCTGGAGCGCGCCGACGACGTCTGGCAGGAGCACCGTGCCTGGGGCGGGGTCCGCGACCTGATCCCCGAGCCGCCGTCCACGTACTACTACCGGCAGATCTACTGCTGCTTCTTCCGCGACAAGCACGGCATCGCCTCGCTGGACGTCGTCGGACGGGACAACGCCACCTTCGAGACCGACTACCCGCACGTCGACTCGACCTTCCCGCACACCAAGGAGGTCGCCCTCGACCACGTCAAGGGCCTCGACGAGGAGACCGTGTACAAGCTGATGCGCGGCAACGCCATCCGCATGCTCGGCCTGGACCTGGTCTGACGTGGACCTCGCCCACTCGCAGGAGGAGCAGGACTTCCGCGCCCGGCTGCGCGAATGGCTCGCCAAGACGCTGCCCGAGCTGCCCGCCAGGCCCTCGCCCGACGACTGGCCCGGCCGGCGCGCCTACGACCTGGGCTGGCAGCGCAGGCTGTACGACGCCGGCTACGCGGGACTGCACTGGCCCGTCGACGCCGGAGGCCGCGGCGCCACCCCGACCCAGCACCTGATCTACCTGGAGGAGACCGAGCGCGCGGGGGCCCCGTACGTCGGCGCGAACTTCGTCGGCCTGCTGCACGCCGGGCCGACCATCGCCGCCGAGGGCACCCCGGAGCAGCGGGCGCGCTGGCTGCCGCCCGTCCTGCGCGGGGAGGAGGTGTGGTGCCAGGGCTTCAGCGAACCCGGCGCCGGCTCCGACCTGGCCTCCCTGCGCACCCGGGCGGTGCGCGACGGGGACGCGTACGTGGTCACCGGCTCCAAGATCTGGACCTCGCACGCGGAGGTCGCCGACTGGTGCGAGCTGCTGGTGCGCACCGACCCGGAGGCGCCCAGGCACCGGGGGATCTCCTGGCTGGCGATGCCGATGGACGCGCCCGGCGTCACGGTCCGGCCGCTGCGCACCCTGGCCGGGTCGGCGGAGTTCGCGGAGGTGTTCCTGGACGAGGTCCGGGTGCCCGTCGCCAACCGGGTCGGCGCCGAGAACGACGGCTGGCGGGTCACGATGGTGACCCTGTCCTTCGAGCGCGGCACCGCCTTCGTCGGGGAGGTCGTCGCCTGCCGGCGGACGCTGGGCGCGCTGGCCCGGGCCGCACGGGCGAACGGCCGCTGGGACGACCCGGTGCTGCGCCGGTGGCTGGGCCGGCTCTACGGGGAGTTCGGGGCGCTGTGGCGGCTGACGCAGTGGAACGTCAGCGAGGCGCAGGGCTCGGGCGGCGTTCCGGGCACCGGGGGCAGCGTCTTCAAGCTGGCGTACTCGCACGCGCGGCAGGAGCTCTACGAGGCGGCCGCGGCGGTCCTGGGCGCGGAGTCCCTGTCCCTGGAGGAGGAGTGGACGGCGGAGCGGCTCTCCTCGCTGTCGTACACCATCGCGGCGGGCACCTCCCAGATCCAGCACAACATCGTGGCCGAGCGGATCCTCGGCCTCCCGAAGGGGCGGTGAGCGGTCGTGGACTTCCGGCTGACGCAGGACCAGCAGGACGTGCGCGCGGGCGTCCGGGCCCTCCTCGCGGGGCGGTACGGGCGGGAGGCGCTGCGCTCGGCGGTGGACCGCGGCACGTCCGTGGACCGCGCCCTGTGGCGGGAGCTCGGCGACGCGGGCTTCTTCTCGCTCCGGCTGCCGGAGTCCGCGGGCGGGGCGGGGCTGGGCCTGCCGGAGGCGGTGCTCGTCTTCGAGGAGGCCGGGCGGGTGCTGCTGCCCGGGCCGCTGGTGGCCACCCACCTGGCCGCCGGAGCGGTCCCGGGGGCGGCCGAGGGCGCGGTGGTGGTGACGGCCTTCGACCTGGAGGGGCCGCTGGTGGCGCACCTGGGGGAGGCGGACGCCGTGCTGGGGATGCCGGAGCTCCCGGCCGGGGAGCCGGTGCGCTCGGCGGACCCGCTGACCCCGCTGTGGCGGGCCCGGGGCCGGACGCCGGAGGGCTTCCGGGACGCGGGGGCACTGCTGACGGCGGCGCTCCAGGTCGGGAGCGCGCTGCGGACGGTGGAGCTGGCGGTGCGGTACGCGGGGGAGCGCGAGCAGTTCGGGCAGCCCATCGGGGGGTTCCAGGCCGTCAAGCACCTGTGCTCGGGGATGCTGGTGCGGGCCGAGGTGGCCCGTACCGCGGTCTATGCGGCGGCGGTCACCGAGGACCGGGCCGAGATCGCCGCCGCCAAGCTCCTCGCGGACGAGGCGGCGGTGCGCGGGGCCCGGGACTGCCTCCAGGTGTACGGCGGGATGGGCTTCACGTGGGAGGCGGACGTCCATCTCCACTTGAAGCGGGCCTGGGTCCGGGCGGAGCAGTGGCGCACGGCGCGGGAGGCGGAAGAACTGCTCGCGGAGGCGCTGCGGGAGGAGTCGGCCGTGGGTTAGCCGTGGGATAGCAGGCTGTGACGGGGGTGCGCGGGAAGGCACGGGAGGGACGGCGCGGGACGCATGTCCGATTACAGAGAGTTGATATCGGTTTGTGTCCTTCGCCCGGCTCGATGCGGCCCGGAGGCGGGGGCGCACCGCGATACGCTCCGACGATGCGAGCGGTTGAGCGGCGTGAGCGTCGCACAGTATGCACCACGCCTACTCCTTCGCGCTGGAATATGCCCGAAGCGCTTGTTGTGGTGACTGTATGTCAACCATGCTGCTCGGCACGGGGATCACGGTCCGTGATCCCATCCTGTCGCGAGGCGAAGTGTCCGCCGGTTCGGATGGTGTGAGCGGTGCAGGTGCTTCAGGTACAGCTTGAGGTAGGACCCGACCCCGCCGAGGTCGGCCGGGCGCGCCGGTGGGCGCGGTCGCGGCTGGCGGGCTCGGGGCTGGGGGACGACGAGACGCTCGCCGAGACGCTGATCCTGCTGATCTCCGAGCTGGTCACGAACGCGGTCGTGCACACGGGCTGTCCGGCCGTGCTGCGGATGCTGTTCGGGGGGCCGGGCGTACGAGTCGAGGTGGCCGACGCGAGCGACCGCGCCCCGGCCCGGCGGCAGGCCGGCGGGGAGGACACCGGCGGGCGCGGCCTCGAGCTGGTGGACGGGCTCGCGGACCGGTGGGGCTGGCAGCGCGAGGGCGCGGGCAAGCGCATCTGGTGCGAGGTCGACCGCGCGGCGGAGCGGGTGCCGGAGGCTCCAGAGCGGGCGCCGAAAAATTGTGGGCTGATGCGGGAACCGCGCGTGTACCTCTAACGAGGTGTTGACGGTTCGTCACCTGTTGATCACCCTGGTGGTGAGCGATTCGTCGCGAGGGGACGCCAAGGGTCCTGTGCCTTGACGAGTGCGGGTCGTGGGGTGGCGGCTGCCGTGCCGCGCTCGGGGCGTGCACGACCGCACGCCGCCACCCGCAGGTTCCACCGCCGTCACCGGGCTGCCGCTTCCGCCGGCGCTTCCGCCGCCGCTGCTGTCACTGCCGCTGTCACTGCCGCCGCGCAGCCTCGCCGTATGACCGCCTGCTGCACCCTCACCCTCGCCCTCGCCCTCGTCCCCGCCCCGCCCTCGCCCTCGCTCTCCCTGACGCCGGCCGCGCAAGGGCGGAGGGGGAAGGGGCCGGGGCGGTTTCACGGGGGTGGGGAATCGGCGGGAAGTCGGGGGAAGGCGGCTGGAATTGGGGGGTGGGGTTGGTAGGAGCGTACATAAAGGTCAGGGGGGCGTTGTAGCGGGGGTGATTCGGGGCCTACGGTGGCGGCGCATTCTCAACGGGTCGTCGCCGGTATGTCTTGGGCGGGGTCCCGTAATCCTTTGATTCGGCCACGAGCCATGGAAGGGAGAGGGGGTACCGCGATGAAGATGCTTTTCGCCATCCGCAACGCTGTTTCCGGTCGGAAGAGCCTCAAGAAGAGCGCCTGGTACTTCTGGTACTAGACCGGCACAGCCGCCCCGGCCGCGCGGCGTCCGGGGCGGTTCCGAGGCCCCGACCGACGGATGCATCGGAGTCCCCGCATGTCCCTCGTCTCCGCCCAGGCCGCGCGGACCACGCAGTTCGCGCCCCGGCTGGCCGCCCTGCTGCGCGAGCACACCGGCCAGGACGCCTTCCGGCTGGAGCCCGACACCATGGGCGTCGCCGGCCACGAGCTCGCCGACCGGATCCTCGCCGCGCGCCGCGCCACCGAGACCGAACGGCCCACCTTCAAGCCCCTGCACGGCCGCTCCATCGAGCGCAACGAGGCCGCGGCGGTCATGCGCGTCATCGGGAAGGACGTGCGGGACGCGCTGGAACGGCCGTTGGTGAGGAGCGTCGATCTCGCCGGGAGCTGGCCGCTCACCGGGCACCTGTTCCTGCGGGATCTCATTCTCGGGGACGACCCGTGGCGGCTCCGGATTCTCATGAGCCGGAATCTGGAACTGACTCCGAAACTCACCTGGTCGGTGATCGCCACCGGCGCCGCCATTCCCCGGCGGGGGAAGAGCGGAAGAGGGGGCAGCGGAATTTCTCGGTTGTTTGCCGAAGCCGGGGATTACCGTGACCGGCGCCATGCGATGGGTATCTACCGCAGGGCCGCCGCGCCCGTCTGCTTCACCGTGTCCACCCTCGTCGCGAACGCCCTCTGGCTCGGCTCCCCCTTCGACGAGGACGCCTCCGGCCGCGACGTCCTCCACGAGGCCGCCCGGCTGCTGCCGCCCTCCTGGAACATCCTGCGCCTCGCCTCCCCCGAGTACCCGGCCGTCGACGCGCGCATCGGCGAGCTGGACGACGTACTCGTGCTGCCCCTGCTGTCCCACCGGGACCCCGCGCTGTGGGAGGAGCCCGAGGCGTTCCGGCCCGGGCGGTGGGCCCGGCTCGACCCCGACACCGCCCCCGGCTACCTGCCGTTCGGGCACTCCTCCGAGCGCTGCTGGGGCCGGCACATGGTGATGCCGCTCGCCGAGCTGCTGCTCGACCTGATCAGGGGCGCCGGGCTGGAGGTCGACCCCGCGCAGCGCCGGGCGAAGGTGCCGCTGGTCGGGCTGCTCGGGGTGGAGGACGTACGGGTGGTACGGAGGGGGGCGCGGCGTGGGCGTTGAGCGGGCCGGCTTCGAAGAGGTGCCGGTGTCGTTCTTCGACGACCCGCACCCCGACTACCGTCGCTGGCGGGAGCGGGCGGGCGGGGCGCACCCGGTGCGGATCCTCGGGGAGGCGCCGCTGGAGGGGTGGGTGGTCACCGGGCACGCCGACTGCCGGGCCGCGCTCACCGATCCGGGGCTCAGCAAGAACGCCGCCACCGAGGTCTTCGACCGCCGCGACGGCTCCGAGGAGGGCCCCGGGCCCGGGCGGGCGCTGACCGCGCACATGCTGAACTCCGATCCGCCCGCCCACACCCGGCTGCGCCGGCTGGTCCGGCAGGCGTTCACGGCGCGGCGGGTGGCGGCGCTGCGGCCGGTGATCGAGGGCCACGTCGGACGGCTGCTGGACGAGTTGGAGGGGCCCGTCGTCGATCTGGTGCGGGACTTCGCCGTGCCGCTGCCGCTCGCCGTGGTCTTCGACCTGCTCGGCGCCTCCGAGGGCGCCGGGGAGATCCTCAAGGCCTGGGCCGCCACCCTCAGCGGCGAGGAGGGCGACGGGGAGGTCTCCGTCGACACCGCGGAGGCGCTGGTGGGGCACATCCGGGCGCTCATCGACCACAAGCGGGCCCACCCCGGCGACGACCTGCTGACCGCGCTGATCGCCGCCCGCGACGAGGGCGAGGGAGAGGGAGAGGGCGGCGGCGACGACGGCGGCCGGCTCAGCGAGGAGGAGATCACCTCGATGGGGTTCCTGCTGGTGGCGGCCGGCCACCAGACCACCGCCAACCTCATCTCGAACGGCGTCCACGTACTGCTCACCCACCCCCGGGAACGGGCCGCGCTGCGCGCCGACCCGGCCGCCCGGACGGGCCCGTTCATCGAGGAGGTGCTGCGCCACGAGAGCCCGTTCTCCATCGCCACCATGCGCTACGCCGTGCAGCCCGTGACCATCGGCGGGACCACCGTCCCCGCCGGGGAGTTCGTGCAGGTCTCCATGCTGTCGGCCAACCGGGACCCGGCCGTCTTCGCCGACCCGGACCGCTTCGACTCCTCCCGCCCCACCGCCGGCCACCTGGCCTTCGGACACGGAGTCCACCACTGCCTCGGGGCGCCCCTGGCCCGGCTCCAGGCCGAGATCGCCTTCGGGGCGCTGCTCTCCCGCTACCCGGAGATGCGCCCGGCCGTGCCCGGCGCCCGGCCGCTGTGGTGGCGCAACCCGCGCCACCGGGGACTGCGCACCCTGCCGGTGCTGCTGCGCCCGGTCAGGCCCGGAGGCCCCGGGGCGCGATGACCCGTACGTCGCCCCCGCGCGCCCGGAGCCAGTCCTCCAGGGCGGTCCCGGCGAGGGCGGTGCGGGTGCCGTCGGCCGCCACGTGTTCCGCCGGGCCGAAGACGGTGCCGGTGAGGCCCGCGACGCGGGTGTGGTCGTCCAGCACCACCTTGAAGCCGTTCTCCCGGAGCACCGCGCCGCTGAGGTCGGCCCCGCGCAGGTCGGTGCGGTGGAGGTCCGCGCCGAGGATGCGGGCGCCGCGCAGGCTCGCACCGCGCGCGTCGGCCCCGTGCAGCTCGGCGCGGACGAGGTCGGCGCCGTCGAGGACGGTGCCGCGCAGGTCGGCGTCGTCCAGTCCGGCGCGTACGAAGCAGGCGCCGGTGGCGTCGGCCCGGGACAGGTCGGCCCGCTGGAGCCAGGCGCGGTGGAAGCAGGCGCCGACCAGGCGGGTGCCGGCCAGTCCGGTGCCGAGGAACAGGGACGAGGAGAAGTCGGCCCGGGTGAGGTCGGCGCCGCCGAGGTCGAGGTCGGTCATGTCGGTCCCGCCGGGCTTGCCCTCGGCGCCCTCCTCGACCCACTTCCACAGCCAGTCCGCCGCCTCCTGGTCGGCGGGCGGCAGCACCCGCCACGGCAGTACGGCCGGCCGCCGCAGCCGGTACCAGGGCGCGGTGGCCGGGTCGGCGCCGAGTTCGTGGCCCGCGTCGTCGACGGTGACGGCCCGGAAGCGCGCGTCGAGGGCTTCGAGGCGGGGATCGCCCTCCAGGTCGCGCAGCGCGTCCCGGGCGTCGAGGTCCTCCGCGTACATCTCGGCCCCGTACCAGCGCAGGGGCGGCCACCCGGCCTCCATGCGGCCGATCAGGTCGGTCCAGTCGCGGAGGCGGGGGTCGGTGCCGGGGGGTGCGAAGGGCAGGGTCCGCACCACCTCGGGCAGCCCGCGCACGGCGGCGCCGGGGAAGGCCGCCACGCCGGCCTGGGTGGCGGTGACGCGGAGCGCGGGGCGGTCCTCGCCGTCCAGGTCCTCGACGCTCGCGAAGGTGGAGCCGCCGGTGGGGGTGAACACGTGGTGGATCCAGGGCAGGGACGCGTGGCCGATCAGTACGGCCGTTCCCAGCCCCCGGGCCAGGGCCCGCGCGAGGGTCTCGTCGGAGGGCGGGTCCTGCACGGTCGGGCCGGCGTAGACGTCGAGCTGGCAGGAGAGGTTCAGCGGCTCGAACCACAGGACCGCGCACTGGACCGGTGTGTCCCACCGCCAGCCGTCGACGTCCCCGTCGAGCCCGACCTCGACGGCCCCCTCGCCGAGGCCGAAGACGGCGTCGAGCAGCGGGCCGAGGGCGGCCGGGTCGGGCGGGGCGGCGACGAGGAAGCCGTAGCTGCGGCCCGCCATCACACGGCTCCGTACCGGGCCCCGATGCCGGCGATCACGAGGCGCAGGCCTTCCTCGAAGCCCTGGTCGTAGTCCTGGAAGAGGTCGGCTCCGGCTTCGGCAGACAAAGGGAACTCGGCCAGGCGCGCGGCGCGTTCGGCGACGTCGTAGCCCTCGCGGCGTTCGCCGGGGAGCGGTTCGACGCCCTGTTCCTCGGTGACGAAGCCGAGGGTGAAGAAGTACGCGGTGGTGGTGGCGCGGACGGCCTGGGGGAGCGTGAACCCGGCGGCGGTGAGGGCGGTCAGGTGCGCCTCCATCTGGGTGGCGTGCTCGGTGCCGGTGAAGCGGGAGCCGCTGAAGACCTTGGCGCCGTCGCGGTAGCGGAGCAGGGCGGTGCGCAGGCCGCGGTTGGCGGCGAGGAGGCGGTCCTGCCAGGAGAGGTCCGGGGGGAGGGCGGCGTCGGCCGTCATCCGGCGGTACATCTCCGTCGCCATCTCGTCGAGGAGCTCCTGCTTGTTCTTGAAGTGCCAGTACAGGGCGGGTGCCTGGACGTCGAGCTCCTTGGCGATGGCGCGCAGGCTGAGCCCGTCGAGGCCGAGTTCGTTCAGCAGCCGGAGGGAGGTCTCGACGGCCTGCTTCTTGTCCAGCTTGGGGGATCTGCGGGTAGCCACGCTTGACAGCTTAACAGCGTTAAGTGCACTCTCGTGGAGCCAGCTACTTAACGCTGTTAAGGAGAAGTGGGATGAACACGCACGCAGTGCATGCGGTGGACGCGTCGGGCTCGGTGGACTCGGTGGACGTGCTGATCGTCGGCGCCGGCCCGGCCGGCCTCGCGCTTGCCGTGGACCTCGCCCGGCGCGGGGTCCGGGCGCTGGTCGCCGAACGCTCCGCCGGACTCTTCCCCGGCTCGCGCGGCAAGGGCGTCCAGCCGCGCACGCTGGAGGTCTTCGACGACCTCGGCGTGTACGACGCGGTCCGCGCGGCGGGCGGCCCGTACCCGGTCGGGATGATCTGGCAGGACGGGAAGCGGCTGGGCGAGCACGCCATCCTCGACCCCGACGAGACCGGCACGGCCGACGAGGCCACCCCCTACGCCGAGCCCTGGATGGTCCCCCAGTGGCGCACCCAGGAGATCCTGCTGGCCCGCCTCGCCGAACTGGGCGGCGAGGTCGCCTTCGGCCGGGAGCTGGTCGGCATCGCGCAGGACGCGGACGGGGTGACCGCCGCGTTCGCCTCCGGGGCCCCGGTCCGCGCGCGGTACGCGGTCGCCGCGGACGGCGGGCGCTCCACGGTGCGGCGGGCGCTCGGCATCGGCATGACGGGGGAGACCGTCGACCCGACGCCGATGCTGGTGGCCGACGTACGCATCACCGGCCTGGACCGCGACCACTGGCACATCTTCCCGCCGGCCGAGGGCGACCCGGGCTTCCTCGCGGTGTGCCCGCTGGCCGGTACGGAGGACTTCCAGGTGACGGCCGGGCTCCCGCAGTCCGACGGGCCCGTGGACCTCTCGGCCGCGGCCGTCCGCGCCCTGATCGCGGCCCGTACGCACGTGGACGCGGCCGATGTGACGGAGGTGCGGTGGGCGTCGGACTTCCGGCCGCGCGCGGCGATGGCCGACCGGTTCCGGGAGGGGCGGATCTTCCTCGTCGGGGACGCGGCGCACGTCCACTCGCCGGCGGGCGGGCAGGGGCTCAACACGAGCGTGCAGGACGCTTACAACCTGGGCTGGAAGCTGGCGGCCGTCCTGCGCGGGGCCCCGGCCGCGCTCCTCGACACGTACGAGGAGGAACGCCTCCCGGTCGCTGCCGAGATGCTGGGCCTGTCGACCCGCATCCACCGCGGCGAGGCCCGCCGCGGGGCGGCCACCCGGCAGCTCGGTCTCGGCTACCGGGACTCCTCCCTGGCGGTGGAAACCCGCCCCGGCCTCGCGGCGGACGCCCTCCGCGCCGGCGACCGCGCCCCGGACGGCGTACGAGGCGGCACCCGCCTCTTCGACGCCTTCCGCGGCCCGCACTGGACCCTGCTGATGGTCGGCACCACCACCACACCCGCCGCCTCCCTCCCGGGCGCCCGCACGCTCCACATCCCCGCGTACGAGGCGTACGGCGACGGCGTGTTCCTCATCCGCCCGGACGGCTACGTGGCGTGGGCGGGCGCCCCGGGGGACACGGAGGGCCTGGCGGCGTACGCGGCGGGGGCGGGGGTCTCACTCCAGGGCGAGTAGCGCGAGCGCCCCGAACTCGCCGACCTCGACGGCAGCATCTGCCTCGGGCCTCCCCGCCACGGGGTCGCCGGGACTCCGGCCCAGGTCGTCGAGAGCTCCGCTCGGAGACAGCCCCTGGTCGTACGCCGCCTGCAGCCGGTCCAGCCAGACCAGCCCGGCCCGGTAGGCGTCGAGGTCGGCGGCGTCACGCGGCTCGAAGCCGGCGGCACCCTCGGCGTCGGAAGCCCAGAGGTAGCCCAGGACCTCCCGGGGGCCTGCGACGGGGACGTACCGCACGGGGCCCGATGCCTGGCGACCGTACCCGGGCGTGAACTCCGGAGTCTGGCTGAAGATCCGGTTCCGATAGGGGATCTCGAAGCGCCCCCATACGTCGGACGGGGAACCGTCGTCGTCCTCGAAGTGGTTCTCGACCCCCGATTCCGTCGGAATGCCGAACCAGGTGGCGTCGTCGGGGTCGGTATCCAGACCGAGCGCTTCGGCGATCTCAGCGAGGGCGGAGGCAAGGCGGGGCCGGTTGGCGGCGCACACCGCCTCCTGGGCGCGGCCGCGCAGATCGAAGGGCATCCAGGCGTCGGAGAAGGTGGTCAGGTCGACGTTGAAGTAGTCGTCGGACACTTCGGCGCTGACCTCGAACCACCCTTCCACCGCCTCGCCCGCACCGTCATGGGTGGCTGCGATCCCGTCGCACGAGACGTAGACCGTCATGCCCCCGATCTCGCTGGAACCGATGGCTTTTTTGATCCCGGCTTCCAGGGTCTCGGCGAGGAGTACTACGCCGCCGGATTCGGTCGGCGGTGACCCAACGGGGAAGTCCTGGCGAAGCAGGACGTGCTGATGGCTCATGTCGGGAACCTCCACGGACACGCGCCCGTTGTGCGGGGTTCCGAGATGGTGCTTGTCCAGGACTCGGAGCGCAGCGGTGAACCGGCGGGCGGCCTCGCGGACCAGGTCGACGTCGCGACCGCGTTCTCCCCATGACCATCGCGCGACGGGTGTGCTGGCGATCAAGGTCGTCCTCCCGGCATGAAGCTGGCGCCGGGCGGATACATGATCGTTCCGTCCTCCACTCGAAGTACCACGTTTACGCCCCTTGCGGTGTGCATCCTCGCGAGCTCCTTCTCGATACCCGACGCCAGCATGTCTGCCAGACTCCCCTTGGTGTCGATGACGAAGGTCTTGACGTCAGCACGACAGTTCGCGAGCTGCTTCATGTCCTTCCATATCTTGTCACTGACCTGACTCGGATCTTCGATCTCCTTGAACTGGTATCCGTAGATCTCCCCGTCCGCACTCCTGGCCATTACGTCCATGTCGGTGCCCTTGCCCGTAAGGACCCCGGGCTTGATCTCGACGTTCGCTTTGATCTCGAATGAGATGTCCCTGACGCCGCTGTCGAATAGCTGACTCGCCAGTCGAAGCTGTGTGAAACAGCCCCGCATCCCATTCTCCTTCTGGCTGATACCGCCCACGACCTGCTCGTAGTTCGTCATGCCCTTGAACTTGCCCGATGCAATCAGATCGGCGATCTCCTGCCCAGCAGGGTCGTCGGCCAGATTGGCGAGCGCCCTCTCCAGGTCCGGTGGCTTCGGCTTTCCCGGCCGCAGGCTCTTCCGGATCTGTTTCTCCGTCTCGCCGCCCCGCTCGAAAGGCCTGGGCTCTTCGCGGGGCAAGGACGCGTCCGAGTGGTTACCCGTCGGCAGCTTGCTGCTGTCGCCCTCCAAGCCGCCGGGCGTGCCTGCGCCATGGTGATCGGCCTGGTGCGGGAAGGCCGGACCGTCGCTCGGTCCGCCGCCTGTGCCGGGGCCGTCACCGTGGGCACCCGCGGCAGGGGATTCGGTGTGGCCGCCGGTGTCTCCGCCTCCGCCGGGTTCGGTGTGGCCGTTGTGCGGTGTGGTGTCGGCGGCGCTGCCGGGGGTGTGGGGCGTGCCCCCGCCGGAGGCCTGGGGGGTGGCTCCGCCCGGGGTGTGGGCGCCGACCGTCGCCGGGAGTTCGTGGTGTCGGGGGGTGGTGGTGAGGGGGTGGTCGGGGCCCTTGGGGACGGTGGTGAGGTCTTGTTTGGGGAGGTGGTCGTGGCCGAGGAGTTGGTGGGTGACCTTGTCGTAGTACTGGGGGCGGCCCAGGGCGTCGTCGGTGAGTCGGACGGTGTCGTCGGGGTGGGGGAACGTCACCCCTGGTGCGTCGGTTCTGGGGAGGTCTCGCCAGATGACGTCGTTGGTGTGGGGGAAGGCGCCGTCGGTTTTGCCGATGTTGGAGAGGAGCTCGCCGACCTTGAGTTTGGAGAAGGTGAGGGAGGCGGCTTTTCCGGCGGCTTGGCCGACGTAGGTCATGGGGTCGATGAGGCGTCCGGCCTGGCCGGCGATGCTGAGGGTTTTGGCGATACCGCCGGATTTGACTCCGGTGCCGACGCCGCCGGAGAAGACGGTGGTGAGGACGTTGAAGGTGACGGCGCCGGCGGCGCGGGCGGGGTTCTTGTGCCATTCGTCCCAGGCGACGAGGGCTTTGCCGGTTTCCTTCATGGTGGTGCGGGAGTCGCGGAACCAGGCGGGCATGGCTTTGGGGTCGGCGTTCCAGAAGACGGCGGCGGTGCCGGGTGAACTGCTGAGGGCGATGCCGGTGGCGAGTTTGGCGAGGCCGGTCCAGGCCTGGCCGGCGGCGTCGGATCCGTCCCAGCCGACGAGGGTGCCCAGGCCGCGGACGGTGCCGACGATGCCGTCCATGACGAGGCCGTCCCAGAGGAAGGACTTCGTCCAGTGGCCGACTTCGTACCAGCGGTGGGACTGGGTGAGTTGTGAGCCCCAGGGGAGGTCTTCGACCTGGTTGAGGGTGGCGGCGGTGTAGCCGTGGGTGTTGTCGGCGTGGGTGCCGTCGTCGGCGGTGAGCGGGGGCTTGCCGGTCAGGGCACGGATCTTGTTGGCGCAGGCGCGTTCGGCGGCCCAGAAGGCTTCGGCTGCGGCGTTGACGTCGTGGATGAGGTCGTTGTTCCGGCCGACCTTCTTGGGGTCGTCCTTCCAGTGGGCGTCACCGCTGATGGTGTGGGTGAAGGCGGTTGCCTCTGACTGGAGTTGTCTGAGGCGGGCGACGGCGGGGCGGGCTTCGACGGCGAACTCGCCGAGGGCCTTGGCGGCTGCCTCGAGGTGGTCGGCGTAGTGGTCGCTCTCCGTCCGGACCCGGTGGGTGGTGGCGAAGAGCTGGGCGGCTTCGGGTGCGGAGTAGAAGGAGGCCAGGCCCTGGAACTCGGCGTCCACGTTCGCGCCGGTGTCGCGGAGGGTGGCCGCGGCGGTCGCGATGGCGGTGCGGTCCTGTTCCAGCGCGTCGAGGTCGCCCGTGAACTGAAAGATCGCGCACGGATTGATCGGTATGTGGTCCGCCACTGCTGTCCCGCCCCCCGGCAGATCGATCGACGTGTGGAGACCTTGATACCGGTCGGCTGTTGCGAACGTGAATTCGAAACGGGTTGCGGGCGAGTTAGGGCCGGAAAGCGTTGGTGGTTGACCTGATCCGGACATGCTGCGTTCGGCCCAATGGCGGGGCGCGCGCGGTCGGCGGTGGAGGCTGGGGGCTTTGGGCGTCGCGGGGTCAGGGGGCGGGCGGGTGTGGGGCGTGTTGCGGGAGGAAGGGCCCGGGGCGGCGCGGGTCGTGGTGACCGTCGTCGTGGCCTGGCAGGTGGCTCTGTGGCTCGGTGCCGACCAGCCGCCCGTGTACGCCGCCGTCGTGCCGCTCGTCGCGCTGCGCGGGGACCCGGTGAGCGCGCTCGGGGCCTCGGTGCAGCGGTCGCTGGGGGTGGTGGCGGGGGTGCTGATCGGGATTGCGGTGGTGAACTGGCTGCGGCCCTCGACGGCCGCGCTGGCGGTGGTGGTGGCGCTGGGGCTCGTGGTCGGGATGTTCCTGCGGGCCGGGGGCGGGCTGAACGTCCAGGTGGCGGCGTCCTCGCTGCTGGTGTTCGCCAGCACCTCGCCGGAGGCGTACGCCTGGCACCGGGTGTGGGAGACGGTCGCCGGTGCGGTGGTGACCGTATTGCTCGCGCCGCTGCTGTGGCCGCCGGACCCGTACCGGACCCTGGGCGGCATCGCCGAGGACTGCCGGGTGCGGGTGACCCGGGCCCTGGCCGGCACCGCCGCCGTGGTGGGTGGGGAGGCGGGAGCGGCGCGGGACAACCTCGTCGTGGTGCGGGAACACGCCGGGGCCGTGCACGAGGGCGCCGTCCGGGCGGGGGAGGCGGAGCGGGCCATGCGGTTCAACCCGGTGCGGTGGCGGCACCGGGAGGGCGTACGGGTACGGGCGCGCGGGATCGAGGCCGTCGACCGGGCCGCCGGGGAGCTGGTGGTGCTGGCCGGGGAGGTCGTCGCGTTCACGGGCCGGGAGGGGATCGCGCGGGCGCCGCTGGCGGAGCTCGCACCGCTCGTCGTACGGGTCGTCGAGGACACCCTGAGCGGTGCGGATCCAGGGCCGGCGGCGGGCGCGGCCCGCGCGGCCCTGGCGGACTACGCCCGTACGGATTCCAGTCCCGTCGCGGTGGCGCTGCGGCGGCCGCTCGCGCGGATCCTGGACGACCTCGGCACGCCGTCAGGGGGCTGAGGACCGGCGGACCATCTCGTCGATCCAGACCGGCGCGTACGGGGAGGTGCAGCCCGGGGACGTCGGATGGTCCTTCAGGACCTCCAGGCGCTCCCCGATGGCGATCGCACGGGCCCGGTGTTCGGGGTGCTCGATGCCGATCCGGGCGAGGCAGTGGTTCATCGCCCACTGGAGGCGGTCCGGGGCGTCCTTCATGTGCGCCTCGATGAGGTCCAGGAGGCCCGGGAGATCGAGGCCCTCGGGCTTCTTCGCCACCCGGTCGGTGGTCAGCGCCCAGCCGGCGCTCGCGACCACCGGGTCCGGGTCGGCGAACCAGGCCCGGCGCAGCTCCTCGGCGTGCGGGCTCTTCTCGACCACGTAGCCGACGAGCCAGTCGTGGACCTTGGGGGTGCGGGCCTCGCGCAGCATGCCGTCGAGCTCGGCCCGGTCGTACGCCTTCGGCCGGCAGACGAGGAGTGCGAGGAGCCGGGCGGCGCTGTTGCCGGTGGCCCAGAGCTCGCGGGCGAGGTCCTGCTGCGTCTTGAGGCGTTTGGCGACGGCGCGGAGCTTGGTGAGGTTGACGCCGTGGTCGTCGCCGTGGCGCTCGTTCACGGCCCGGATCTTCGGGTCCTCCAGACCGGCCAGCTCGGCCATGACGGAGGCGAGCAGCGGCGTCGGTGGATTTCCGGTCTTCGCTTCGGCGCGCAGGAATTCAGGGCACAGGTGCAGAGTGTATTCGGCGGTCGCGATCATGCTGATGATCTCGAGGCGCGGCTCGCGGAGTTCGAGCGCGATCACGTCGAAGGGGTCCACGCGGTGGACGTTGCCGTCCTGGCCGCGGGCTTCGAGGACGTAGCAGTACCCGCGCGGGTGCCTGGGATCGTCGGCGACGGCCCAGGCGGCGCCGTGGCGCCGGATGATCACGTCCGCGAGGTACGCGACCAGGTCGCAGCGGAACGTGATCCAGTCCGACTGCTCGAACTCGTGGAGGGGGAGGCTGTCCGCGTAGTCCTGGAGGGCCGGTATCAGGGTCAGCGGGTCGGCCGCGTACGCCTCGGGGGGTACGCCGAGCATGTCGGCGATGCCGCGGGCGTTCGCGTGGTTCCCGTCGTGCCATTCCCCGATCCGGGGGTCGTCCTTCGTGGGCATCAGACCTCGAACTCGCCGACCCAGGAGCGCTTGAGCAGGTGCTCGGGCAGGTACGGGGACTCGACGCCGACGGGGATGCCGCCGTCGTGGGCGAGGCAGGCGACGGCGAGGAGGCCGATCGGTACGAGGCCGTCGATGTCGGTCGCGCGCTCGGGGGTGGCGGTCCAGTACTGCTGGTGGAGTTCGAGGGATTCCAGGAGCGCGGTGTGGAAGCCCTCCTCGTCCTTCTGGAGGAACGTGTAGAAGAGGTTGATCGGCGGGTAGGCGACGTGCTGGACGTACTCGCGTCCGGCGATGACGGCGACGTCGGGGTGGGAGCGCTGGAAGGTCAGCGTCAGCTCCGGGACCAGCGCGGGACGCTTGAGCCAGTACGCCTGGAGGGCCGCGACCCAGTGGTAGAGGTAGTCGTCGTGGTCGGCGCCCGAGGCGCGCAGGACGTCGATCGGGAGCTCGCACAGCTCGGTCATCTTCGGCTGGTCGCGGGTGATGACCGCGTACCAGAACGCCTCGATCCATGCCTCTGCGTTCGCGTCCCACGAGGGCCCGGCGCCCGGCAGGGTGCGCATCTCGTGGTGGATGCGCACCTCGGTCGTGGTCCCCTCGGCCATCCCCGCCGTACGGAACAGCGCGGTGCCCAGCTGGGCCGCGGTGACCACGGCTTCCCAGGTGCCGAGCTCGGCGCCCGTCTGGTCCACCCGGAAGCGGGCCCTGACGTTGAAGGCGGCGTCCTTCCACGCCGACCCGAGCTTTCGCGGTGTCGCCGCCGGACCGAACGCGTCGATGTCCTTGATCAGATTCTCGCCGAGCCTTTTGACCCAGGCAGCGCTGCTCGGCTTCGGCTCCGAGTGGCTGGCGACGAAGACGGTCATCGCTTCTCCTGTCATGTGCTGAGGTCGAATCGGCGCATAGTGTATCCAGCGTAAGTGCCCGTGTTATCGGCACCCTTGACGACGACGTAGTCGATCCGCGGGGGGTCGGCGTCCAGGGCCGCCTTGAGGTTCTCGTACAGGTCCATTTCGCTTTCGATGTCCTCTCCGCGCTTCTTCATTTGCGCGAGGATGTCCTCGAAGTACTCGCGGGTTCCCTGCGAGACGCGTTTACCGCCGATCCGGCGTTCGCCCAGATCCGTCGTGACGTGGCTCTTCGCCTCGACGACCACGTACCGGTCGCCGTGCTTGTACACCTGGTCGAACTGGTCGTTGCCGTTGGCCGGGCCGTGCAGCGTTTCTTCCTTGGCGCCGGGGAATTCCTTCGGTATCGCGTGTTCCCGGGCTATTGCCTCGCCGTACGCCTCGCTCTTCTTGGACAGGGCCTCGTGGAGCGGCGCGTGCTCCGCCCTGGCCGCGTCGAGGGCCGCCTGGGTTTCCGGTGTGTCCTGGAGGTTGTGCGCCTTCTTGGCCTCGCCGTAGGCGTCGTGGGGGCCCTTGTCCGCGGCGATGGCATCGTGACGCGCCTTCGCCGCCTGGTCGAGGGAGTCGCGCATCTCCTTGGTGACGAGGACGTCGTTGTGGTCGACGGACTTCGCCTTGCCCAGGTAGTCCGGCGGGACCGGCGGCGGGATGTCCGACTTGGGCACCCAGACGTCGGGGGCGGTCTCCACGAGCTGCGGCGGGACCAGGCCGGTGTGGTCCGGTACGTCGGCGCGGAGGCGGTAGCCGAGCTTGTTGTAGTACTTCTTGAAGTAGCCGTCCGTCGGGTCGTTCGCCCGGTGGACCTGGTACTCCATGATCTGGCGCTTCTCGGCGTCCGTGTACCTGTGCGCGTTCTCCCGGTGGGGCGGCAGCTCGGGGCGCCCGCCGCCGCCCTGGTGCGGGATGCCGCCGCCGTCACCGCCGTGGCCGCCGCCGCCCGTGCCGGGGCCGTCGCCGTGGCCGCCGGTGGAGGGGGTGTCGGTGTGCGTTGCTCCGCCGGTGGTGGGGGTGGTGTCGGTGTTGCCCCGCCCTGCGCCGCCGGTGCCGGGTTCGGTGTGGCTGTTGTGGGGCAGGTTGTCGGCGGTGCCGCCGGGGGTGTGGGTGGCGGTCCCGCCCGGGGTGTGGGAGGTGACGTCCGTGGTGCGGCCGGGGCCGCCGACGGTGACTTCCTGGCGCTTGGGGACTTCGACGAGGGGGTGGTCGGAGCCCTTGGGGACCGAGGTGAGGTCCTGCTTGGGCAGGCCCTTGTGGTCCAGGAGCTGGTTGGTGACCTTGTCGAAGTACTGCGGCCGGCCCAGGGCGTCGTCGGTGAGCTGGACGGTGTCGTCCGGGTGCGGGAACTTCACCCCCGGCGCGTCGGCCTTCGGGAGGTCCTTCCAGATGACGTCGTCGACCTTCGGGAACGCGCCGTCGGCCTTGCCGAGGTTCGCGAACAGGTCGCCGATCTTCAACTTCGCGAGGGAGCCGGCCTTGCCGATGTAGGTGATCGGGTCGATCAGGCGGCCGGCCTTGCCGGCCACGCTGAGGACCTTGGCGACCGCGCCGGTCTTGGCGGCGGTGCCGGCGCCGCCGGTGAAGACGGTGGTCAGGACGTTGAAGGTGACCGCGCCGGCGGCCCGGGCGGGGTTCTTGCCCCACTCGTCCCACGCCACCAGGGCCTTGCCGGTCTCCTTCATCGCAGTGCGGGAGTCCTTCAGCCAGCCGGGCAGCTGCTTGTCGTCCGCCGCCCAGAACGCCGCACCCACACCCGGCATCGACGTGATGGCGAGGCCGGTGGCGAGTTTCGCCAGGCCGGTCCAGGCCTGGCCGGCGGCGTCCCAGCCGTCGACGCCGACGAGGGTGCCCAGGCCGCGGATCGTGCCCCAGATCCCGTCGACGATGAGCCCGTCCCACACGAACGACTTCGCCCAGTGTCCGACCTCGTACCAGCGGTGCGTTTCTTCCAGCTGCGAACCCCACGGCAGGTCCTGGACCTTGTTCAGGTCATCGGCCTTGTAGCCGTACATGTTCGCGCCGTTGGACCCGTCGTTGACCGTCAGCGGCGGGGCGCAGTACAGGGCGCGGATCTTGTTCGCACAGGTCCGCTCGGCCGCCCAGAAGGCCTCGGCCGCCGCGTTGACGTCGTGGATCAGATCGTTGTTCTCGTCGATCTTCTTCCCGTCGTCCTTCCAGTGCTCGTCCCCGGCGATCTTGCTCGTGAAGGTCGTCGCCTTCGCCTGGAGCTCCTTCAGCCGGGCGACGATCGGACGCGCCTCGGTCACGTACTCGCCCAGCGCCTTCGCCGCCGATTCGAGCTGGTCGGCGAAGAAGTCGCTGTCCGTCTTCACCGGCTTGGTGGTGGCGAACAGCTGGGCCGCTTCCGGGGCGGCGTAGAACGCCGAGAGGCCCTGGAACTCGCTGTCGACGTTCGATCCGGCGGTACGGAACGTCCCCGCGGCCGCCGTGATCGCCGCGTGGTCCTGCTCCAACGCGTCCAGGTCACCCGTGAACTGCGGGATCGTGCACGGATTGATCGGTACGTGGTCGGCCACTACTGCCCCGCCCCCCGAAGTCGAGCTGCGATCGCGAGCGTCTTTGTCTACTCGTCAAGTGACGCGAACGCACATACGAACGGTTCCCGTGGGGGCCGGGGTGAGGGAGAGGTAGTCGACCGGCCGGACCCGCCATTCGGGGCGCAGGCCGCCGCGCAGGACGATGCTGAATCCGGCGGTTTCGCCGCGGTGGAGGGCGGCGAGGGCGTGGATGCGGCCGCCGCCGTCGGCCCAGTTCAGGGCTCGGTGCACTTCCGTGGGGGAGAGGGCGAAGGGGTGCGCGGTGCGGATCTGGAGGCGGATGAGGCGGACGGCCTCCTCGGGGGTGTCCAGCATGGCGCGGTCGAGGAGTTCGGGGGGCCGGTCGCGGGCGTCGCGGTAGCGGAGGGCCTCGAACCAGTACCCCTTGCGGATGGCCGCCGTGTGGTCCGGGGGGAGGGGTTGCGCGTGCGCGTGCATGTACGGCTCTCCTGCCGTCGCCGAGGGTCGCCCCCTCCGGGCCGTGACGAGCGGCGGGAGGGGGCGACGGGTCACTCCCCCGAACTGGCGCAGAGCACGGTGGAGTTGCGGCCTTCGGGGGCGAGCCCGTTGGCGCGCTTCGACGTTAGCGTCGGGCGCAGAGGCGTAGCAACCGTTTGACGTCTAACGGGTGATACGGCATATGCCGCCGGGTCGGGCAGCAAGAGGCCCCCCGTCCGGAGTGGGCGGGGGGCCGGCGTGTCGGGCGGGTCAGGCGAGGTCGTCGAACTCGCCTGCGGCGGCCCCGTCGATGAAGGCCCTGAGCTTCGCCCGGGACGTCCTGATCACGACGTCGGGGTCATCGCTCTCGCGGATGAGGATCTCGCCATCCTGCACCGCCACTTCCAGGCAGTTCCCCGTGTCCGCGGACCTGGAGGATTTGCGCCACTGAATTTCCACTGTTCTCACGCCTTCACAGTTGTTGCGCCATCTCGCGGATGAAGTCGCGAGACCGTTCGGGGTCGAGTGCCCGCTCCTCGGTCCGGTCCAGCACCGCCCGGTAGTTGGCGAGCCGTGTCTCGGCGTCGAGCAGCACGCTTCCGGTCGGGATGTCGGTCTGGACGGTGTCCAGTTGGGGAACCGGGCCGTGGGCGTAGAGCGTCGGGCCCCCGGCGTTGGGGAAGCCGCCGGCTTCGAAGGTGATGACTCGGACGGTCAGGTTGTCCCGCTCGGACTGCTTCAGCAGGTAGTCGAGCTGCGTGGACGTGATCTTGCGGCCGCCGAACCGCATCCGCAGGGCGGCCTCGTGGATCAGGAAGGTGAACGCGGGCGCGTCCTTGCGGTCGAGCACGTCCCGGCGGCGCATCCGAAGCGAGAGGCAGCGTCGCAGGTCCACCGGGTGCAGGGGTGGAACCGCTTCCTCGAAGACCGCGCGGGCGTAGTCCTCGGTCTGCAACAACCCCGGCACGTGCATGATCTGAACGCTGCGGAGGGCCACGGCGTGGTGTTCCAGCTCGCACAGGTCGAGCAGGCTCGCGGGAAGGTCGTCGCGGTAGTCCTCCCACCAGCCCCGGACGCGTTCCTCGGCCATGGCCGCCAGGGTGTCCACGTAGGCCGTGTCGGGGCAGCCGTAGTGCCTCGCCCAGGTGCGCACGCGGTCGCTGCTGACGCCGAAGCGGCCGCTCTCGACATTGCTCATGTTGGTGCGGTCGGTGCTCAGTTGGGATGCGGCTTCGGTCATCGAGATGCCCGCGTGTTCCCGGATCCTGCGAAGCTCGCTGCCCAGTCGGCGCTGTCGGGCGGTCGGAGCCTTCCTTGGCGGCATCGGCGTCCCCTCCTGTCGGCTCTCATCTTGGCCTGCGGCCGGGAGCAGGGTCCACCCGTCGCTCTAGTTTTACGGATTGCGTAGCAACCGTATGACGGAGTGGCTACAGTCAGTGTCCGCATCGCGTCGCACGGCAACGAAGACCGAAGTGCAGCCGCCGGCGCGCGCCTTGGCGCGCGCCACCTGGGGGCGGCCATGCCACGGCACGCCGGACCGACGGGAAGCGTGAACTCGTACCGCATGGGAGGAGTGTCATGAGCGTCAGCGCCCTGGACCACGTCGGATCCGAACCGGAGGGGGGACTCACCTACCGGATGGTCGCGCCCAGTCGGGCCGCGACGGTGAAGGTCGCCCGGGACTGGGTGGTGGCGGTGTTGCGGAGTGCCGGGTGTGGGTCGGAAGTGGGGGAGCGGGCTCGGCTCTGCGTGTCCGAGGTGGTGACCAACGCGCACCGCCACACCGGCACCCCCGAGATCGCCGTCGAGGTGTCCCTGCTCGGGGGGAGGGTCACCGTCTACGTCTACGACTGCGCGCCCGAGCGGTGGCCCGAGCAGGGTGGCGGCGGGGTGATGGCCACCTGCGGGCGGGGGCTCGCGCTCGTCGCCGCCACCGCCGACGACTGGGCGGCCGTCGCGCAGGGGGACTGCGTCAAGGTGGTGTGGTTCAGCTTCGAGGTGGCGGTGTGACGCGGCGAGGCCGCCCGGGGGTGCCGGGCGGCCTCATCGGGAGGTCGGGTCAGCAGGGGCGGATGTGGTAGACCGGGGTCCAGTTCGCGGTGCCGGTGTCCTTGGCCACGTTCGACCAGCGCTCGCTGCCGTCGCTGTTGTAGAAGCGGGCCCGCGTCCCGGAGGTCTGGTTGTTGTTGAACGTGCCGTTGCCGATGCCGTTGAAGTCGTAGTAGCCGCAGCGGTAGTAGTCGTAGTTGTTGCCGTTGCCGTCCGTGATGCACAGGTGGCCGTTGTTACAGGCCAGCGCCGTGTCCGGAGAGGCGAGGTCGCGGGTATCGGTCTGGCCCGGGGCCCGCAGGACCACGCTGCCGCCCGCGGTGGACAGCTTGTTCGCCGACACCTGGCGGGCCGACGGGTCCGACGCGAGTAAGGCGTCGACCTGCTGCTGGAGTCCGGCGGTCTGCGCGGCGGTGAGGCCGGCGGCGGTGGTCTGCTGGGAGTAGGCGGTCGTGGAGGCGGCTTCGGCGGTCAGGACCGGGCCCGCGATCAGGGCCGCGGCCGCGGTCATCGTCGCGAGGATCTTGCGCGGTGACATGGGTGTTCCCCTTTTCGTCTTCGGCAGCCAGGTGGCCGCCGCTCGTGGCGGCGGTCTGGGAGTCGCGGGACTCATCGTTCCGAAGTCGCGGTAGGGCGTGAAAGGGGTGAATCGGCCGGGTTGCGGCTCTTGTCGGGTTACCTCTGCTCTGCGTGCGTCTCAGGGGCCCCGGGAGTTTCCGAACTGATGCGTGGTCCACGCATCGTTCTTGCTGGCCGGGCGGGATGTTTCGTCACCGTCCGCTGTGGAGGCGGTTGCGTGGCGTGATGGGGCTGGCGCCGGCCGTCGTCGGGAAGGGCTCGTACCCTTGCGGGATGCGGCCCTCCGAGGATCAGCCACGCAACACGTTCGGCTACGCACCTCCCGAACCGGCAGGGTGCGAGGGCCCGGAGGCGCCTGCTCCGCCGGACGGGACGGATGTCCCGGGGGCGGTCGGCGACCCGCCCCCGGACGCGCTTGCGGAGGGATGGGCGGCCCCCACGCGGCCGGGCGACTTCCCGCCCGACTACCGGTCCGGCCCGGCCTGACCCGTCAGAGCAGTGCCACCGGGGCCACCGGGGTGCCGGTGCCGCCGACGAAGGGTTCCGGCATCGCCGAGAGGAGGAAGGAGTGCCGGCCGGCTTCCGCACAGGCTGTGGACAGTTCCTCCAGGTTCCAGTTCTGGCCCTGGTGCATGCCCATCTCCACCAGGTCCAGCGCGTGCACCGGCAGCCACAGGTTCTCGATCTCCGGCGGGAAGATCTCGAAGGTGAGGGTGTCGTTCGCGACGGCCGCCACGTCCCGCGCGTGGAACCACTCCGGGGTGTGGACGGACAGGCCGGGCGACGGGAAGCCGTAGCCGTGCTTGTCGCCCGCCAGGTAGACCTGGATCTGCCCGGTGCGGACGAGGACGACGTCCCCCGCGCGGACCGTGACGCGGCCGAACTCCTCCGCCTCCGCCAGGTCCCCGGGGGTGACCGCGTGGCCCCCCGGGAGCCGGTCCAGGCCCTTGGCGCGGGCCACGTCCAGCAGGACCCCGCGCGAGACGATGTGCCGGGCCTTGTCGATGCCGCTGAACTCCGCCCGCCCGTGCGCGGTGATCGTGGACGCCGGGCGGCCGTTGTAGATGCGGCCCGAGTGTGAGACGTGCGTCAGGGCGTCCCAGTGGGTGGCCGACTGGAGGCCCATCGTCACCGCGTCGTCGGAGCAGGCCACCGTGCCCGGGCCGAAGAGCTCCTGGTTGATCTGGACCATGGTGTGGAAGGGGTTGACCCGGCCCGGGATGAGGCCCGACTGGACGCCGTCCTCCTTCAGGGGGAGGGCGAGGGGGATCCGGCGGCCCGTGTGGACCTCCGCGGCCGCCGCCCGCACCACCTCGTCGGTGACCAGGTTCAGGGTGCCGATCTCGTCGTCGGCGCCCCAGCGGCCCCAGTTGTTGATCCGCTTGGCGATCTCGTGGAACTCGGGAGGGAGGGACACCGGCCATCAGCTCCTAGGGCTCGGGGCTTGCTCAGGGCTTGTGTGAAGGGATCTGACTGGTCATAGAATCTAACGGTCCGTCAGAAAACACGGGAAGGGGTCGGCCGTGGGGAACTTCTTGGCAGGGAAGGTGGTCGCCGTCACCGGCGCGGGCCGGGGCATCGGCCGGGCAGTGGCGCTCGCCGCCGCCGCCGAGGGCGCCAAGGTCGTCGTCAACGACTACGGGGTCGGGATCGAGGGCGGCGAGCCCACCAGCGAGATCGCGGAGAACGTGGTCAAGGAGATCCAGGCCGCCGGCGGCGAGGCCGTCGCCGTCGCCGACGACATCTCCACCATGGCCGGCGGCCAGCGCATCGTCGACACCGCCCTCGCCGAGTACGGGCGCGTCGACGGGGTCGTCTGCGTGGCCGGCATCCTGCGCGAGCGGATGCTGTTCAACATGTCCGAGGAGGAGTGGGACCCCGTCGTCGCCACCCACCTCAAGGGCACCTTCACCGTCTTCCGGGCCGCCTCCGCCGTCATGCGCCGCCAGGGCTCCGGCACGCTCATCGGCTTCACCAGCGGCAACCACACCGGATCCGTCGCCCAGGCCAACTACAGCGCCGCCAAGGGCGGGATCATCTCCCTCGTCCGCAGCGCCGCCCTCGGCCTCAACAAGTACGGGGTCACCGCCAACGCCGTCGCACCCGTCGCCCGCACCCGGATGTCCGCCAACGTGCCGATGGAGCTCAAGGAGATCGGCGACCCCGAGGACGTGGCCGCGCTCGTGACCTACCTGCTCAGCGACCGCGCCAAGGCCGAGAACATCACCGGGCAGGTCTACACGATCGCCGGCCCCAAGATCGCCGTCTGGGCCCAGCCGCGCGAGCTCCGCGCCGGCTACGCCGAGGGCGCCTGGACCCCGGAGAAGATCGCCGACTTCCTCCCCGGGACCGTCGGCACCGACCCCATGCCGATGCTCGCCCAGCTCGAAGCCATGGCCAAGGCCGCCGCCGCCAAGGACCGGCCCAACGCCTGAGAGGGAGGGGAGCGGCGTGGACTTCAGCTTCGGGGCCGAGGACGCGGCACTGCGCGCCCGCGCCCGCGCATGGCTCACCGGGCACCTCGTCGGCCCGTACGCGCAGGCGGTCGGCCTCGGCGGACCGGGCAGCGAACACGAAGGGGTCGGGGTCCGCCGCGACTGGGAGCGCGAGCTCGGCCGGGGCGGCTGGATCGGCCAGGGCTGGCAGGAGGAGGGCTACGGCAACCGGCGGCTCTCCCTCACCGGACAGGTCGTCTGGGCCGAGGAGTACGCGGCGCTGCGCGCCCCCGCCCGGGTCGGCCACATCGGGGAGAACCTCCTCGCCCCCACCCTGATCGCCTACGGCAGCCGCGAGCAGAAGGACCGCTTCCTGCCCGCGATCGCCCGCGGCGAGGAGCTGTGGTGCCAGGGCTACAGCGAACCCGGCGCCGGCTCCGACCTCGCCGGGGTGCGCACCGTCGCCGTGCGCGACGCGGCGGACGGGCTGCTGCGCGTCACCGGGCAGAAGATCTGGACCTCCCTGGCCCGCGAGGCCGACTGGTGCTTCGTCCTGGCCCGCACCGAGGCCGGCTCCCGGCGCCACCGGGGGCTGTCCTTCCTCCTCGTGCGGATGGACCAGCCGGGCCGCGTCGAGGTCCGCCCGATCCGGCAGATGTCCGGCACGGCCGAGTTCAACGAGGTCTTCTTCGACGGGGCCGTCGCCGCCGAGGTCGTCGGAGGCGAGGGCAACGGCTGGGCCGTCGCCATGGGCCTGCTCGCCCTGGAGCGGGGTGTCTCCACCCTCGTCCAGCAGATCGGCTTCGCCGCCGAACTGGAGCGCGTGGTCACGGCGTACGCGACCGCGGGCGCCCCCGATCCGGTCCTGCGCGAGCGCCTCGTACGGCAGTGGGCGGAGCTGCGCACCATGCGCTGGAACGCGCTGCGGACGCTGGGGGCGGCGGCGGGGGATCCCGGCGCGCCGAGCGTGGCGAAGCTGCTGTGGGGCGGGTGGCACCGGCGGCTCGGGGAGCTGGCCGTCCAGGTGCGGGGGGCGGTGGCGGCGGCCGGGCCGGGGCTCTGGGCGCAGGGGGAGCCGTACGAACTCGGGCTCGACGAGGAGCAGCGCCTGTTCCTGTTCACCCGGGCCGACACGATCTACGGCGGCTCGGACGAGATCCAGCGGAACATCATCGCCGAGCGGGTGCTCGGCCTGCCTAAGGAGCCCAGGTGAGAGGCGTCGTGTTCGACGGCAAGCAGGCCCAGGTGGTCGGGGACCTGGAGATACGGGAGCCGGGGCCGGGTGAGGTGCTGGTCGCGATAGCGGCGGCCGGGCTGTGCCACAGCGACCTGTCGGTGATCGACGGGACCATCCCCTTCCCGCCGCCGGTGGTGCTCGGTCACGAGGGCGCCGGTGTGGTCGAGGCGGTGGGGGCGGGGGTGACGCACGTGGCGCCGGGTGACCACGTGTCGCTGTCGACGCTCGCCAACTGCGGGGCGTGCGCGGACTGCGACCGGGGCCGGCCGACGATGTGCCGCAAGGCCATCGGGATGCCGGACCGGCCGTTCTCCCGGGCCGGGCAGCCGCTGTTCCAGTTCGCCTCGAACTCGGCGTTCGCGGAGCGGACCCTGGTCAAGGCCGTGCAGGCGGTGAAGATCCCCGAGGACGTGCCGCTGACCTCGGCCGCACTGATCGGCTGCGGGGTGCTCACCGGGGTGGGCGCGGTGCTGAACCGGGCGAAGGTGGGGCTCGGCGAGACCGTCGTGGTCATCGGCACCGGCGGGATCGGGCTGAACGTCATCCAGGGCGCCCGGATCGCGGGCGCGTCGGTCATCGTCGCGGTGGACGCGAACCCGGCGAAGGAGGCGGTGGCCCGGCAGTTCGGCGCCACCCACTTCGTGGACGCCTCCACCGTGCCCGACACCTCGGCGGCCGTCCGGGAGGTCCTGCCGACCGGCGCGGACCACGCGTTCGAGTGCGTCGGCAACGTCCGGCTGATCCGGCAGGCGGTCGACCTCCTCGACCGGCACGGGCAGGCGGTGCTGCTCGGGGTGCCGGGCTTCAAGGAGGAGGCGTCCTTCCTGGTGTCCTCCATGTACCTGGACAAGACGATCATGGGCTGCCGGTACGGGTCCTCGCGCCCCCAGCACGACATCGCGCTGTACGCCGAGCTGTACCGGCAGGGGAAGCTGCTGCTGGACGAACTGGTGACGGAGGTCTACCCGGTGGAGGACTTCGCGAAGGCCGTGGACGACGCCCACCACGGCCGGGTCGCGCGCGGGGTGCTCACCTTCTGAGCCGGGCGGCCCGGACGGCCCGCCGCCGCATCACGCGCGGCGGGCCGTCCGGGCGGGCGCCCGCGCGCGGAGGTCAGTCGGCCAGGCGGGCGAAGCGGCCCTTGTGGAAGAGGAGCGGGCCGTCTTCGCCGGAGGCGCCCAGGGCTTCGACGCGGCCGACCACGATGAGGTGGTCCCCGCCGGTGTGGACGGCGTGGATCCGGCAGTCGATCCAGGCGGGTACGTCGTCCAGCTGCGGGGATCCGGTCGCGGGGGCGGGCCGGTGGGCGACCCCGGCGAACTTGTCGGCGCCGCTGACCGCGAAGGCCCGGCACAGCTCGCCCTGGTCGGCGCCGAGGATGTTGACGCAGAACACCCCGGCGCGGGCGATCCGCGGCCAGGTGGTCGACGTACGGGCCACCATGAAGGTGACCAGGGGCGGGTCCAGGGAGAGCGAGGCGAAGGACTGGCAGGCGAAGCCGGCCGGACCCTCCTCGCCCTCGGCGGGCGGGGCGGTGACGACCGTGACCCCGCTCGCGAAGTTGCCCAGTACGGCCCGGAACTCGGCCGGGCCGACGGGTGCGCGCTCGTCCTCGCCGACGGCCCGGAGGTCGGGGCGGGGCAGTGCGTCGACGTGTCCGGCGGAGGTGGGGGAGCCGGCTGATCTGAGGTATCGGACGACGGTGGCCGCCATCCCTGCGTGTCCCATCACCCTTCCGATTGAAGCTGACGGTCCGTCAGATGGGAAGGGGTGCGGAGGTCCCCGCAGCACCCGGACGGGTGAATCCGCCCGGCCTCGGGCGGCCGTGCGCCGTCCCGCCTGCGCGAGGGGTGGGCATGGTGGCCAGCGACCGTGTCGCCCCACCCGCTGGAGGACCCATGCTCGGCACCGCCTTCCGTACCGGATCGCCCAACTGGCTCGACCTCGGCAGCCCCGACACCGCCGCGGCCGCCTCCTTCTACGGGTCGGTCTTCGGCTGGGAGCTCGTCTCGGCGGGGGAGGAGGCGGGCGGGTACGGCTTCTTCCGGCTGCACGGCAAGACCGTGGCCGCCCTCGGCCCGCTCACCGAGGAGGGCGCGGGCTCGGCGTGGATGGTGCACTTCCAGAGCTCCGACATGCAGGCCACCGCCGAGGCGGTGCTGGCCGGGGGCGGAACCGTGCGGATGGAGCCCATGGACGTCATGGGCGAGGGCTGGCTGGCCCAGTTCACCGACCCGCAGGGTGCCCAGTTCGCCTCCTGGCAGCCCGGCAAGACCGGCGGGCTGGAGATCGCCTCCGAGGTGAACACCCTGGTGTGGGCGGAGCTCCACGTACCGGACCCGGTCGCCGCGATCCGCTTCTACGCCGGGGTGTTCGGCTGGCGGTACGTGGAGATGGAGACGCCGGGGATGACGTACCGGGTGCTGAGCATCGGCGAGGGGGACCAGGAGGAGGGGTCCTTCGGCGGGGTGGCCCCGCAGGGCGAGGGCGCGGGCGGCGCCTCGACGATGGTGCCGCGCTGGGTGCCGTACTTCCACGTGTCCGACGTCGACGCCACCGTCACGGCCGTCGAGGGGAACGGCGGAGCGGTGCTCATGCCCGCGGTGGACGTCCCCGACGTCGGCCGGATCGCCTGGGCCTCCGACCCGGCCGGTGCGGTGTTCGCGCTGCTGAAGCCCGCCCCCGGGATGTAGCGGAAGGGGCGGCCGGGGTCCGGCCGGCGGGGCGTGCGCCCCGCCGGCCGGGCCGGGTCACGGAGTCGTCTTGCCCACCTCCAGGTCGGCCGTCGGCTCCTTCACGGTCCCCGCGGGCGGGCCGGCCGCCGCGCTGGTGTTGTTGGCCGGACGCGGGTCGGCGGTCAGCGAGTCGACCGTCGCCGTGTTGCGGATGTCCGAGCCGTTGCCGGTGTACTCCGGGTCCAGCTTCACCCTGATGACCCAGGTCACCGAGGCGCCCGGGGCCAGGTGCGCCAGCGGGCCGCAGGTGACCGTCCGGCCCGAGGTGCAGGCCGCGTCGCCCGAGACGAAGCTCAGCGCCGTCGGCAGGGTGTCGGTGACGGTGACCTGGTCGGCCTGCGAGGGGCCGTTGTTGGTCACCGTCAGGGCGTAGTCGAAGCTCTCGCCCGGGGCGATCGCGGCGGTCTGCACCGCCCGCTTCACGATGGCCAGGTCGGCCGAGGCCTCCGCCACGTGTCCGCCGGGGACGGTCGCGGTGCCCTTGTCGTTCTGCGACGCCGGGTCGATGTTGTCGGCCGTGACCTCGGCGGTGTTCTTCAGGTCGGAGCCCGTGCCCTTGTAGGCCGGGTCGATCTTCACCGTCAGCAGGTACTCGACGGTCTCGCCGACCTTCAGCGGGGCGGTGCGCCGGCACGACACCAGGCGTCCGGCGGCGGTGCAGCCGGACGGCGTGGAGGACACGTACGACAGGCCCTCGGGCAGGTTGTCGGTGAGCTTCACGTTGAACGCGTCCGCCGACGGGCCGTTGTTGGTGACCCGGATCCGGTAGTCGAACACCTCGCCCGGCACCGGCGGCCGGGTGCCGACGGCCTCCTTGACCACCCCGAGGTCCGCGGTCGGCTTGTTGACGCGGCTGCCCGGCAGGCCGGCGGGGCTGCTCGTGTTGTTCTCCGGCTTGGGGTCCTTGGTCCGGGCGGCGGCGGTGGCCGTGTTGCGGATGTCGGAGCCGTCACCGGTGTAGGTGCTGTCCAGACGGACCGTGAACCGCCACGTCCGGGACGCCCCGGGCTCCAGCACGGCCTGCGGGCCGCAGGTGACCGTGCCGTCCGTGGCCTGGCAGCCGTCGGCCGCGGGCGAGGAGACGAACGCCAGCTGCGACGGGAGCCGGTCGGTGACCGAGGTGTTCAACGCGCGCGACGGGCCGTCGTTGGTCGCCGTCACCACGTACTCGAAGGTCTGCCCGGGGGCGATCACCGTGTCGTTCGCGGTCCGCTTCGTCGTCCACACGTCGGCCTGCGGCTCGGTCACCCCGCCCGGCGGCAGCACGGGCCGCGAGGTGTTGTCCGCGGGCTCGGGGTCCTTCGACGCCGAGGTGGAGGTGGCCGTGTTGCGCAGGTCCTCGCCGTCGGAGGCGTACGCCGGGTCCAGCTTCACCTTGAACGTCCACACCGCGTCCCCGCCCGGGATCATCCGCGCCAGCGGGCCGCAGGTGACCGTCCGGCCGGACGCCGAGCACGGGTCGGAGGAGGACACGAAGGTCAGCCCGTCCGGCAGGGAGTCCGTCACCGTCACGTTGCGGGCGTCCGAGGGGCCCTTGTTGGACGTGCGGATCTCGTACTCGAACTCCTGGCCAGGCACCGTCGGCCCCGCCCCCAGCGCCGTCTTGACCGTGGCCAGGTCCGACACGGGGTCGAACGGCCCGGGCGGCAGCACCGGGTCGGGCTTGTTGTTGCCCGGGTCCGGGTCGGTGGCGTCCGAGGTGCCGGAGGCGCTGTTGCCGAGGTCCTTGCCGTTGCCCAGGTACGAGGCGCTCAGCCGGGCGTGGAAGCTCCAGCTGCGGCTCTGCCCGGCCGCCAGCTGCGGTTCGGGCCCGCAGGTGACGGTCTGGCCGACGGCCGTGCAGCCGTCGGAGGAGTCGACGAAGGTGATCCCGTCCGGCAGCCGGTCGGTGGCCTTCACGTTCCGGGCGACCGACGGCCCCTTGTTCCTCGCGGTCAGCGTGTACGTGATCAGGTCACCGGGGGCCTTCGCGGCCTTCGCCACCGCCAGGTGCGTCGTCACCTCGGCCGGGGCGAACCGTGCCGCCGTGGCCCGGGCGGTCGTGGGCTGGGCGGCCGCTGGGGGCGGCGCGGCCCACAGTGCGGCCGCGCAGAGCAGCGGGGCCAGGGCCCGCGCCACCGGCCGCCGGCCTGGGGTCGTCGTCATCGCGCATCGTTCCGTTTCGTGCGTGAGAGACCGTACAGAGCGCTGTACGGGAGATCGGGGGAGCGCACCGGGGCGGGCGCGGGGGTCAGCCCGCGCGCACGCCCTTGGACAGCTCGATGTCGGCGGCCGGCGGGGCGACCCGGCCGCCCGGGGTGCCCGCCGAACCGCTGTTGTCGGCCGGGTTCGGGTCGGCGGTGTCGGACACGGCCGTCGCGGTGTTGCGCAGGGCCGTGCCGTCGCCCGCGTACGCCGGGTCCACCCGCACCGTGAACGTCCACGCGCGGCTGCCGCCCGGGTCCACGGCCGCCTCCGTCCCGCAGGTCACGTCACGGCCGGAGGCGGTGCAGCCGTCCCCGGACACGAACTCCAGGCCCGCCGGCAGCGGGTCGGTGACCCGTACCTTCCGGGCCACGGACGGTCCCGCGTTGCGCACCGTCACCGTGTACGTGAAGGACTCCCCGGGCGCGACCGGCGCACGGTCCTGCGCCGCCTTCGTGAGCGACAGGTCCGCCCGCGCGGCCGCCGGACCGCCGGGCGGGCCGGCCGCCGCGCTGGTGTTGTTCTCCGGCCGGGGGTCGGGCAGGCCCTGCCGGACGGACGCCACGTTGCCGAGGTCGGTGCCGTCGCCCGTGTAGGCGGGGTCCAGCCGGACGCGGACCGTCCACGAGGCGCTCGTACCCGCGTTCACGGGACCCCGGGGCGGACAGGACAGCTGCTGGCCGGTGGCGGTGCAGCCGCTGGACGAGGACACGAACCGCAGGGGGGCCGGCAGGGTGTCCGACATCAGCACCGTCTGCGTGTGCGAGGGCCCCAGGTTCCGTGCGGTGATCCGGTACTCGAACTCCTCGCCCGGGGCCACCGGGCCGGACCCGACGCCCTCCTTCTCGGCGGCCAGGTCGGCGCGGGCCGTGACGGTGACGTCGGAGGCGGTGGAGGTGTTGTCCGCCGGGTTGGTGTCCGTGCGGTCGGCCGGGGCCGTCACCGTCGCCGTGTTGGAGAGGGAGGCGGGCTGCGCGGGCGCCCTGCCGGTGACCGTGTAGGTGACGGAGCCGCCGCGTTTGAGGTCGGCCTTCGTGTCGAGGGTGCTGCCGCTGCCGGACGCCGTGGCGCAGGTGCCGCCGGTACCGGCCTTGCAGGTCCAGGTCACGTCGGTGAGACCGGGCACGGTGTCGCGCACGACGGCGCCCGTCACGTCGTTGGCCTGGCTGTTGGAGACGGTCACCGTGTACGTCACCGGGTCGCCCGCCGGCACCGTCGACTGCGCGGTCGACTTCACCACCTTCAGGTCGGCGGGCACGTTGATGGCCAGGTCGTCGATCTCGTGGATGTTCGTGGCGCTGCCGGTGCCGGCCGAGAAGCCCACCTTCAGGGTGGCGGGGAGGGCGGGCTGGCTGGTGATGGTGGTGACGTCGAAGTCGGTGACCAGCTGGGTGAGGGCGGTGCCGGGGCCGCTGTCCGACCACACCGACAGCAGCATCTTCGTACCGCTGGGCAGCAGTGAGACCCGCACCTTGCGCTCGTTGGCCCGGCTGCCGGTCTCCACCGTCGAGCCGGGGCCGTCGGCGGCGGTGGCGTAGCGGTAGCCGGTCGTGCCGCTGCCGCCGCCGCGCACCACGATCTTGTTGGCCTGGGTGCCGGGGCCGCCGTTGCCGACCCCGTCGGAGGAGAAGTTGCCGAACTCGTCCAGGCCGATGCCGAGGTAGGCGCCCGGCACACCGGAGGTCAGGCAGCGGGAGAGCGCGCCCGAGCAGGCGTAGCCGAGGCTGCCGCCGGTCGGGCCGGTGCCGTCGGCGGCGGTGCCGTCGGTGAGGTAGAAGGACAGCCCGTCGCCGCGCTTGCCGGCGAAGGCGGTGCCGCCGTAGGTGGCGTAGCGGAACTCGGCGACGATGCCGAGGGTGGTGGAGAAGGTGTCCTTCATCTTCCAGGTGCCGGCCTGGCCGGTGCTCGCGGACGTCAGCCGCAGCCAGCCGCCGCCGGCCGGGTAGGAGGCGTTGCCGCTGGCCGTGCCGAGGTTGGCGGAGCTGTCGAAGGCCTCGTTCACCGGGAACGCGAGGGCCGCGCGGGGGCGCTGCACGGCCCCGGCGGGGGCGGTCGCCGTGAACGCGGCCGCGCACAGCAGGGCGGCGGCGGCCGCCGCCCGCCACCGGGCGGCCCTCACCGGCGGCGTGCGGTGGCGCGCAGGGCGGCGCCGCAGGTGAGGAGGGCGGCGGAGGCCCAGGCGGCCCACTGCGGCAGACGGGTGCCGCAGTCGGCGAGTTCGCCGGGGGCGGGGCGCTCCGCGGGGGCCTGGTGGCCGGGGGCGGGCCTGCCGTCGTCGGGTGCGGGCCTGCCGTGGTCGGGTGCGGGCCTGCCGTGGTCGTCGGGCCGGTCGGCTTCGTGCTGGGGGCCCGGCTTCTGGGAGTGGTGGTGGTCGGCGTGGTTCTGGCGGGGGGCGTGCACCAGGCACAGGCGGCCGCCGTCCGGGCCGGTCGTGCCCGGGGCGTTGGAGTTGTCGGACGGGTCCGGGTCGCGCACGACGGAGGTGACGCGGGCGGTGTTCTCGATCGGGCTGCACCGGCCTGCGGGCGGGTTCGCGGCCCGGTCCTCCTCGGTGCCGTCGGCGGCGCGCACCGTGATGCGGAACTCCGCCGTGGCCCCGGGCGGCAGCCGGTCGAGCGCGGGACACCGTACGAGGGGCTCCTCGCCGGGGGCGGTCGTGCAGTCGTCGGGGGAGTACAGCAGGGTCAGCGGGGCCGGGAGCCGGTCGGTGACCGCGACCTGGCGGGCGGTCGCCGGGCCCGCGTTGTGCACCGAGATCAGGTACGTGAACTTCTCGCCCGGCCGTACGTCCTCGCGGCCCTCGGCGAGGACGGCCGTCTTGGTGAGGGAGAGGTCCGCGAGGAGTGCGCTGGGCGGGAGGACGAGGCCGGTCAGGGAGGTCGAGTTGTTCGCCGGGCGGGGGTCGGTGGTGCCGGCGTCGACGACGGCCTCGTTGACGATGTCCCCGCCCTCGCCCCGGTAGCCGGGCGCGAGCCGCACCGTGATCACCCAGGTGTGCGAGGCGCCGACGGCGAGGGTGGGGAGGGGGCCGCAGGTGACGGTCCGGCCGGCTGCCGTGCAGCTGCCGTCCCGGGAGGTGAGGAACTCCAGCGCGGCGGGGAGGCGGTCGGTCACGGTGACCCGCCGGGCGGTGGAGGGGCCGTGGTTGGTCACCGTCACGAGGTAGTCGTACGTCTCGGTGGCGCGCGTGGTGTGCTGCGGGCCCACGGCGGCGGTCACCGTCAGGTCGGCCGGCTCCTCCGGGGCGGGCGCGGCCGCCCGGGCGGGGACCGCGGACAGGAACACGGAGGCCGTCGCCGCGCACAGTGCGGACAGTGCGCGTGGCAGCCGGGTTTTCGCTCGCCAGGTAGGACCCATGCGGTCAGCTATTCACATGAACGAAGCCCGTCGGGCGCGGCGAATTGATCACTGCTGCCTCATGGGTGATCGATTTCAGTCGTTCGGGGCAGAACTCAGCGCCCCAGGTACTTCGGGGTGCGCCGCTCCACGAAGGAGGCCACACCCTCGTTCGCGTCGGCGGTGGTCATGTTGAGCTCCTGGGCGGTGGCCTCGGCGGCCAGCGCGGTGGCCCGGTCGACGTCGAGGGAGGCGTTGACCAGCTGCTTCGTGAGCGCGAGGGCACGGGTGGGGCCCTGCGCGAGCCGCTCGGCCCACTCGCGGGCGGCGCCCTCCAGCCCGTCCGCGGGGACCACCCGGTTCACCAGACCGAGCCGGGCGGCCTCCTCGGCCGGGACGGCGTCCCCGAAGAACATCAGCTCCTTGGCCTTCTGCGGACCGAGCAGCCGGGGCAGGAGGTAGGCGCCGGCCCCGTCGGGGACCAGGCCGCGGCGGACGAACACCTCGATGAAGCGGGCGGTGTCGGCGGCGATCACGAGGTCGCAGGCGAGGGCGAGGTGGGCGCCGATGCCGGCGGCGGTGCCGTTGACGGCGGCGATGACGGGCTTCTCGCAGTCCAGGACCGCGGTGATCAGGCGCTGCGCGCCGAGCCGGATCATGCGCGCCACGTCGCCGGCGACCCGCTCGCCGGCGGTGTTCCCTCCCCGGAGGTCGGCACCGGCGCAGAACCCCTTGCCGGTGGCGGTGACGACGACGGCCCGGACGCCGGGGTCGGCGGAGGCGGCGTCGAGCAGCCCGATGACGCGGTCGCGCTGGGCCGGGGTGAGGGCGTTCATGGCGTCGGGGCGGTTGAGGGTGATCCAGCTGACGGCGGCGTCGGTGCGGTGCAGGATCTCGTCCGAGGGGGGCATGGGGTCTCCGTTCGTCGTTGCCGTTGCCCTGGCCGGGCGGGGGTTGGTGTGGTCCCGGGCGGGGTCTGGCCGGGGCCGGGGCCGGTGCCGGTGGGCGTGTGCGGGTGGTTGGCCGCTGCGCGGGGCGGAGGTCCCCTACCCGCCCTTCGCCCGTTCCCCGGGCTGCGCCCGGACCCCTACGGCGCTACCGCGCCCGCGCCTCAAACGCCGGCGAGGCTGGAAGATCCAGCCTCGCC
>NZ_JBIVEG010000015.1:96649-112040 GCF_044747545.1 Streptomyces sp. NPDC090077
CGTCGCCCGTCCCGGGGGGGGCGCCCGCCCCCCTCGGGCGCTCCCGCCCCGCCCCCCCAACCGCCGGCGGGGGGGCAACACCCCCCCCCCCGGGCTTTTGCGGCGCGGGGGTCTGGGGGCGGAGCCTCCAGGGAACGGGGGACCCGCTCCGCGCAGCGGCCCACCCGCCCGCCCACCGGCTAGCGGCATATGGCCAGCGCGTCCAGTGCCACCGCCCCCTGCCCGCGGGGCAGCACCATCAGGGGGTTGATGTCCAGCTCGGAGAGGTCGTCGCCCAGTTCCAGCGCCATCCGCTGGACCCGCAGGACGACCTCCACCAGCGCGTCCACGTCCGCCGGCGGTGCCCCCCGTACGCCTTCCAGCAGCGCGTGCCCGCGCAGTTCGCGGAGCATGGTGCGGGCCTGGTCCTCCCCGAAGGGGGGTACGCGGACCGCCGCGTCGCCGAGGACCTCCACCAGGACGCCGCCGAGGCCGACGGTGACGGTGGGGCCGAACAGGGGGTCCTGGGTGACGCCGACGACCATCTCCACGCCGCGTTCGATCATCTGGCAGACCAGGATCCCGTCCAGCGGGACGTTCTCGTAGCGGGCGATGTCCGTCAGCTCGCGGTACGCGTCGCGGATCTGGCTGGCCGAGGTGAGGCCGACCTTGACCAGGCCGAGTTCGGTCTTGTGGGCCAGCTGCGGGCCCGAGGCCTTCATCACGACCGGGTAGCCGACCAGGCCCGCCGCGCGGACGGCGCCCGCCGCGCTGGTCACCAGCTGCTCGCGCGGGACGCGGATGCCGTACGCCCGCAGCAGCTGCTTGGCGGCGTGTTCGCTGAGCTGCTGGCCGGGGCGCATCAGGGCCCGGGCCTTGCGGTGGGAGGGGGAGGGGGTGCGGGGCGCGTCGGCGAAGGGGGAGCGGTAGGAGGCGGTGAAGCGGTGGTGGCCGAGGTAGGCGCGGACGGCGGTGATGCAGTTGCCGAAGGTGCGGAAGGTGGCCACGCGGGAGGAGCCGAGGAGGGTGGTCCGGTAGGCCTCCTCGGTGCCGACGGGGGAGCCCCAGATGACGCAGACCAGCTTGTCGGTGGCTTCGGCGGCGTCGACGAGGTCCTGCGCGAGCCGGTCGCTCATCGGGGGGAACGGGCCGGTGATCGGGCAGATCAGGACGCCGACGGAGGGGTCGGCGAGGATCGCGTCGATGATCTTGCGGCCGCGCCAGTCGCCCACCGGGTGGCCGCCGTTGTCGACCGGGTTGGCGACGTTGAGGTAGGAGGGGATCCACTGGTGGAGCTCGTCCTGCTTGGCGTCCGAGAGGGTGGGCAGGGTGAGGCCCGCCTCGGTGGCCAGGTCGGAGAAGTGGGCGCCGGTGCCGCCGGAGATGGAGTAGACGACGACCCCGTCGGCCTGCGGGGGCCTGGCCCGGGCCAGGAGGGCGGCGGTGTCCTGGAGTTCGTCGAGCCCGTCGACGCGGATGACGCCGAACTGCCGCATGGCGGCGTCCACGACGGTGTCGGCCCCGGTGAGCTTGCCGGTGTGGGAGGCGGCCATGCGGGCGCCGGTCTCGGTGCGGCCGACCTTGACCGCGACGACCGGGACCCCGTTGCGGGCGGCGCGGTCGGCGGCCAGCAGGAAGGAGCGGCCGTCCTTGAGGCCTTCGACGTAGCAGGCGATGGCCCCGACCTCGGGGCGCTCGGCGAAGTAGGAGATGAAGTCGGCGGTCTCCAGGTCGGCCTCGTTGCCGGTCGGCGCCCAGTGGGAGAGGCGGATGCCGAGTTCCTGGAGGGTGTAGACGGGCCGGCCCTGGTGCCCGGACTGGGTGATGAGGGCGATGGCGGGGCCGTCGAGGTCGTCGCGGAACCTCTCGAAGGCGTTGAGGTTGGTGTTCGGGCCGAGCAGCCGCAGTCCGGAGCGGTGTACGGCGGCGGCCAGCCGGGCCTGGGCGGCGGCGCCCGCGTCGCCGGTCTCGGCGAAGCCGGAGGCGAAGGCGACGGCGAACTTGACCTTGGTGTCGGCCAGTTCCTCGATGACGGGGAGCGGGTCCGCGACGAGGAGCACCGCGAGGTCGACCTGTTCGGGCAGCTCGGCCACGGAGGCGTGGCAGGGCAGTCCGAAGACGGCGGTGCGGGTCGGGTGGACGGGGTGGACGCGGGCGCCGACGCGTTCGGCCCAGGCGATGAGCTGCCGGGTGATGCCGGTGTTGGGCCTGCCCTCGGTGTCGGAGGCGCCGATGACCGCCACGGACTCGGGCCGGAAGAACCGGTCGAGGTCGGGCACGTCGGAGTGCAGGGGCCGTCCGCTGACGTCCAGCGCGTCCGAGTCCTCGGGTGCCGCCGTGGAGTGGACGGCCGTCCTGGGGGTCTCCCCGCAGGCCTCGACGCGTGCGCGGAAGTCGGTGGTGAGGGTGCCGTGAGTAGATCCAAGCATCGCTTCGCCCCGCCCTGCTCGATGAGTCCATAGCTGACGCGTAGTCAGATTACTGAACTGACGCGCCGTCAGGAACAGGGATGCGCAGGAAAGGTGGTGGAGGTGGTGTGCTTGAACGGTGGCAGAATCGTCCGCTCCGGTACAGAGGGGGTTTCGGCCCCTCTAGGTCGTCTCTTTCGGATCTTGCCGGTTAAGCCCGCGTCGTCCGGTGCCGTGCATCGGCGCGTTGGCGGGGCGCCCTTGTACTGGACGTACTCGGGTGCTCCGCCAACGCGGCGAGGTGCGGTGCCGGGCGGCGCGGGTCAGGCAAGATCCGGAAGAGACGGCCTAGGCCGGGCGCGTGCGCGCGAGGGCCCGGGCTATGCGTTCGGCGTCCAGGGACAGCTCGCGGAGCATCCCGCTGATGGGGTTCGTGTACCCGGTGAAGTACAGGCCCGGCGCGTTGCGCGGGGCGCGGGCGCCGTGCGCGATGGGGCGGCCGCGCTCGTCCAGTACGTCCAGGTGGCCCACCAGCCCCTCCAGCCCGCGCCGGTAGCCGGTCGCCGCCACCACCGCGTCCGGGGTGATCCGCGTGCCGTCGGCCAGCACCACCGCGTCGCCGTCGAAGCCGGTCACGGCGGCCACCGGCTCCACCCGGCCCGTGCGCACCGCCTTGATCAGGCCGACGTCCTGCACCGGCACCGCCCCCTCCAGGACCCTGCTGTACAGGCCGGAGGCCGGGCGCGGCAGACCGTACGCCGACAGGTCCGGGACCGCCTTGGCGGCGTACGCCCCCAGCCGGTCCACGAACCGCACCGGCAGCCGGCGCACCAGGATCCCCGTGCGCTGCGCCGGCCAGCCCAGGGTGGAGCGGCGCACGAGGTGCGGGACGGTGCGCACGGCGAGCCGTACCCGGGCGGCACCGCCCTCGGCGAGGTCCACGGCTATCTCCGCGCCGGTGTTCCCGACGCCGACGACGAGCACGTCCCGGCCGGCGTACGGGGCCGGGTTCCGGTAGTCGCGGGCGTGCAGCAGCCGCCCCGTGTACGCCTCGCGGCCCGGCCAGTCGGGCAGGGCCGGGGTGTGGTTGTAGCCCGTCGCCACCACCACCGCGCGGGCCGCGAGCAGCCGCCCGCCCGAGGCGTGCAGGGTCCAGCCCTCCCCGTCGGCGGCGCGCTCGATCCGGGTCACCTCGACCCCGGTCACCAGCTCCAGCTCGTGGAACTCGGCGTACTTCTCCAGGTACCGGACCACGTCGGCCCGCGCGACCCAGCGCCCGAAGCGGCGCGGGACCGCCAGTCCGGGCAGGCCCGACAGCCGCCGGGTGGTGTGCAGCCGCAGCCGGTCGTAGTGGCCGCGCCAGGAGGCGCCGACCGCGCCGGTCCGCTCGACGACCACCGCGCGCACCCCGCGGGCGCGCAGTGCGGCGGCCACGGCGAGGCCGCCGGGGCCCGCGCCGATCACGTACACGGGGCGGGGCTCGGTGGAGGTCAGATCGGGCTCGGGCATGGCCAGTGAGCGTATCGACACGCGGCGTTGATGGGTCTCGGACGAGGAGGGAATCGATTGCGGATCGATCACGGGCGGCGGCCGGCTCCGGCGCGGCCCGGCGCCCGGTCGGCGCGGATGCTGCCAAAGTGGGACATCCGGTCCTGGAGAGGAGTGCGTGCGCGATGTGGCAGCCCGACGGGTGGGACGTGCGCGTCCGCCTCGGAGTCCTCACCCCCCACGGCGACGTCGGCCCCGAGTCGGAGCTGCGCGCCATGGCCCCGGCGGACGTCGGCCTGCACGCCGCCCGGGTGCAGTTCGCCGCGATGGGCCCCGGCGTCGTGATGGGCCCGACCGTGCCGCTCGCCCCCGTCCGGGCCTTCGCCGAGCCGCCGCACGTGGACGACGCGGTCGGGCTGCTGGCCGCCGCGCCGGTGGCGGCGATCGGGTACGCCTTCACCAGCTCCGCGTACGTGATCGGCGCGCGCGGGGAGGCGTACATGCTGGACCGGCTGCGGGAGCGGGCGGACGGGCTGCCGGTGGTGGCGACCTGCGCCGCGGCCGTCGGGGCGCTGCGCGCGCTCGGGGTCTCGCGGCTGGCGCTGGTGGACCCGCCGTGGTTCGACGCCACCCTGAACGACCTGGGGCGGGGCTACTACGAGGAGGCCGGGTTCGAGGTCCCCTACGCGGCCCCGTGCGGGCTGCCCAGCGGGCAGGCGCTGATCCGGCCGGACGCCCTGTACGGCTGGGTTCGGGAGCAGGTCCCCGACACCGCGGAGGCGGTGCTCGTCGGCGGCAACGGCTTCCGGGCGGTCGGGGTGATCGAGGCCCTGGAGGCGGAGCTGGGGCGGCCGGTGCTGACCGCGAACCAGGTGCTGCTGTGGGCCGCCCTGCGCGCGGCGGGTGAGCCGGCGGACGGGATCGCGGGGTACGGGCGGCTGTTCTCGGTCGCCTGAGGGGGCCCCTCCGTGTGCGACCCCTCCGCGTGCGGACCCTCCGCGTGCGACCCCTCCGCGTGCGGACCCTCCGCGTCCGACCCCTTGCGGGATCCGCTCCGATCCGCTGAACTGACGTACCGTCAGATCGAGTGGGTGGAGGGGCGAACCGTGCAGACCATCTGGCTCACCGGCGCCGAATGGCTCGCCGTGCTGCGGATAGGCCTCGGCCTGTGGTGGCTGGAGAGCTGGCGGCACAAGGACAAGAAGGGCTGGTTCGAACGCGGCACCGGCATCGCCTGGGCCGCCGACGTCGCCGGCAAGCACCGCTGGGGCTTCGTCAAGACCGGCTTCGAGAAGGTCGTGAAGCCCCGGCCGCGGCTGATGGCGTACGTCGTCGTCTACGCCGAACTCGCCCTGGGACTCGGCCTCGTCCTCGGCTTCCTCACCCCGCTCGCCCTCGTCGGCGGCCTGCTCCTGAACCTGCTCTACCTGGTCCTGATGATCCACGACTGGGCCGAGCAGGGCCAGAACTCGATGATGGCCCTCATCTCGCTGGTCGCCCTCCTCGCGATGTCCTGGCAGACCTGGTCCCTCGACGCGGCGATCGGACTCTTCACGTGACCGCCGCACGGTACGACCTCCCCGAGACGGACGAGTTCACCCGCCCCTACTGGGACGCGGCCGCCGAAGGCCGCCTCCTGCTGCGCCGCTGCGCCGACTGCGGACGCGCCCACCACTACCCGCGCGAGTTCTGCCCCGCCTGCTGGGCCGGCGAGGACCGCGTCACCTGGGAGGAGGCGAGCGGCCGCGCCACCCTCTACACCTGGTCCGTCGTCCACCGCAACGACCTCCCGCCCTTCGGCACCCGCGTCCCCTACGCGGCGGCCGTCGTCGACCTCGCGGAGGGCCCCCGGATGATGACCGAGGTCGTGGACTGCCCGTACGGGGACCTGCGCATCGGCATGCCCCTGCGCGCCACCTTCCGCGAGGCGGCGGAGGGGGTGTGGGTGGCGGTCTTCCGGCCGGCGGAGGAGGCCTGACCCGCCGCAGGACCGGCCGGCGGCACCGGACGGCGGTGCGGAGAGGCCGGGCCCCCGATTCGGGCAGGGGCCCGGCCTCCGTCATCCGGGGGTGAATCTAGGCGCGGGCGCCGCGCCGTGGTGTGCGTGGCGTGCCGGGTTCCTGTGCTCTGCGTGCCGCGGGGGCCTCCGGGGCGTCCGGGGCCGACGCGCGGTGCTCGGTGGGCGTGATCCCGTAGGCCTGGCGGAACGCCCGGCTGAAGCCGGTGGCGCTGGCGAACCCCCAGCGGGCCGCGATCTCCTGGACGGGGTGGCCGCTGAGCTCCGCGCGGGCGAGGTCGGTGCGGGCGCGCTCCAGGCGGCTGCGGCGGATGTGCGCCGCGACGCTCAGGGGCTGGTCGCCGAAGAGGGCGTGGAGGCGGCGCAGCGAGATGTTGTGCCGGTCGGCGATCGCCCGGGGGGTCAGGTCCGGGTCGCCGAGGTTGTTCTCGACGAAGCGGTGGATCCGCTGGAGCGTCTCCTGGTCACGGGCCTCGGCGGGCGTCGCCCCGGGGTCGCCGAGCTGCCGCGCGAGGAACGCGGTGGCCAGGTCGAGGGTGACGGCCCCCAGCCCGTGCAGCTCCTCCGGGCGGCAGTCCGGGGCCCGTGCGAGCAGCGACTTCATGAAGTCGGCGAGGATGGCTCCCGACCCGGTGCCGGCGGGCAGGTTCCGTGCGAGGAGGCCGTCCAGCCGGTCCGGGCCGAGCGCCAGGGCCCGGCGGGGGATCTGCACGACCACCGATCCGAGCGTCCCGTCCGCGCACGCCCCCTCGCTCGGCCGTGAGGTGTCCGTGAGGACGAGTCCCCCCGAGACCACGGACTCGTTGCCCCGCTGGGAGATCCGGACGGCGCCCCGGGTGAGGAGCGCCAACTGCAGGTGCTCGGGATCGCCCCGCCGGACGTGGGTCATGGTGCGGCGCGAGCTCACCGGCGAGCACGTCACGGCGGACAGGCGCACCACGCCGAGGTCCAGCTCCGTGACGTCCGCCCGGAAGTCGGCCGTGTGCCGGCTGCTGAGCAGGACGGGCATCACCCGGCTGGAGACGGTTTCGCAGAACCAGTCGAACCTGTCCTCGCGCGCCTCGACGACGTCCGACGCCACCAGCGTTGCCATGCGGTTCCCCAGACCTCCACCTCGACCTGACACGAGCCCCGGCCCCGGACCGGCGTACGCGGCTCAGGGCCAGAGCAGCTCCCGCACCCAGCCGCCGCCCTCCGCGCGGCGGCGGTAGCGCAGGCGGACGTGCCGGCGGGCGGCGTCGCCCTGGAAGAACTCCGCCTCGGCGGGTTCCAGTACGTACCGCGTCCACGTCGGCGCCGGTGCGTCCGGTTCCGCGGCGGCCCGCTCCCAGGCCGCCGCCGAGGCCCGCGCCAGCTCCTCGGCGGAGTCCAGCACCTCGCTCTGCCGGCCGGTCAGCGCGGCCGCCAGCGCCCCGCGCGAGCGCACCGCCAGGTCCGCCCGGCCCTCCTCGGGCCCGCCCGCCACGACCCGGCCCCGGATCCGCACCTGCCGCGCCACCGACGGCCAGTAGAAGACCAGCGCCGCGTCCGCCCGGCCCGCCAGCTGGCGGCCCTTGGCGCTCGTGGAGTGCGAGGCGAAGTGCCAGCCCCGCTCGTCCACGTCGTGCAGCATCAGCACGCGCGCGTCCGGCCGCCCCTCGGCGTCCACCGTGGCCAGGGTCATCGTGTGCGGCTCGGGCTGCCCGGCCCGGGCGGCGTGCACGAACCACTCCCGGAAGAGGCCGGCCGGCTCGCCGGGGGCCGCGGCCGGATCGAAGCCGGGGAGCGGGACGTCCCACACCCGCAGGGAGTGCAGTACCTCGTGGAACTCGCTGCTGCTGCCTTCGCTCGTCATGCCGCCCAGGCTAGGAGGTACCCCGGCCGGGCGGCCGGACCGTCCAGGACGCGGGCAGGACGGGGACGGGACGCGGGCAGGACCCGGGCCGGGCGGGGGGCCGGATGCGGGGCGCTTCAGATCCAGCCGTGGTCGCGGGCCAGCAGGGCCGCCTGGAAGCGGTTCGTCGCCCCCAGGCGCTGCATCAGGTCCGCCACGTACTTGCGGTACGTGCGGACCGAGACGCCCACCTCGCGGGCCCCGCTCTCGTCCTTCTCCGCCTGGTACATGGTGGCCAGCACCTTGCGCTCGATCTCGCTCAGCCCGCCCTCCGGCCCCTGCCGGGCCGCGACCGCCTCCGACAGCGGCACCGAGTCCGACCACATCCGCTCGAACAGCGAGACCAGGTTGGCGACGAGGCCCGTCTCGCGGATCACCAGGGCCCCCAGACGCGGGTTCTGCGGGTCGATCGGGGTCAGCGCCGCCGCCCGGTCGAAGACCAGCATCCGTTCCAGCGGCTTGTCCGAGATCCGGATGTCCGCCCCCATCGCCGAGATCTCCTGGAGGTAGGCCAGCGTCGGGGCGTCCTCCACCGCCGCCGGGCGCATGATCGTGCGCATCTTGATGCCCCGCCGCAGGATCCGGGCGTCCAGCGGCCGGGACGCCTCGATGCTGGCCTCGCTCAGCGCCCCGTGCGGCTGCGTGGTCAGCCCCTCCTCCCGGGTGAAGAAGGTCAGCTCGTCGATCACCGCCCGGACGTTGGGCGTCCCCTCGACCCGCTCGATGGCCGGCCGCTCCGACGCGTCGCGCACGGCCGGACGTACCGCGTCCCGCTCCGCCAGCAGCGACTCCACCACCCGCTGCTCGGCCGCCACCCGCCGCAGCTCCTCCTGGAGCTCCCGCAGCCTCAGGTCGATCAGCCGCTGCACCGCGATCGCGGGCGGGGCCGGCCGGATGCTGCCGTTGTCGGCCAGGGAGGTCAGCTCCATCGACTCCAGCCGCGCCAGCCACTCCTCCACCTCGGGCACCGGCGCCCCGAGGTGCTCGGCCAGTACGGGGGGCGTGCCCTCCGTCAGCCGGAGCAGGCATCTGTACAGGTCTTCGTCCTCGGCTGACATCCCCAAGTGGATGAGGCTTCCGGCGCGCATGGTTCCCCCTTGTGATGGTGCCCCGTGTGGTCAGCACGGTGGGCTGATCATACGAACGTGAACACCGGCTGGCCATGGGTAACGGAAGCGTTCCCACCGGTCTTGGTTCCCGCGTCCGTGCAGCTTGTTGCACACACCGACGCAGGAAGCTGCGTCGGGAAACGCTCGAAAGCAGGTCCGGCGAACGGCAGTCTTCTCTGTGTCGGAACAACGGCGATCCACACAGGGGGAAACATGAAGAAGAACCAGCTCGGCGGGCACATCCGAATCGCCTCGCTCATCGCGGGATTCGCGGTTGCGGCCGGACTGACCTTCTCCGGTCCTTTCATCCACCCGCCGGCCCAGGACCAGCTCACCGCGTCCGGCCAGGTGGCCGAAAAGGCCCGCTGCTTCCTCTCCGTGGTGGAACCCGACGAGATCGACGTCAAGAACTGCGGGACCAAGGTGAAGCTCCCCGTCGACCGCCGCGAAACCTTCGACTGGGTTTAAGCACGACGGCCCCACGGCCCCACGGTCCCGGAACAAAGAACGAGGAAGGAAGAAGGGAGCCACACCATGACCGCCCACTCGGTACTCATACCGTTCCTGCCGACCCGGCCGGAACAGATCCTCCCCTACGCCGGCCTCGTCCACTGGACCCGGGCGCAGCGGCTCTGGCAGGGACAGTCCCTCATGGTCGAACCCCACCAGGGGTTCGTCCACGCCGCGGGAGCCGGCTTCCGGGTCCCGACCGGGCTGGGCGTCACGCTCATGCCGCTGCGCCACCCCTACGAGGCCGCTCTCCAGGCCCGCTCGCTGGCCCTGGCCACCGGGCAGCCGGTGACCGCCGGCTTCGGCCCCGGGGCGCCCTCCCTCCAGCAGGCCCTGCGCGGGGCCCCGTACCGCAGTCCCCTGACCGCGGCCCGCGAGTACCTGACGGCCGTGCGCGGCCTGCTGGCCGGGGAGCACGTACGGATGGCGGGCGAGTACGTCACCTGCGACGCGCAGCTCGCGCCCTTCCCCTCCGCCCCGGTGGAGATCGGGCTCGGCGTGCTCCGGCCCGCCATGGCCCGGCTCGCCGGAGAGGTCGCCGACGTGGCGATCACCTGGCTGACCCCGGCCGCCTACCTGCGGGACACCGTCCTGCCGGCGCTGCGCGAAGGCGCGGCGAAGGCCGGCCGGCCGGTGCCCAGGCTCGTGGCGATGGTGCCGCTGGCCCTCGCCCGGAAGGACCGCACGGCCGGCGAGATCGCACTCGCCAGCAACTCCGCGCACCTGGGACTCCCGCACTACATCGACATGCTGCGCAAGTCCGGGATCGGCATCACCGGCACGGACCGGGAGCTCGACGCGCGCGCCCTCGTCGAAGGGCGCGGATTCCTCAGCGGCGACATCACGGAACTCGTCGCACAGCTGAAGGAGTACGAGGAGGCGGGCGTCGACGAAGTCGTCCTGAACACCACCGGCGTGGCCAATTGCTACGGCCCGCCGGCGGCCTCCGAAGAACTCAGGACGATTCTGTCCGCCCTGGCCTGAACCCGGAACACCCGGGTCCGGCCCCCGCACGGCCGGACCGCGATCCGGCGTGCCCAGAACCGGCCCCGGCCGGAGTCCGTCCGGCGCGTCCACCGCGCAACCGCGGCCGACGCACCACCGCGTCCGGCACGTCCACGAAACGCTTCGAATTGCTTCGCATTCCTTGAAGGGGGAGTCATGGCGGGAATCAAAAGGCACCTGATGCTCTGGGGTACCGGAAAGCCGGGGGCGGAGCTTTCCGCCGAAGGCTCCGCGACGGTCGTCCTGGAGAATCCGGACCACCTTTCCACGCTGCTCGGCTCCGGCCTCGTCGGCCCCGGCTCGGTGGTGTTCGCCCCCGGCCACACCCCGGACGCGGGAATCCCCGACGGCCCCGTCGTCGCCGGCTACGAGGGATCGCTGAGCGAGCCCGGCCTGGAATGCTCCCTCGGCACCGACTTCTACCTCCAGATCCAGAACTACGGGGTCAGCGCCTACATGTCGGTGGTCGGCCCGACGCTGATCCGCGTCGCCGACGACATGGACCTCGACGCCTACCTCGCCGACGCCGACCAGGCCCGGCAGGCGGGCACCTTCCCCGACTTCCTCACCAACCCCGTCATCCAGCTCGCCGACCTGCCCGCCCTCGGCGCCGGACCGGCCGGCGACGGCCCCCGCTGCCGCCTGTACGCCGACCAGGACGGCTTCCTGTCCACCGCCCCGGGCGGCGCCCGGCTCGGCGTCCTCGGCGAGGACACCCTGGAGCAGCTCGACACCCGCTGGCTCCTCGGATCGGCAGCCGCCGCCGACGGCGGACCGGCCGCGGACCGCCCCTGGCTGGGCCGCTACCTCGCCGCGGTCGGCGCCGTCCGCGACCTGCGCTCCCGCGGCGTGGCCGCCGAGGTACGGGTCTCCGGGTTCGGCGGCCGGCTGAACGCCGCCGCGGCCTCCGTCCCGGCCGACGAGGCCGCCGACACCACCGACGCGCTGCTGCCGCTGCTGCTGTGGGCGGGCGAGGACGCCTTCGTCCACGACCCGGCGAGCGGGCGCACCTTCGGCCTCGACCCCGTCGCCGCGGGCCTCGCCGAGGTGCTGCTGGTCACCGGTTCGGCGGAGGCGGGCGCCGGCTACGCCGACCGGGCGGGCCTGGAGCAGGTCGCCGCGTACTTCGAGGACGCCGGGGTCACCCTGCGGACCCGCGAGCTCGTGACGGCGGGGCAGTGACCGCCATGACGACGATGACGATGACGACGACCACGGCCGCCAAGCCGATGTCCGACGCGGGCCACCGCGTCCCCACCCCCGCCCACGTCCCCGGACGCGCCGGCGAACTCCTCGCCTCCCTCGGCGACCGGGCCCGGCTCTGCGACCTGTACGACGAGGTCGGCGCGACCGTCTACCACGACCTCGCCGGCACCGGCACCCACGAGGTGCGCGAGCTCCTCGCCCTGGTCCGCCGCATCCCCGGCGACGTGCTCGACCTGGCCGCCGGCTCCGGACGCCTCACGCTGCCCCTGCTGGCCCTGGGCCGGCAGGTCACCGCCCTCGAACTCTCCTCGTACATGCTGGAGCTGCTCGACCAGCGGCTCGCCACCGTCCCGGCCGCCCTGCGCGAGCGCTGCCTGCCCGTCCGGGCCGACATGAGCGACTTCGACCTCGGCCGCCGCTTCGGCGCGATCGTGCTGGGCACCACCACCATCTCCCTCCTCGACGCCGAAGGACGCACCGGCCTCTACCGGGCCGTCCGCGAGCACCTGGAGCCCGGCGGCCGGTTCCTCCTCTCGACGGTCGACATGGCCGCCACCGGCGAGGGCCCCGCCGAGGTCGACATGGAGATCGTGACCGACAGCGGCCGCGCCTACCGCCTCTTCGAACACTGGACGCCGGACTCCGGCAGCCGCACCGTCACCCTCTTCCCCGCCGACCTCGGCGACGAAGGACCCGTGCAGGTGTGCACCACCACCATCGGCGTCCTGCCCGCCGCCCTCCTGGAGGCCGAACTGGCCGCCGCCGGGTTCTCCGTCCGCTCCCGCCACCCGCTGCCCGCCGTCGGCGAGCGCCACCACGACGTCCTGCTCGAAACGGAGGCGACCCCGTGAACGACACCGTGAAGACCCCCGGCCCGCACCCGCTGTGGCCGAACCTGACCGCCCCCCAGGACCAGGGCCGCGACGACACCTGCGCCGTCTCCGCCCACGGCGTACGGGTCCGCTTCGCCGACGGCCGCGAACTCCTCGACGGCTCCAGCGGCCTGTGGAACACCAACATCGGCTACGGCAACGAGGCCATCGCCGACGCCGCCGCCGAAGCCCTCCGCGAAGCCTCCTACCTCTCCGTCTTCCGCTACGAGAACGTCTACGCCCGGCGCGCCGCCGAGGCCCTCGTCGAAGCGGCCGGCCCCGACCACTACGGCCGCGTGCTGTTCTCCACCTCCGGCGGCGCCGCCAACGACCTCGTCATGAAGGTCGCCCGGCACTACCACGCCCTGCGCGAGGAGCCCCGCCGCAAGGTCGTCGTCGGCCTGCGCGGCAGCTACCACGGCCTCACCTTCGGCAGCTTCGCCCTCACCGGCGACGACCTCGGCCAGCAGCTGTACGGCGTCGACCAGCGGTTCGTCCGCCACGTCGCCCCCAACGACCCCGCCGAGCTGAACACGCTCATGGCCCGCCAGGGCGCCCAGATCGCCGCCGTCGTCGTCGAACCCGTCCTCGGCAGCGGCGCCGTACCCCTCACCGAGGAGTACCTCGCCGAACTGCTCCGGCTGCGCCGCGAACACGGCTTCCTGCTGGTCGCCGACGAGGTCGCCACCGGCTTCGGCCGCACCGGCAGCCTCTTCGCCTCCCAGCAGTGGGCCGAACAGCCCGATCTGCTCGTCTCCTCCAAGGGACTCACCAACGGCACCAGCGCCGCCGCCGTCGTCCTCGCCTCCCACCAGGTGGCGCAGGCCTTCACCGACGCCGGCGCCATGCTCACCCACGGCGAGACCCAGGCCGGCACCCCCGTCACCTGCGCCGCCATCACCGCCACCCTCGACGAGATGCGCCGTCTCGACGCGGTCGCCCTCGGCCGCCGCCTGGCCGAACGGCTCGACACCGAACTCGACGCCCTCGTCGCCGGCCACCCCCGGGTCGCCGCCACCACCGGCCTCGGCTGCTTCCGCTCCGTCCGGCTGTGCGACCCGGACGGCACCCCCTTCCCGCAGGATCAGGTCCACGCCCTGGTCCGCGCCATCCGGGACGCCGGCGCCATCGTCCACCCCGGCGTGCACGGCATCCAGCTGTTCCCCGCCCTCACCTACACCGACGCCGAACTCACCGAACTCCTCGCCGCCGTCACCGCCGGACTGGACCTCCACCTGGCGCGGACCGCCGCCCCGGCGGCCGAGGCCCTGGCGTGAGCGCCGGCTGGCACGCCCCGGCCCAGCAGCTGATCGGCTGCGACAGCCTGGGCGCCTGGTTCACCGGCCGACCCGAGCGGCGGATCACCGTCCTCGTGGACCCGGCCGTCGCCACCGCCCCGGTCACCGCCCGGATCCGGACCCTGCTCGCCGGGGACCGGTACGACACGACCGTGCTGGAGCTGTCCGGCCCCGGCGACCTGGACACGGTGGCCGCGCTCGCCACCCGGGTCGCCGACGCCGAACTGCTCGTCGGGATCGGCGGGGGCTCCCTCCTCGACCAGGCCAAGCTGGCCGCCCTCATCCGGACCAACCCCGACGCGTACGCCCGCCTCACGGTGCCGCAGCGCAGCGGACTGCTGGTCCTCGGCCACACCACCCGGCACGGACTCCCGCTGGTCGCCGTCCCCACCACGGTCGGCACCGGCACCGAGTCCAGCGGCGTCGCCTGCCTCGGCTACCCCGGCCAGGGCAAGCGGCTGGTGATGGGCACCGCACTGCGGCCCAGGGCCGCCGTCCTGGACCCGCTCGCCACCGCCACCCTCGACGACGAACTCGTCGCCGAAGGAGTCCTCGAAGCGCTCCACCGCGTGGTCAGCCCGTACGTCGGCGACCACGGGGACCTGCCCACCGAGGACGCGCTGGTGGAGACCATCGCCGAACGGCTGGTGCTGCTGGGCCACGAGGTGCGCGCCGCGCGCCGCGCCGGCCGCCCCACCGACGACCGGCTCCGGCTGGAGATCGCCAAACTCAGCGGCCTCAGCCACGCCGAATGGGCCCACCTCGGCCGCGACCTGTACGCGGTCAAGGGCTGGCTCATCGCCAACGAACTGTCCTCCGCCCTCGGAGTGCGCAAGATGACCGCGGTCGCGGCGATCCTGCCGCACCTGTGGCGGGCGATCTCCGACGGCGAGGCCCGCCTCGGCTCCGCCGACCGGCTCCGGCACCTGTGGAACCGGCTGCGGGCCACCGCCCCCGCGGACCTCCCCGCGGACCCGGCGGAAGGCATCGAAGCCCTCATCGACCACTGGGGCATCGGCCGCGGCATCACCGCGGGCCCCGACCGGCTCGCCGACGTCGCCCACCGCACCGTCCGCGCCTGGGGCGCCGGACTGCCGATGCTCGGCGGCCTGCGCACCGACGACGTCTACGGCCTGCTGGCCGACGCCGCCGCGGCCTGACACCGGCCCGGCACCACGAACTTCCGCACCCGCAGGCACCGCCGCGAGGTGCGGACGGGAGACCACATCCCACGCACAGAGCACGCCCTGATCGACACACCCGGAACAGGAGTACCTCTCATGCAGGACAACCTCGCGATCGACGCCTTCCCCGCCCTGGAGCTCGGCATGCAGGAGCTGGAGGCCATGGAGGCCCCGGGCTGGTGGACCGGCATCGGCGTCAGCGCCGGCGTCGTCGTCGCCTCGGCGGCCGGCTACGGCTCGTACGTCGCCTCCGCGGCCATCATCGCCACCTGAGAAACCCGTACCGCAGACGGCGGTACACCCGGCACCACCCACCGAACACCCCACACGGACAAGGAGAACGACCCATGCAGGACAACCTCGCGATCGACGCCTTCCCCGCCCTGGAGCTCGGCATGCAGGAGCTGGAGGCCATGGAGGCCCCGGGCTGGTGGACCGGCAT
>NZ_JBIVEG010000015.1:112137-172368 GCF_044747545.1 Streptomyces sp. NPDC090077
CATCGGCGTCAGCGCCGGCGTCGTCGTCGCCTCCGCGGCGGGCTACGGCTCGTACGTCGCCTCCGCGGCCATCATCGCCACCTGAGAAGCCCGTACCGCAGACGGCGGTACGCCTTCCACCCACCACAACACCCCACACCCACGAGGGAGAACACCATGCAGGACATCGTGAAGCAGGACATCGCCACCGAGAACCTCGAGCTCGGCATGCAGGAGCTGGAGGCCATGGAGGCCCCGTCCTTCTGGTCCGGCTTCAAGCAGGGCCTGGTCGTCAGCGGCATCGCCGTCGCCAGCGCCACGCTCGCCACCTGATCCACCGGCAGCCCGGCGGCTGCCCACACCACAGCGGACCGGACCCCCGGTCCCCCAGGGTGACTTGGTCCCGTGGCGGTGGCGCGAGCCACCGCCGCGGGCCCCCCTGCACCCGCATCACGCACCACACGCACAGAGCAGAAGGAAGAGGGAGCCAACATGCCGAAGGAGAACCCCCGCAAGGGGACGAACGGACAGCTGGGGACGACCGCCGCGCTGCTCGCGCTGGCACTCGCCGTCGCCAACGCGCAGCTGACCGGCCCCGCGCTCGTCGCCGTCATGGCCGTCATCGGGATCGGCCTCGTCGCCTGCGCCGCCAAGGTCGGCGCCAACGTCGCCGCGGGCAAGCGATGAGCGCCGCCGGCGTCGTCCGCGCCTCGGGCCTCACCAAGGAGTTCGGCCCGTTCACCGCCGTGCAGGACGTCACCTTCGAGGTCCGCCCCGGCCGGGTGACCGGACTGCTCGGCCGCAACGGCGCCGGCAAGTCCACCACCCTGCGCATGCTCCTCGGCCTGGCCCGCCCCACCTCCGGCACCGCCACCGTCTTCGGCCACCCCTACACCGAACTCCCCGACGCAGCCCGCCGCGTCGGCGTCTGCATGGACGGCATCGGCCCCACCCCCGGCGCCTCCGGCCGCCGCGACCTGCGGATCTGGGCCCGCACCCTCGGCGTCTCCGCGACCCGCGTCGACGAGGTCCTCGACCGCGTCGGCCTCGCCGACAGCGCCGACCGCCCCGCCAAGGGCTACTCCACCGGCATGAAGCAGCGCCTGGCCCTCGCCACCGCCCTGCTCGCCGACCCCGAACTCCTGATCCTGGACGAGCCCGCCAACGGCCTCGACCCGGACGGCATCCGCTGGCTGCGCGACACCCTGCGCGCCCTGGCCGCCGAAGGCCGCACCGTCCTGGTCTCCAGCCACCTCCTCGCCGAGGTCGAGCAGACCGTCGACGACATCGTCGTCATCCAGCGCACCCTGCGCTTCGCCGGCTCCCTCGCCGAGCTCACCTCCGACGGCGCCCAGCGCCTCGAAGACCGCTTCTTCTCGCTGGTGGACGCAGATGCCGAGACCGCCGCGCGCACCGAAAGGCTGACCCATGCGTAACGTCCTCGCCGGCGAGTGGATGAAGGCCTGGACCGGCCGCACCTGGCTGATCCTCGCCACCGCAGGGATCTTCATGTCCCTCCTCACCTGCTTCGGGTACGCCTCCACCGGCGACGAGGCCATCGCCCTCGGCAAGAGCACCGCCGCCGCCGTCACCGACGACATGGCCCAGGCGTGGATGATGACCTTCCTGATGTCCGCCGTGTTCGGCGGCATCCTCGTCACCCGCGAGTACAACTCCGGCTCCATCGCCCGCTCGGTCCTGCTCAGCGGCGGCCGGATGCGCCTGCTGTCCGCCAAGGCCCTCGTCGCCACCGCCGCCGGACTCGTCAACGGCCTCCTCGCCGCCGCCCTCGCCGTGCTGTGCGCGTTCACCCTTCCCGGCCACTTCGGCTACGACGGCGACTGGACCGGCCACACCACCCGGATCGTCCTCGGCGTGATCACCGTCAACGTGATCGCCGCCCCCTGGGGCGCGCTCCTCGGCTGGATCCTCCGCAACCAGCTCGCCACCGTCGTCACCGTCATCGCGCTCACCCTGCTCGTCGAGCCGGGCCTCCAGGAGATCGTCCCGGACGTCGCCGCCTACCTGCCCACCATCGCGATGAGCTCCGTCTACCTCGACGGCAAGCCCGAGCTGCTCTCCGTACCGCTCGCGCTCCTGGTCCTCGCCGGCTGGCTCGCCGCCGCCGGGACCGCCGCCCGCCGCCTGCTGCTCTCCCGCGACGTCATCCAGGGGTGATCCGGACATGTCCACCAAGACCCTCATCCGGAAGGCGGCCCCCAAGCCGGCCGCCGCCGCGGACGACCTCGACCCCGCGCTCCTGGAACGCCCCCGCATCGCCGCGAACGTGGAGATCCACGAGCCCATCGAGAGCGGCGCCCCCTGGGTCCTCCAGCGCGGCAACCACCAGCACTTCCGCCTCCAGCCCGACCTGGCCCGCCTGGTCCGGGCGATGGACGGCTCCCTCGACCACACCGGCCTCGCCGAGGTCCTCGGCCCGCCGTGGACCGCGCAGCACGTCGGCACCGCCGTCGAGAAGCTCGCCGACTCCAAGGTCCTCGACGACGGCAAGCCCGCCGAACGCCGAAGCACCTGGTTCCGCTTCGTGCCGCCGATGACCCTCCAGTTCACGGTGCTGCACCCCGAGCGGCTCCTGGCCCGCCTCGCCCCCGTGATCCGCCTCCTCGCCGGACGCGCCTCGGCCGCCGTCGCCGCCCTGTTCGTCCTCGGCGGGATCCTCGCCCTCGCGCTGCTGTCCCCCCAGGTCGACGCGGCGCTCGGCCGGCCGCTCCCCTTCTACGCCTACTTCGGCGTGATGATCGGCGTCCTCGCCACCACCGCCGTCCACGAGGTCGGCCACGGCGCGGTCCTCACGTACTACGGCGGCCGGCCCAGCCGGATGGGCTTCATGCTCTTCTACATGTCGCCCGCGTTCTTCTGCGACGTCTCCGACGGCTGGCGGCTCTCCCGCAAGGAACAGCGCGTCCGCGTCGCCCTCGCCGGCATCGCCACCCAGACCGTGATCGCCGGGGCCGCCGCCCTGACCGCCCTGTTCCTGGCACCCTCGGACCTGCGCGACGCCGTCCTCGTCTTCGCCGTCGCCACCTACGTCAGCGGCATCGTCAACCTGCTGCCCTTCGTGAAGCTCGACGGCTACATCGCCCTGATGAGCCACCTCGACATCCCGCACCTGCGCGACCGGGCCATGACCGACGCCCGCCGCTTCCTCGCCCGGATCCTCTTCGGCGGCCGCGGCTACGCCCGCGAACTGGACGGCCGCCGCTGGGCCGTCGCCTTCGGACTGGCCTGCATGGCCTTCCCCCTCTACGTCATCGCGGGCGCCCTGACCCTGTGGTCCGACCTGCTCCAGCGGCTCGGCGCCGTCGGCACCAGCACCGTCCTGATGGCCATCTGCTACCTCGTCTACCGCCTCGGCCTCGGCTTCACCAAGCTCGCCTCCGAGGGCCGCACCGCCGGCGCCCCGCTGTGGCGCACCATCGCCGCGGCCGTGCTCCTCACCGGAGCCGCCGCAGCCGCACTGGTCCTCGTCAAGGCGCCGCACACCATCGCCGCCGGATACGTCGCCCACGACGGCGGCCGCGTCGAGCTGGTCCTGCCGAACACCGCCGACCTGTCCGCCGTCCGCCCGGACTCCGCCGTCCGCTTCTACCGGGCCGGACTGATGACCCGCGAGCAGACCGGCACCGCGAGCGTCGCCGCGACGGACCGCACCGAGAGCACCGCGCCCATGTCGGCCTTCTTCCCGGTGGCCGCCACCCCGATCCGGATGCCCGTCGTCAGCCTCCCGCTGACCGTCGGCCAGGCCCCCGCCGACCCCGTCGGAGCGGCCCGGATCGACCTCGGCGAACTCCCGCTGGGCGAGTGGCTGTACGTGAAGTACGTCGCCCCGCTCTGGCGCCGGTAGCCGATCCCCGCCTTCCCCTTCCCTCCGCCCCTCCCGTCACGAACGGAGAGCACCATGGACCTTCGCTACATGAACTACTGCCAGCCCGGCAATCCGTTCTACGACGTACCGGCCACCGCCGCCGCCGACGCCAGCGTCTTCCCGGCGGTGACCGGACCCCTCCCCGAGGGCTGGACCCGCAACGACAACACGCACTGGCTGCTGATGACCCCGCCCGACACGGTCCTCCCCGGCCAGGGCTGGAAGATCCACGTGTCGGCCACCCTGGAGAACGCCGACCGCGTCCTCACCCTGGTCCGGGACTTCTGCGTCGCCGAACGCGTCACCTTCAAGTTCATCCGCAGCGCCGGCATCCTCAAGATGCGCAACAGCAAGTACGGCGACCGCGGCAGCAGCGGCAAGTTCTTCACGATCTACCCCGGCGACGAGGCCCAGCTGGAGCGGATCCTGCGCGGACTCGGCGACCTCCTCGACGGGGAGACCGGCCCCACCATCCTCAGCGACCTGCGCTGGCGCTCCGGCCCGCTGTACGTCCGCTACGGCGGCTTCGTCTCCCGGCTCGGCCGCTCCGAGACCGGCGAACTCGTGCACTGCATCGAGGACCCCGAAGGCCGCCTGGTGCCCGACGTGCGCGGCCCGTCCTTCCGCCCGCCGTCCTGGGTGGAGCTGCCCGCCTTCCTCGGCGAGGCCCTCGCCGCCCGCAACGCGGCCACCCTCACGGACTTCCCGTTCCGCGCCACCAAGGCCCTGCACTTCTCCAACGGCGGCGGCGTCTACCAGGCCACCGACACCCGCGACGGCGGCACCGTCCTGCTGAAGGAGGCCCGCCCGCTCGCCGGCCTCGACGAGGAGGGCGCCGACGCCGTGGCCCGCCTCCAGCGGGAGCACTGGGCCCTCGACCAGCTCGCCGGCCTGGACTGCATCCCCCCGATCGTGGACTACCGCAAGGGCAACGAGCACTGGTTCCTGGCCCGCGCGTACGTCGACGGTAAGCCGCTCGCCCGCGAACTCCTCAGCCGCAACCCGCTCGTCAGCGGCGACCGCACCGAAGGCGCGCACGCCGCCTACACCGCCTGGGCGCTGGACATCGTCGACCAGGTCGAGCGGGGCGTCGAGGCCATGCACGCCAAGGGCGTCGTCTTCGGCGACCTGCACCCCAACAACATCCTGATCCGGCCCGACGACACGATCTCCTTCATCGACCTGGAGACCGCCAGCCCCGCCGAGGACGAGTCCGCACAGGCCATCGGGGCCCCCGGCTTCCGCGCCCCCGCCGGCTACAAGGGCACCGCCGTCGACCGGTACGCCCTCGGCTGCATCCGGATCGGCGTGTTCCTGCCGCTGACCGTCATGGCCACCTGGTCCCCGGCCAAGGTGGACCAGCTCATCGGCCTGGTCACCGAACACTTCCCGGTCCCCGACGGGTTCGCCGCGCAGGTCCTGGCCGACCTCGGCCCCGAACCGCACCCCGGCCGGCTCCCCGACCCCGTCCCCGGCCCCCTGTGGACCGCGCCCACCGCCGCCGGCTGGCCCGCGCTGCGCACCACCCTCGCCGAGGACCTGCTGGCCAGCGCCACCCCGCAGCGCGAGGACCGGCTCTTCCCCGGCGACGTCGAACAGTTCTCGGTACCCGGCGGCGGCGCCACCTTCGCCTACGGCGCGGCCGGCGTCCTGTGGACCCTCGCCGAGCTGGGGCACGCCCCCGCCGACGAGCACGTGTCCTGGCTGACGGACGCCACCGCCCGCGCCGCGGACATGGGCCCCGGCTTCTACGACGGCCTGAGCGGCGTCGCCTACGCCCTGGACCGGCTCGGCCGCACCGACGAGGCCGCCGCCGTACTGGACCGGGTCCGCCGGGCCCCGCTGGAGGACGTCGACCACGGCCTCTTCGGGGGGCTCGCCGGCATCGGCCTGACCCACCTCCACTTCGGCGACGCCGACGAGGCCGCCCGGATCGCCGCCCTCATCGCCGACCAGGCCCCCGGCGGATCCGTCGGCCGCCCCCGGCCCGGACTGCTGCGCGGCGCGGCCGGCGGGGCGCTGCTGATGCTGCGGCTCCACGAAGCCACCGGCGAGCCCAAGTACCTGCACGTGGCGGGCGAGCTGCTGCGCCACGACCTCGCGGAGGCGGGCTGGTCCGAGGACAGCGACCCGTCCGGCTCGGAGGACGCCGCCTGGAAGGTCCCGTTCCTCGCCTTCGGCGGCGCGGGCCTCGCCATGGTCGTGCACGAGGCGGCGCGGCTGCTGCCCGAGCCGGAGTTCGTCCGGGCGCGGGACGCGCTGCGCGAGCAGGCCGGCCCGTCCTTCATGCTCAACGCCGGTCTCTTCCACGGCCGGGCCGGCGCCCTGCTGGCCCTGCGTCACCTGCACGACGGCTCCGCCGCCACCGAGCGGGCGGTGCGGCGCCACCTGGACGCCCTCGGCTGGCACGCGGTCCGCTGCGACGGCCACCTGGCCTTCTTCGGCGACCACACCCTGCGCCTGTCCGCCGACCTCGCGACGGGTTCGGCCGGTGTCCTCCTCGCGGTCGAGGCCGCGCTGGGCGATGCTGGCCCCGGTCTGCCGTTCCTCGCGCCGGGCCCCCGATGACCCGTCAGGAGACCCCGATGCGCACCACCACGTACCACTTCCTCGTCGCCCCGGACGGCCGCGGCCCCGAGGGCGCGGCGCCCGAACTGGCGGCCGTGCGGCTGATCTCGTTACTGCCGGCGGACTGGGGCTACGCGCCCGAGTTCCCCGGCGGGACGGTGTCCCTGCGGCTGACCCCGCCGGCCGGAACCACCGAGGAGGCGGCGCACGCCGTCGTCGCCGAGGGCCTCGCCGACCCGAGCCTGCGCGGCTGGAGCTGGGCCAACCGGCCCGCCTGAACCTCCCGCGGCTAGGGTGCGGGGTCATGGACACGCTCAGAGCCGCCGTCGGGTGGGGGCTGGTCGCCTCCGCCGGGGCCGCCGCAGCCACCGCGGTCGCCGCCCCGCTGTACGAACACCCCGGTGGTCCGGCCCTGCTGGCCGAACTGAACCACCCCGTCCTGCTGGCGGTGCTGGCGGTCCTCGCGCTCGCGGGGGCCGCCCTGCTGCGTTCCCGGCGGCCGGACGTGCGCAGGGCGGCGGGGGCGGGGCTGGCCCTCTCGGTGGTCCTCGGGGTGCTCGCGGTCCCGGCGTACGGGGTGGTCACCGATCCGATGCCGATGGAGGAGTGGGACGTCCCCGCGCCGGACGGTGCCCCCCGCCGGCTGGTCGTGGAGCAGACCTCGGCGCTGACCGACCCGGTCTGGCGGATCTACGTCGACGCGGGCACCTTCCCGACGGCCCGCCGGTGGCCGGTCGCCGAGTACCGGAGCGACCCGGAGTCCGCCTTCACCAAGGGCGTACTGGGGGCCCGCTGGACCGACGCGGACCACGTCCGCATCATCGACCTCGACCACGGCCACCACGACCTGCGCATCGGCCCCGACGGCCGCCCGCTGGACCGGCTGGACTGGTAGCAGAACGCCGCCCCGGCCGGGGCCACAAGGCCGGAGCCCGCCCCAAGAGGCCGCGTGCGGTGGGACGATGGGGTGAGCCGTAGAGGCCAGGTCGAGGTCACCAGGGGGTGCCATGAGCGTCGACGTCCGCGAAAGGCTAGCCGAGCTCGGATTACGGCTGCCGGAGGTGAGCGCCCCCAAGGGGGCCTACGTACCCGCCGTCCGCAGCGGCATCCACGTCTTCGTCGCCGGTCAGATCCCGCTGACGGACGGCGAGCTGACCCTGACCGGCAAGGTCGGCGCCGAGGTGCCGCCGGAGCGCGCTCGGGAGCTGAGCCGCCAGTGCGCGCTGGCGGCGCTGGCCGCCGCCGACTCGGTGGCCCCGCTGGAGTCCGTGGTGCGGGTGGTGAAGGTCGTCGGGTACGTGTCCTCCGCGCCCGGCTTCACCCGTCAGGCGGGGGTGGTCGACGGGGCGAGCGAGCTGCTGGTGGAGGTCTTCGGCGAGGCCGGCCGCCACGCGCGCAGCGCCGTCGGGATGGACATCCTCCCGCTGGACGCCCCGGTGGAGATCGAGATCGTCCTGGAGGTCACCCCCGGGCCCTGAGCCCCGGCCGGTGTTCCGGGGCTCCCGCCGGGCCGCGCCCCGGGACCACCGGCGCCCGCGCGGTGCCGCCATCCCGGCCCGCCCCGGTCGCCGCCCCGGCCCGGCCTGCCGCCGGGGCGCTCCGGACGCGGGCCCGCCCGGCGTCCGGTCACGGCCCGGCCGGGGCGAGGGCCCGCCGGAGCAGGGCCCGGGCCGAGCACGGCCGGGCCCGGGCAGGGTCAGGCGATCGGGACCGCCGTGCCCGTGACCTCGATGCCGGCCGACGGGTCCGCCGGGACGCCCACCGTGATCAGGCTCGGGCGGCCCATGTCGACGCCCTGGTGGACGGTGAGCTCGGCCGGCAGCTCGACCAGGCCGAGGCTGCGCAGGTACCCGCCGAACGCCGCGGCGGCCGCACCGGTCGCCGGGTCCTCCACCACCCCGCCGGGCGGGAAGGGGTTGCGGGCGTGGAAGACGTCCGCCGACTCGCGCTGCACCAGGGTGATCGTGGTCCAGCCGCAGCGCGCCATCAGGGCGCCGAGCGCGGGCATGTCGTAGTCCAGGTCGGCGAGCCGCTCCCGGCTCGCCGCCGCGATCACCGGGTGCCAGGCCCCCGCGTACGCCGCCCGCGGCGGCAGCGCCGGATCGAGGTCGGACGCCGACCAGCGCAGCGCCGCCAGCAGCTCCGCCAGGTCGGCGTCCGCGATGGGCTCCGTACGCGGCTCCACGCTCACCAGCGTCGCGACGACGGCGCCGTCCGGGCCGTCGGAGGTCGTCACCGGGACGAGGCCCGCCTTGGTGTGCAGCAGCAGGTCCCCGACGCCGTGCCGCTGGGCGTACGCCACGGCGGTCGCGATGGTGGCGTGCCCGCAGAAGGGCACCTCGTTCTGCGGGCTGAAGTAGCGGATGTCCAGAGCCCCGTCCTGGCGGGGTACGGCGAAGGCCGTTTCCGAGTAGCCGACGTCCGCCGCGACCGCGGCCATCGTCGCCTCGTCGATGCCGGTGGCGTCCAGCACCACACCCGCCGGGTTCCCGCCCAGAGGGTCGGTGCTGAATGCCACGTAGCGCAAGAGGTCCATCGCCCGAACGTAGCGGGCCCGTCCGCGGAACGTCAAAATCCGTCCCACGCCCGGGAATTGGCGCTTCCGGAACGGGCCCGCAGAGCTCCGGCCGGGGCCGTCAGGCCCAGGTGAGCAGCCGCCCGGACGTACCGAGCCCCACCGCGAACCCCAGCGCGATCCTGCGGTCCCCGTGACTGGGCCGGACCGCGTGGAAGAACCGCGGATCGATCAGCAGCGCCTCGCCGACCTCCGGAGCGAGCTCGATCGACTCGGCGCCCGCCACCACCGTCTCGGCGTACCCGTACCGGGCCGCCAGCCGGTGCACCTCGTCCTCGGGCTGCCAGCGGTGCCTCCACAGCACCGTCTCACCGCCCTCGGGCGGCACGCTGAGGTACAGGTTGAACGCGAACTGCCCGATCAGCGGCTCGTCCAGCAGGTCCCCGTCGTACTCGCGCAGCGCGTCGTCGAAATGGACCTGGAACCCCTGGTTCGGCTCCCGGGCCACCCCGTCGCCCATCTCCACGCCGCCCCGGCGGCCCACCGCCACCCCGCCCGGCCAGGCCACGGCGAGCGCCTCCCGGCAGGTGCGGAACGGATCGAACGACAGGCCCAGGCCCTGCCAGGACTCGTGGTGCCCCTGGAGCGCCTTCCAGTAGGTGTCGGCGACCCCTCCGTCCGCCATGTGGTCGCTGACGCCCACCCCGAACCGCATCACCGGCGGATCGACGCGGGCCTTCCCGTACGAGTCGAACACCTGCTGCCGCAGCGCACCGAGCACCTCGTCACACCGCTCGCGCGGGAGGAAGGAAGGCACCCGGACCGCCGCGTACCGCCCGGCGGCCAGCCCGGCGAGCAGCTCGTGGGTGAACGCCGGCGCGGTCACGGCGCGGAAGAACGGATCGTGCGGTGGTACCGGTAACGCACTCTGAGTGGTTCGCCCTGAGGATTGCCCTGACGTCATTCGATCGCCCCCCGGCGTCGGAAAGACAACAGAAAACAATGGCGCCTATCCGGGATGCGTTCCGCTGGTCGCGCGGAACGCCGTCTTCGCGTCGAGTTCCAGTGCCTGCCGTCCGGCCTCCAGCGCTTCCATCGCGATCCGCCGGCCGACCTCCGCCTGCATCTGCTCCAGGTCGCTCCCCGGAGCACCCCATCTGAGGGACTGGTCGTCGTTCGTATCGGTGGGGACAGCAGTCATCGGCGGACCTCCGCGCATTTCGGTGTGGGACGCGTCACACAGGGTGAGGCAACGTCAGGCTACGCGCAACCCTGCGCCAGACGTCGGAGTTCCGCTCAACTCATATGAAAAGAGGGGGGTTTCAGCCCGGCAGCTCCCGCAGAAGTTTCTGCAGGAGAGCCCTGGCCTGCACCAACAGCGGATGCTCCGGAGCGACCACCCGGGTGAGGTCGCGCACCAGCGCCTTCAACTCGTTCACTGCTTCGGGTGTACGCCCCACGATCCCCAGGAGCACCAGCACGAACGTGTAGCGGAACCGCATGACCATGTTGGAATCCGGCGGCTGGGCCGCGTCCCGCAGCGCCTCCCGGATCACCTGCTCCGCCTCCGTCGCCCGCCCCTGGTCCAGCAGCGCGTGCGTCAGCGTCTCCCGCACCCGCAGGATCTCCGGCGTGGACGGCGGCCAGTGGTTGCGCCGGCTGATGTCCAGGATCTGCCAGGCCTCCGCCTCCGCCTCCGCGTGCCGGCCCAGCGTCCGCATCGTCCGGGCCAGCGTGTGCCGCACCACCAGCGTGTCGTAGTGCTCCCGGCCGCGCACCTCGTTCTCCGCCTCCACGATGGAGCGCAGCATCTCCTCCGCCTCCGCCTCCCGCCCCTCCTGCTCGTTGATCGCACGGGCCAGCTTGTGCCGGCTGGCCAGCGTGTCGGCGTGGTTCTCCCCCAGGATCCGGGTCCGCGCCAGCACCACCCGCGCCAGCACCTCCTCGGCCTGCGGCAGCTGCTCCCGGTCCAGGTGGATGCGGCCCTGCTCGTGCCGCAGCCCCAGGATCTCCCGGTCGTCGATGTCGAAGCCGAAGGAGGAGCACCGCTCCACCATCGGCACCACCAGGTCGTACGCCGGCCCCAGCAGCCCCCGCGCTATCAGGTAGCGGGCCGTCAGCCGCGCCAGCTCCAGCGCCTCCGTGCGCACCGTGCGGTCCGACAGCTTCAGGTCCCCGAGCAGGCAGGCCCGGGACACCTCCAGCGCGTGCGGGGCCAGCGCCGCCCACAGCGGCCAGTTCGCCGGATGGTCCGGATTGACGTGGAGGGTCGCCCGGATCACCATCCGCACCGCCAGCCCGTAGTAGTCCGCGGGCCGGTCCCGCACCTCCCGGTCCTCGCGCAGCACCCCGTGCACCACCGGGTGCAGCGACAGCACGTGGGCCAGGTCCCGCTCGGCGACGCCCTCGCGCTCGGAGAAGTCCACCAGCCCGAACTCCTCCAGGCCCGCGAGCGCCGCGTACGTCCGCGCCGGGGTGATCCCGGGGAACAGCGGGGACTGCGACAACGGCGGATCGGCGAGCAGGCACCGGTAGGGCACCGGGGCGATGCTCAGGCAGGCGAACACCTTCAGCAGGGACGCTGCCTGCGCCCGCTCCTGCCTGCTCAGCAGGTCCATCGCGATCCCGCAGACCTTCTCGACTATCTCCCGGCCCAGCAGCTCGCTCAGGTCCGGGCCCGCCTGACCCGGGGCGGCGTCGACCCGCGCGGCCACCGCCCGGCCGAAGGACTCGAAGTCCCGGACGTCGCTGTCCAGGGAGATCTGGCTCTCGTTGACCGCCTTGATCACGTCGGCGGCGTGCCGCAGGGCCAGCGGCAGCCCGCCCAGCTGCTGCGACAGCCCGCGCGCCTGCTCGTTCGTACCGCCCAGGCCGCCCGTCCGCTCCAGCAGCATCGAGGCCCCGTCGTCCTCGCCGAGCGGCACCACGTGGTGCACGGCGCTGTTCTCGCCCCAGGTCTGCTGGCGGCGCACCCGGCTGGTGACCAGCACCGTGCCGTTCGCGTTCTGCGGGCGGCGCAGCCAGCCGGTGCCGTCCGCGACCTGGCCGTCGCGGGGGCCGAGCCGCTCGGGGTCGTCCGCGTTGTCGAAGATCAGCAGCCAGGGGTCCGGGCACGCGTTGAGCAGCGTCCACACCAGGTCCATGGCCGTCCCCAGCAGCCAGGCCCGCTCCACCGTTATCGACGGCGCCCCCAGGTCCCGGGCGACCATCCGCATGCGCACGCTCAGCTCCGGCAGCGACACCCACCACACCCGGCGCCCGGCCCGGTGCGCCCGGTCGGCGACCTCCAGCGCCAGCCGGCTCTTGCCCGACCCGCCCAGCCCCGACAGCACGTGCACCTGCTGGCGGGCCTGCTCCGACAGCAGCGACGCGACCAGGCTCAGCCGCTCCTGCCCCTTGAGCTTGCCGTCCTCCAGCGTCCCGTACGGCGGCGGCGGGAACGGGGCCAGGTCCAGCTCCCCGGCGGCGGGCGGCGGCAGCGAGGGCCGCCCGGCCACATCGGCGCGGGAGCGCGGCGCGATCAGCCCGGACCCGTCCGCGACCCCGTCCGCCGGCCCGTGCGCCGCCTCCAGCAGCGCGGCGCGGACCGCCTTGTACGGGGCGGCGGCGCGGTCGGCGGGCTGCACGATGGAGAAGTGGTCGGCGGTGACCACCCCGCCCTTGGGGAACACTCCGCGCGCGACGACGGGCGGCACGATCTCGTCGCCGGAACCCCCGTACGCGCGCACCGGTATGGGGCACTCCTGGTCGCCGTACTCCCGCCCGTGCACGACGGCGCTCAGGACGGTGCGCTGGGCCTCCGTCACGGCCCGGTCGAAGGGCCGCAGCTGCTTCTCCTGCGGGTTGCTCCAGATCTTGAGCCAGCTGCGGACGGTGAGGAAGAACCCGGACCCGGTGTTGGGGCAGGCGAACATGGTGAAGTGCTTGATCCGCGCCAGCTCCCGCCCCTCTCCGTTCCACAGCTTCCGCGCGAGGAACCGCTGCACCACGAGCCCGCCCTGGCTGTGGGTGACCAGCACGATCCGCTCGGCGTCGGCGAGTTCGGTCTCCAGGAAGGTCCCGAGCTGGTCGGCGACGTCATCGGTCTCGGCCACCCGGCGGTCGGGCCGCAGCCGCACGAAGGGGGAGTCGTACTCGAAGCGGTGGACGGTGACCCAGTCGTACAGCTCGGGGTCGGTGGTGAGCAGGGTGTGGAAGGCCGTCCACACTTTGGCGGAGGAGAACAGACCGTGCACCAGCACGAGGTGGACACGTGTCCGTACCGCCATCGCGAACCTCCGCAGCCAGAATGTGGGTTGAAGCAGAAGGATTTCGGTCGCAGCTGAGAACTTAGATGAAGAACTACCCGCGTCAATGATGCATGCGAGGCGACCGCAGGATCCATAACCAGACACCCTCAGACCCGGCGCGCAACAGGCGCGCCGGTCGCGCGCGGGGGCGCGCCGAGCGCGAAGCGGGGCGGCGCGAGCGCCCCGGAAGGGGGCGCACGGCACGGCTGGGGCGCGTGGGGGCGGTCGTCAGAAGTCGCCGGGCGGCAGCGGAAGGGGCAGGCCGGGCAGCCCGTCGATGCTCTGCGCGATGTGTTCCTTCTTCGCGAAGTACGCGCTCAGCGAGGCGTCGTCCTCCCGCGCGAAACGACGGCCGTGCAGGTCGCGGTCCTCGTCGTACGACATGAACGGCACCCCGTACCCGCAGGAGTCCCGGACGAGCTCGGCCGTCACGACGATGATCGCGCGCAGGCCGTGCAGGGCGGGATCGATGTCGGGGAAGTGCGCGAGCAGCTCCTTGAAACGCGGGTCGTCCCGGAACACCGGCTCCCCGCGCCCGTGCACCCGGACGATGTTGGGCGGCCCCTGGAAGGCGCACCACATCACCGTGATCCGGCCGTTCTCCCGCAGGTGCGCGACGGTCTCGGCGGTACTCCCGGCGAAGTCGAGGTAGGCGATCCGCTGCTCGTCGAGCACGGCGAAGGACCCCTTGAGCCCCTTGGGGGAGAGGTTGACCGTACCGTCGCCGGAGAGCGGGGCGGTGGCGGTGAAGAACACGGGCTGCTGCTCTATGAAGGCGCGCAGACGTCCGTCGATGCGCTCGTAGGTCTTTCCCATGGCCAAGGATTATCCGATGCGGGCCCCTAGCGTGCGTCCCTCTTCACGTACGACCATGCGCCGAGCGCAGCCATCACGGCGGTGAAGCCCATGAACACCGCGGTTCCCGTTCCGGACGAAAGTTCGCTCCCCACGAAGGCCTCCACCAGGGCACGGTCCGTCTCGGGCAGAGTACGGGAGCCCGCTGCCATGGCGGCGCGGCCGGCGCCGAAGGGAAGCCAGCCCGCGACGGCTTCCATACCGGGTGCAAGGCGTAGCAGGGTGCCGGCGATGCGTTCGCCGAGCAGCGGCCACAGGATCAGCAGCAGTGCGGCCGCGATGCGGTTGCGGATCAGGGCGACGGTCGAGGCTGCGATGACCGGCCAGCAGGCCATGAAGATGACGTATCCGAACAGCCCGGAAAGGGTCTGAGCCCATGCAGGCTGTGCTCTGCCGCTCAGTGCCAGGGCGGCAGTTGCGGAGAGGGCGACGAGGACGGCACCGCCCAGTGCGCTCAGGGCCCCGATCCCGCCGCCGACCATGAGTTTGGCTGCGAACGCAGTGCGGCGGCCGGCCAGGGTGAGCCAGGTCGTGCGGGCGGTTCCCCGCGAGAGTTCGGTGGAGACCGGGCCGGTTGCCAAGGGCATGAGGAGAAGAGCGCTGAGGGGCAGCTGCATCGAGATGGCGTCCATCTGGAACGCGGTCACCATCGACCAGGACGACGGAGGCGTGCCTTCTGCCAGGCCGACGGGTGCGGTCAGACCGGCGACCAGGCTCAGTGCCGCGATGGCTGCGAGGAGAACCCAGGTGGAGCGCAGACCGGCGAGGTGGCGCCACTCGTAGCGCACGGCGCGCTGTAGTGCGATGGCCCGCGTGACCGGGATCAGTCGCGAATCCAGTGCGGGTGATGACGGCTTCATGAGATCCGGAACTCCTCTTCGGCCACGGACAGGTAGTAGTCCTCCAGGGAGGGAGCCTGTTCGTCGAGCCAGTGGAGGGGGATGCCCCGTTGGGCGGCCAGGTCGCCGACCTGGAACCGGGTGACGCCCCGGATGGTGGCTCTGCCGTCGCCGAGGAGCTGGAAGGTACCGTCCAGCTCCCTTACGGGCGCAGCGAGTTCGCCGACGAGTGGGCTCTGGACGTTCACATGCGCCCCTCGGCGTGCCAGGTCCTCGATGGACGTCTCTGCCACGACGCGTCCCCGGGCGAGGACGATGACACGGTCGGCGAGGTGCTGCATCTCGGCGAGCAGGTGACTGGAGACGAGTACAGCTTTGCCTTCGCTCGCAAGCTGTCGGAGAGTGTCGCGCAGCCAGCGGATCGAGTGGGGGTCGAGTCCGTTGGCGGGTTCGTCAAGGAAGAGCGCGGCCGGATCGGCCAAGAGCGCCTGGGCGATGCCGGCTCGCTGCGCCATGCCCAGGGAGAGCGTTTCGAGACGCTTACCCGCTGTGGCGGTGAGACCCACCCGCTCGATGACTTCAGGTACGCGACCGTCGGGTATACCGGCGCCGGCCGCGACCATGCGCAGGTGTGCCGTGAGGGTGTGCTGGGGGTGTCCAGCGACGCCGCCCATCACCACGCCGACGACCTTGGCCGGGTCCCGCCACTCGGCCAGGGGGCGTCCGAAGTACGTTGTGGTTCCCCGGCCCGCCGTCAGCCCGAGCATCAGGCGCAGCGTGGTGGTCTTTCCTGCGCCGTTCGCGCCGAGGAAGCCGGTCACCACCCCTGCCGGGACGTGCAGGTGGACATCATCGACGATCCGCTTGCCTTTGTACTGCCAGGTCAGCCCCTCGGCATGCACAGCGTCCGGCGTGCCGGTGCGCGCTGAGGTGGGGGCCCGGTCAGGCATGGTTGAGCCAGAACAGGAGGCCGAAGCCGGCGAGCACGAGCAGTGCGAAGGCGCCCCCGACGCCCGGGCGTTCCCGGCGGACCGCGCATACGGCCACCGCCACGAGCGGTGGCAGCCAGCCCGCGAAGTAGAGCATCCAGCCGACTCGAACCGCCGTGTCGGAACGCACCACTACGAAGGCGATGAAGGCAGCGGTGACAAACAGCGCCGGCGACGCCCATAGGTTGCGTACGACTGTCTCGCGGGTCAGAGCCACGTGTTCACCTTTCCTGGGAGGGCGCGCTGTCAGCGGCAGCGGACGAGGAAACGGAACCCGGCGACTGCGGGACGTCAGCCGTCTGAACCACTGCGACGGTCCGGACGGGCGTCGACGTGGTCGCGTTGGCCGCGGGCGCGCCGCCGGTATCTCGGCGGTCGCCGCTCTCCCCGAATGCCGACCCGGTTGGTCTGGCCGGGGCGTGCTCAAGGAACGTATCCCGCAGCTCTGCGTCTGATCAATTGGTGAGCGCAGTGAACAAAGTCATGGGCGACACGCCCAGGAATTCCTTTGCTGCAAGAGTCCTGGCACCAATCAAAAATGCCGCCTACAGGTCAAGTTGCCTCAGGTGGCGCTGACGATGGTATCGGCCAGCGCGTCGCAAAACAATCCACGCCGAACCGAAACCTGCCCGATACCTGTAGGTAGGGCCTTGACCAGCGTGAACGTCTGGACTGGGACTGCAGATCGTCCATTCTCCGGCCGATAATTTCTCCCTGAAACAAGGTGCAGGTCGAACCAATTCAGCCCTCGTTCGATTAAAATCGGAAACGGTTCATCGCGACCCTCGAGTTGATCCCTCGTTCTGGGCTGGTGGCGAGAAATGGCCTCCGTGTGACGCAATCCAACCCCTATGCCGCGGCAGCGGTTCGAAAGCCCGGTCAGATCTCCTGGCCCAGGGCAGCGGCGCACCGGGAAGTCGCGTCATATCAGCGGCGGCCACAGGCCCGGATCCCGGATGCCCGCCACGACAAAGCAACCTCAGAACCGGCACCGGAGGTTGACCAGGACGGTCAGCGGATCCCCTCGTCCATGAGCACGTAGAGCAGAGGCACGAGGGAACCGCTGCTGACGATCTCGCGGCGGTCGATCATGCCCCGGATCTCCGTCAGGGGGATCCACTCGATGCGGTCGGACTCGTTCTTCTCGGTCGGCGGCCCCACGTACGTGGCGCCGTCCGCGCGGAACAGGTGGTGCTGCGAGTCCGTGATGCCGGCCGCCGGCTCGGCGTAGACCAGCTGCCTGACCGGACCCGGCCGCCAGCCCGTCTCCTCCAGCACCTCCCGGGCGGCCGCCTCGCCCGGCGTCTCGTCCGCCTCCACGAGCCCCATCGGCAGTTCCCAGGCCCAGGTGTCGGTGATGAACCGGTGGCGCCACATCATCAGCACCTCGCGCCGCTCGTTGACCACGGCCGCCACCGCCAGGTTCCGCAGCTTGACCACGTGGTGCTCGAAGCGGCTCCCGTCGGGCGTCTCCACGTCCGCGAACCACAGGTTCAGCCACGGGTTCTCGTAGATCGGACGTTCCCCGTGGATCTTCCACTGCATGGCGACAACCCCTCTCGATCAACCCTCAGCATCGCTTATTCGTTTGCCGCAGGTCAGCCCGGCCCGATAGGAAGCACGCATGCTTACAGGCGGCAAGGTCGGGCTCAGGGCCCGGCATGAGGAAGACGTCCCCATCCTGCGGACCGAGCTCTACGACGACGTCGTCAACGGATCCCGCTCCGAAGCCGCCCCCTGGAAGCCGATCACGCCCGGCTCGAAGGACCCGCGTCTCGTCGTGGACGACACCAAGGAGACCAGCGTCCAGTTCTCTGTGGTGGAACTGGAGGCCGGCACCCTCGTCGGCGCCGCCACCTTCTGGGGCATCGACACCCACAGCCGCTCGGCGCACATCGGCCTGGGCCTCCTGCCGTCCGCCCGCGGCAAGGGCTACGGCACGGACGTCGTCGCGGCCCTGTGCCACTACGGCTTCGTCGTACGCGGCTTCCACCGCATGCAGATCGAGACGCTGGCCGACAACACCGCGATGCTGCGCGCCGCCGAGAACAACGGCTTCGTCCGCGAGGGCGTCCTGCGCTCCTCCGCCTGGGTACTGGGCGAGTTCCTGGACGAGGTGATCCTCGGCCTCCTCGCCGAGGACTGGACCAAGACCCACCGCTCCTAGGATCGCCACCATGTCCACGAGACTCGTACAGATCAACATGAAGGCCCACGACGACGCCGCCCTCGGCCGGTTCTGGGCGGAAGCCCTCGGCTGGGGCATCGACAGCGAGGGCCCCGGCGTCACCAACCTCGAACCCGTCGGCTTCAGCTACCCCGACCCGTCGGCCGTCTGCATCGACCTCATCGCCCGACCGGAACCCAAGACGGGGAAGAACCGGGTCCACCTCGACCTGGCCACCACCTCCACCGCCCACCAGGCCGAGCTGGTCGAGCGCCTCCTGCACCTCGGCGCCACCCTCGCCGACGTGGGCCAGGGCGACGTCCCCTGGACGGTCATGGCCGACCCGGAGGGCAACGAGTTCTGCGTCCTGGAACCCCGCCCGGTCTACCGGGACACCGGCCCGGTCGCCGCGGTGGTGGTCGACTGCACCGACCCCCGGGAGATGGCCCGCTTCTGGGGCGGGGCGACGGACTGGACGCTGCACGAGGTCGCCGACGACCACGCGACCATGCGCTCGGCCAAGGGCGTCGGCCCCTACCTGGAGTTCATCCGCAGCCCCGACACCAAGACGGGCTGGAACCGCGTCCACCTCGACGTCGCCCCCTACCGCGGCGACGACCCGGCCGCGGAAGCAGCCCGCCTCCGCACCCTGGGCGCCACGGACCCCGACTTCGACCGCTCCGCGATCCACTGGACGATCCTGTCCGACCCGGAGGGCAACGAGTTCTGCCTCCTCAGCCCCCGCTGACCCCCACCTCGGCCCACCGACACGGCCGCGCCGTCGTTGCCGGGCCGGACTCCTCGGCGACGGCTTCGTCCTCGCCGCCGATGCCCAGAGCGGCCCCAGACGGCCGGCGGCCGCCGAGGCGAGCGGAGCGCGTAGCGATCTGATGCGTCGGTGGGATCCCTGGGCCGCTCTGTTCGTCCTGGGCTGCGGGTATCAGCCCAAGACGGTCGCCGGACGCTGAGAGATGAGGAGCGCGTAGCGATCTGTCGCGCTTGGGTGCTCCGTAGCGTGCTCTGAGCGACTTTTCGTGCAGGTAGTCGCGCCCCTGGCCCGGAATCATGGATCTGGGGCTCGGATGCCCGGCGGGCCGGGGCCCGGCCCCTCGCTCATCGCTGACGGACCCGCCCCTCCTCCTCTGGACCGTGCCGTTTCTTTGGGGGTTTCCCGGCAGTCTTTCGGCTTTCCGGGGCGGGTCGGGCTGTCAAGGGTGGCCGAAGGCCATCACGAAGTGACGCGACGAAGGAGCGCCCTTGACAGGCCGGCACGAACCGGAAGGACGATGGGACTGACGGGAAACCCCCAACCCTCCCTGAGACCGTCCGGGGGTGCACCGCCCACCCGGCCCCCGGCCCGCACCCAGGGAGGCGGGTGGGCAGGCGCCGACCGGCCGGCGGGGGTCGAGGGGGAGATAGCGGGCCCGCGCCGCGAGCGGCGAACGCCCCCGCCCCCTACCCCCGCCCCAGCAGCACCGTTCCCGCTGAGCAGAACCAGCCCCCCGTGCCCGAGGCCAGGGCCACTTCGGGGAGGTGGCCGTCCGGCTTCGTGACCTGGCCGGGGCCGGCTTCGCCGCGGAGTTGGCGGACGGCTTCGACCAGGAGGAAGAGGCCCCGCATGCCCGGGTGGCAGGCGGAGAGGCCGCCGCCGTCGGTGTTGACCGGGAGTTCGCCCCCGCGCAGCAGGCGGCCCTTCTCCACGAAGGCCCCGCCCTCGCCCTTGGCGCAGAACCCGAGGTCCTCCAGCGTCACCAGGGTCATGTACGTGAAGGCGTCGTAGATCTCCGCGAGGTCCACGTCCGCCGGGGTGAGGCCCGCGGCGGCGAAGGCCCGGCGGCCCGAGGCGGCCGCGGGGGAGACGGTGAAGTCCTCCCACTCCGACATCGTCGTATGGGACACGGACGTGCCCGTGCCCAGCACCCAGACCGGGGACTTCGCCGTGTCCGGTACGTAGTCCTCGGCGGCCAGCAGCACCGCGCAGCCGCCGTCCGAGCGGATGCAGCAGTGCAGCTTGGTGAACGGCTCGGCGATGGGGTCCGAGGACAGGACGTCCTCCACCGTGATGGGGTCCCGGAACATCGCGTCCGGGTTGGTGGCGGCGTTGGCCCGCGCCTGGACGGCCACCGAGGCGAGCTGCTCCAGCGTGGTGCCGTACTCGTGCATGTGCCGCCGCGCGGCCATCGCGTACTTCGACACGAGCGTGTGCCCGTACGGGACTTCGAACTGGAGCGGCCCCCGCGCCCCGAACGACAGGTTCGACGTGCGCCGCCGGGCCTTGATGTCGGCGCGGGCGGTGGACCCGTACACGAGCAGGACGGCGTTGGCGTGGCCGGCGGCGATGGCGTCGGCGGCGTGGGCGGCCATGACCTCCCACGTGGAGCCGCCGACGGAGGTGGAGTCGACCCACGCGGGCCGCAGTCCGAGGTACTCGGCCACCTCCACCGGGGCGAGTACGCCGAGCCCCGCCGAGGCGAAGCCGTCGATGACGGAGCGGTCCAGGCCCGAGTCGGCCAGTGCCCGGCGGGCGGCCTGGGCGTGCAGGGCGTAGGGGGTCGGGCCGTCGACCCGGCCGCAGTCCGAGAGGGCGACGCCGACCACCGCGACCCGGCGGCGGGGCACGGAGGAGGCGGGAACGGGCGCAGAGAGGGCTCCAGGCATGGAGGGACCGTACAGCTGACGCACCGTCAGACGCCAGACCGCCGCGGGCCCGCCGAGCCCCGGCCTCCGGGCCCCGGCCTCCGGCCTCCGGGTGGGGTCCCCGCGCAAAGGCCCGCCCCCGCCCCCTGTGCATCTCACCCCCGCCGCCCTAACATGACGCCCCGTCAGAAACGGGGAGGAGCCCGACGATGGATGCCGCCTTCACCGCGGAGCAGGACGAGATGCGCCGCACCCTGCGCGAGATCCTGGGCAAGCGCTGCGGGCCGGACGAGGTCAAAGCCGCCGTCCGGACCGATGCGGGACACGACCGCGAGCTGTGGCAGCAGCTCTCCCGGCAGCTCGGCCTGCCGGGCATCGCCGTCGCCGAGGAGTACGGCGGCGTCGGCTGCGCCCCCGGCGATCTGGCCCTGGCCTGCGAGGAGACCGGGCGCGCCCTGCTGCCCTCCCCCCTCCTCGCCACCGCCGTCCTCGCCGCCCCGCTGATCGCCGCCCTCGGCACCGCCGGGCAGCGTTCCGCGCTGCTGCCGCCGCTCGCCGCGGGTGACCTGACCGCCGCCCTCGCCGTACCGGGCCCCGCACTGGCCGCCGCACTCGCCCTGACCGGCGACAACGCCCCCGGCGACTGGGCGGGCGGGGGCCGCGCCGGCGGGGTCCAGGCGCGCCGCGCCGACGACGGGTGGCGGCTGTACGGGGAGGTGTCGCAGGTGCTCGACGGGCACAGCGCCGGCCTGCTCCTCGTCGCGGCCCACACCGGCGGCTTCGCCCGCAGCCGCACCCTGCTGTTCCTCGTGCGGGAGGACGCGCCCGGCCTCGTACGCGCTCGGCAGACCACCCTTGACGAGACCCGCCCGCAGGGCCGCGTCCAACTCCGCGACGTACCCGCGGAACCACTGGGCCCCGACACCGGCGCCGACACCAGTACCGGTACCGGCACTGGCCCCGACCCGCACGCCACCCTCTCCGCCCTCGCCGCCACCGGCCGCGGCGCGGCCGCCGTCCTGGCCGCCGAGGCGGTCGGCGCGGCCGACCGGGCGCTCGCCCGCACCGTGGAGTACGTACGCCAGCGCGAGCAGTTCGGCCGGGCCGTCGGTTCCTTCCAGGCGGTCAAGCACCGCCTCGCCGACCTCTACGTACAGGTCCAGGCGGCCCGTTCGGCCGCCTACTACGCCGCCTGGGACCCGGACCAGGGCGGCCTGGCCCTGGCCCAGGCCCTGGAGGCCCTGCGCACCACCGCCGGGGAGGCGATCCAGCTGCACGGCGGCATCGGCTTCACCTGGGAGCACGACGCGCACCTCTACTTCAAGCGGGCGGCCGCCGACGAGCTCCTCTTCGGCCCCGTCCACCGCCTGCGCGCGCACGCCGCGCACCACGCAGGACTCTTCGACCCGTCCGCGACCCCGGAGAGGGCGGCCGTCTGATGGCTTCCACCACGTCCACCGCCCTCGGCGTCAGGCTGATGCAGAAGGTCTCCTCGACCCTCCTCTTCGCCAGGATCGCCCCGCACTTCATCCCCGCCCTGGACAAGGCCGTGCACCGCCTGACCCGGGGAAAGGTGCTGCTCAGCGCCCGGATGCTGCCGGGCGTGATCCTCACCGCCAAGGGGGCGAAGACGGGTGAGCCGCGCACCACGCCGCTCGCGTGCATGCCGGAGGACGGAGGCGTGAGCTGGCTGCTGATCGGCTCCAACTTCGGCCGCCCCGGCCACCCGGCCTGGACCGGGAACCTGCTCAGGCATCCGGACGCGGACGTGAGCTGGCAGGGGCAGGACATCGCGGTACGGGCCCGGCTGCTGGAGGGGGCCGAGCGGGCGGCGGCGTGGCAGGCGGTACTGAGGTTCTGGCCGCCGTACGCGACGTACCAGGCGCGCATCGAGCGCGAGATCAGGCTGTTCCGCCTGGAGCGGCGCTGACCGAGACGTCGGCCGCGACACTCACCGCGGCGTCGGCCACGACACTGACCGAGACGTCGGCCACGACACTCACCGCGGCACTCGCGCGGCGCTCACCGCGGCACGGACCGCGGACCTGATCGTCACGAGTGCGGGAACGACACTCCGGGCGGACCCTCCAGGGGGTCCGCCGTCACCTGGTCGGCTTCTTGCCGGTGATGCCCAGGTGCACGAGCAGGGCCAGGTTCGGCTTGAGTTCGGCCTGCTTGACGCCCCAGGTCTGGAAGCCCTTCTGGTGCGAGGCGACCGCGGCCAGCATCGCGACGAGTGAGCCCGCCATCGCGGCCGGGCTGAGGTCCTTGTCGACCTTGCCCTTGGCCTGGAGCTCCTTCATCGACTCCGTAAGGGAGTTGGTGACGGAGTTCAGGATCTTCATGCGGATCTTGTAGAACCGCTTGTCGCCCTCGGCGGCGCCGAGGTCGACGACCCGCAGGATCGCGTCGTTGCGGCGCCAGAACTCCAGGAATCCTTCGACGAGTTCCTCGGCGGCGGCCCAGCCGGCCTTGCCGACCCAGTTCCGGCCCTCGACGAGCGCCGTCAACTGCGCGCCCTCCGTGGCCATGTGCTCGGCGATCTCCAGGACGGCACCCTCGACGTCCGGGAAGTACTGGTAGAAGGTCGCGGGGGAGGTACCGGCCTTGCGCGCGACGTCGATCACCTTGACGTCGCGGTACGGCGAGGAGCTGAGCATCTCGCTGAGGCAGTCGAGCAGCTTCTGCCGCGTCGCCTGGCCGCGCCGGCCGGCGACACGCCCGTCGACGGTGCGTACTTGTCCTGTCATGCCGTCAGCTTACCGAGGGGGGATCGGCGCGCTATTCGGCCGCCTGCAAATGGGGTTACGCGGCCGCCGACCTGCCAGGGAGGCCCTCCGGCCGCGGCTCGGGGGCGGATTCCGGCCGCCCTCCCGCTCGGGGCGCCCCGGTACGTACCGGGCCGTATCCCCCGAATAGTCTTATCAACAGGCTGTGGACAAGTTTTCGGGCGGACCATGGTGCATGGGCATGAAACGCCCGCTGTCCGGACAAGCCCCCCAACCTACCCAAGGGTCGGCGTCCACCCGCACCACGGGCGCGACCACGCGCCACCGCACCACCCGCCCCACCCCGCCCCACCCGCACCACCCGCACGACGGAAGGAACCGCCCCATGGCCGCAGCCGCAGCAGCATCCGCAGCCGCATCCGCAGCCTCCTTCGCGGAAGGCTCGCCCTGCTGGGTCGACGCCTCCCTCCCCGACGTCGAGGCGGGCAAGCGCTTCTACGGCGAACTCTTCGGGTGGACCTTCGCCGACCCCGCCGGCGGCGCGTACGGCGGCTACACCCAGGCCTACAGCCGGGGCCGCAACGTCGCCGCCCTCGCCCCCAAGCCCGACGGCCGCATGCCCACCGTCTGGGGCGTGTACCTGTACACCTCCGACGCCTACGCCTGCGCGGCCCGCATCCGCGCCGCGGGCGGCCAGATGGTGATGGACCCGCAGCCCGTGGGCCCGTACGGCACCGCCGCGATGGCCGCCGACCCCGGCGGGGCCGTCTTCGGCCTGTGGCAGCCCGGCACCCACCACGGGTTCGAGGCCCAGGACGAGCCGGACACGTACTGCTGGGCGGAGGTCTACACGCGGGCCCGCGACGCCGTCGACGTCTTCTACGCCAACGTCTTCGGCTACGTCCCCCAGGACCAGGACGACTCCGGTTCCGGCGTCGAGTACCGCGTCTGGTCCCCGCCCGGCAGCTTCCCCGGTCCCGACACGGCCGTTCTGGGGCGGAGCCTGATCACCGACGCGTTCCCGGAGATCATGCCGGCGCACTTCCTCGTCTACTTCGCCGTCCCCGACTGCGACCGCGCCGTGGCCACCGTGCAGCGGCTCGGCGGGCGCGTCACGGCCGATCCGTTCGACACGCCGTACGGGCGGATCGCCGTCGTCGCGGACAATCAGGGGGCGGTGTTCGCGCTGCTGTCCGAGCCGCCGGCCGAGCAGCCGTCGCAGGAGCGGCCCAACGCACACCCGTAGCCGGGGCCGGACCAGGCGCGGGCCTGACAGAATCGGGTTGAACCGGTGCGTGCGGCCTTGGCAGCCGCGTACGGGTGGAAACGGGTCCGGCAGGGGCCCGTACGGGGAGGTAGTGGAGGCGAGTGGTGGAGCAGCTGACGCAGCACGACCCGAGACGGATCGGCCCCTTCGAGGTGCTGGGACGGCTCGGCGCCGGCGGCATGGGGCTGGTCTATCTCGCACGGTCGGCGTCCGGACGCCGGGTCGCGATCAAGACGGTGCGCACGGAACTCGCCGAGGACCAGCTGTTCCGGGTGCGGTTCACGCGGGAGGTGGAGGCGGCGCGGGCCGTCTCCGGTTTCTACACGGCGGCCGTCGTCGACGCCGATCCGCGCGCGGCGGTGCCGTGGCTGGCGACCGCGTACGTGCCGGCGCCCTCGCTGGAGGAGATCGTCAACGAGTGCGGGCCCATGCCCGCGCAGGCCGTGCGGTGGCTCGCGGCCGGCATCGCCGAGGCGCTGCAGTCCATCCACGGCGCGGGGCTGGTCCACCGCGACCTGAAGCCGTCCAACGTGCTGGTCGTCGAGGACGGCCCCCGCGTGATCGACTTCGGCATCGCGAGCGGGGTGTCCAACACCCGCCTCACGATGACGAACGTCGCCGTCGGCACCCCGGCGTACATGTCGCCCGAGCAGGCGAAGGACTCGCGCAGCGTCAAGGGCGCCAGCGACGTCTTCTCGCTCGGCTCGACCCTCGTCTTCGCCGCGACCGGGCACCCGCCGTACCACGGGGCGAACCCGGTCGAGACGGTGTTCATGCTGCTGCGCGAGGGCCCCAACCTGGAGGGGCTGCCGGACGAGCTGCGGCCGCTGATCGACGCCTGCATGCAGATGGACGCCACCCAGCGCCCGACCCCCGCCGACCTCCAGGCGCAGCTGGCCCCGCACCTGTTCGACGGCGGCGACGACAGCGGGACGGCCTCGGCGTGGCTGCCGGAGCGGGCCGTCGCGATGATCGAGACGCGGCGCGCGGGCAACCGCACGATGACCACCCCGTCCCCCGTGGCCCCGTCGGCGCCGCCCGCCGGCCCGTCCACGCACCGCCGGCCGCCGCGCGGCGCCGCCGACCCGTGGGTGGACCCGCGGACCGGACAGGCCGTGCCGCCGCGCCCGGACCGGCCGCCGCTGACCCCGCCGCCGGGCCGGGCCCCGGGGCAGGCCCCGAGTCAGTCTCCGGTGCCGGTGCAGGGGCCCGCCCCGGTGCCGGTGTCCTCGATGCCGGGCACGCCCGTACGCCTCGGCGGTGCGCCGGTGCCGATCGGGCCCGGTCCGCGGGCGACGGCCTCCGCCCCGGCGGCGCACGCCGCCGTGGACGCGGCGACCGGCTGGGTACGCCCGCCGGCCGGCACCCCGGCGTCGGCGGCGGCCCCGGTGGCGACGCCATCCGTACCGGGTCCTGGGCCGTCCCCGGACAGCGGGCGCTGGCGGCCGTGGCGGTTCCGCATGTCCAACGAGGTGTGGGGCACCCCGACCGTCGCGGGCGACCTCCTCTACGTGACCTCGTTCGAGGTGCACGCCCTGGACGTCGGCAGCGGCCGGCGCCAGTTCAAGACGCGGGACGTGGCCTGGTCGATGGCGGTCGCCGACGGCCGCATCCACGCCTCCGACGGCCCCTCGCTCTTCGCCCTCGACGCCACGGACGGCTCCGAGCGGTGGCGGCTGAACGCCGACGCCTGGGTGTACGCCCTGCGCGCCGAGCGGGGCACCGTCATCACCGCCACGCGCGGCGGCGGGGTGCAGGGCTGGGAGGCGTCCAACGGCCAGAAGCTGTGGGAGCTGAGCGGCGCCCAGTCCGACTTCGAGACCCCGGAGGCGGCCCCCGTCCTCCACGAGGGGACGGTCTACGTCTGGCAGGACGCCCGGCTGCGCGCGCTGGACGCCCGCTCCGGGCAGGAGGCCTGGTCGTACCCGGTCGGTGACGCGGCCTCCTGCGGCAACGTCCCGGTGCGCGTCACGCCCGCCCCCGACGGCAACGTGTACGTCACCGCCGGCACCCGCGTGCTCTCCGTCGACCGGGCCTCGGGCCGGGTCCGCTGGCACTTCGAGGCCCCGGCGGTCTTCCTGGCCCCGCCCGCCTTCGCCCCCGGCCCGGCGGTCACGGGCGGCGGCGTCTACCTCGCCGACTACCTGGGCACCGTCTACGCCCTGGACGCGGCCACCGGCAAGGACCGCTGGCGCATCGCCACGGAGCCGCGCCCGGCGTCGGACCTGGTGCTCGTCGCGAACGGCAGCGTCCACCTGGGCGCGGGCAGCGCCCTGTACACGCTGGACGCGGTGACCGGCACCCCGAAGTGGCGGTTCGCGGCGGGCGGCGAGATCACCGGGCCGCCGGTGGTCGCGGACGGCCGCGTCCACTTCGGCTCGGCCGACCACTGCCTGTACACCCTGGACGCGGCGGGCGGCCAGCTCCGCTGGAAGCTGGCGACGGGCGGCGAGATCACCGGCGCCCCGGTGGCGGAGGCGGGCGTGGTGTACGCGTGCAGCAAGGACCGCTGCGTCTACGCCCTGGACGCCGCCAAGGGCACGGGCACCCGCACGGGCGGCTGACCTGCGAGGACGAAGGCCCCCACCGGATCCGGCGGGGGCCTTCGCGACGCGCCGCAGGCGTCGTCCGCGGCCCCGCCGGGGTGCGGTTGGTACCGGGAGTGACAGGATGGGACCCATGAGCAACGTTTTCTTCGACATCACCATCGACGGCGCGCCCGCGGGCCGCATCGTCTTCGAGCTGTTCGACAAGGTCGTCCCGCAGACCGCGCGCAACTTCCGCGAGCTGGCCACCGGCCAGAACGGCTTCGGCTACGCCGGCTCCGGCTTCCACCGCGTCATCCCGCAGTTCATGCTGCAGGGCGGTGACTTCACCAACCACAACGGCACCGGTGGCAAGAGCATCTACGGCGAGAAGTTCGCCGACGAGAACTTCGACCTGAAGCACGACCGCCCGTACCTGCTGTCGATGGCGAACGCCGGCCGCAACACCAACGGCTCGCAGTTCTTCATCACCACCGTCGTCACCTCCTGGCTCGACGGCAAGCACGTCGTCTTCGGCGAGGTCGTCGAGGGCCAGGACATCGTCGACAAGATCGAGTCCCTGGGCACCCAGTCCGGCGCCACCCGCGCCAAGATCGAGATCGCCGCTTCCGGCGTCGTCGAGGCCTGATCCAGAGGTCTGATCCAGAGGTCTGATCCCGCGGCCTGATCCCGCGGCCTGATCCAGCGGATCACCCGCACGCGCCGGTCGGCCCCGCCCCCCTCTCCGGGGTGCGGGGCCGCCGCCGTTTCAGTGGTCCTGGGACGGGGCCGCGGCCCAGCGCCGGGGATCCACCGGGTCGACCGTGTCGCGCGGGAGCTCGCGCCGCGCGCGGCGGGGGCGGCCGCGCATGACCGCCGCCCCGAGCAGCAGCAGGGCGCCCGCACCGAAGGCCGTGGCGACGCCGACGCCGATGCCGATGCCCTCGATCCCGACCGACAGGCCCCCGGCCGCCTGGCCCTGGCGGACCATCCACAGCACCGCGAAGCCGAGGACGACGACCCCCGCGAACGCCATCAGCAGCCGCGAGCGCCGCACGGCCGCGAGCAGCGCCACCAGCGCCGCGAACAGGAACGGCAGCAGCAGCGAGCCCAGCAAGGCGGCCCGGTCGTCGGTGACGCCGGAGCCGGCGAACAGCTCCTCGATGCGGTAGTCGCGGCCCGGGCGGCCGTCGTACCAGGCGCGGAAGGGGCTCCAGACGGCGGCCGCCGCCCCGAGCAGGCCGATGAGCGAACCGATGGTGTTGCGGATCATGCCCGGCCCTCCGGAGATAGGGGTCATGGGGTCACGGGGTCATGAGCCCGACGCTATGTCCGGTGTCCCGCGGCCGCACGCCGGGCGCGTCAGGACGTGGCGCGGGCCGACTCCACGCGGGCCCGCAGGGCGCCGTTCATCGCGGTGAAGTTGCGCGCGGTCCCGTCGAGGAGCTTCCCGAGGAAGGGCACCAGCAGGCCGCGGAAGCGCTCCCCGTGCTCCAGCCGGGTGGTGCGGTTCGGGCCCTCGGACAGCCGCAGGTAGTGCTCGCCGTCGAAGAGGCCGCGGACGAGGAAGTGCCCGGTCCAGCGCAGCTCGGTGCCGGGGGTGGCGACCAGCACCGTCGGCCGGAAGACGGTGGGCTTCCCGGACTCCGGGTACATCGTCAGGGTGAGCCGCTCCCCGGGCACCGCCTCCCCGGCGGCCTCGCGGATGAACGGGTTCCAGGTGCAGTAGCGGGGGAAGTCGGCGAGGACCGCCCAGACCTCCTCGGGGGCCGCGTCGATGCTGATCTCGGTGCTGATGGTGCGCACTGTGCCGTGCTCCTCATGGGTGGTCCGATGCCACCGAAGGGACGCGGAGTGGTGCGGTTCGCCGCCGGGTTCGGTGCTCGGGATGCAACCACGGTTGCCACCGGCGCAGCACCGCCCCGGGGGCGTCTTCGCTGGTGGCGCAGAGAGTGGAGGAGTGCGTTCCGGGTTTCGGGTGGTGAATGCCGACACGTCGGGCGGCGCCGGGACCGCACCGCCCGCCCCCTGGACGCCCCCCCCGTCAGCGCAGCCGGAACGCCGTTCCCGGCGGGCGGGAGGCGAACAGGTCCGCCTGCCGCTCCGGAGGGAGGTTCCCCAGCGCGATCAGCGCCGGCGCCTGGTCCAGCGCCTGCTGCAGCGCGGCCCGCTTCGCCGACCACAGGGCCCGCACGGTGCCCTGCACCGCCTCCGTGGGGAACCCGGCCAGGGTCCGCGCCGACCGCAGCGCCGCCTCCAGCAGCTCCCCGGGCTCCGCCAGCTCCGAGACCAGCCCGATCTCGTACGCCCGCCGCGCGGAGAGCCGTTCGGCCGTCCCCATCAGGGACATCCGGGCCGCCTCCCCGAAGGGCATCCGCTGCGCCATGTACACGGCCTCGTAGGCGCTGACCATCCCGTACGAGGTGTGCGGGTCGAAGTACGTGGCGCTCGTCGACGAGACCACGAACTCCGCCTCGCCCAGCAGGTAGAACGCCCCGCCGCAGGCCATGCCGTTGACGGCGGCCACCACCGGCTTCCACAGGTCGTTCGCCTTCGGCCCGATCGCGATCAGCGGGTCGTCCGCCGAATACGGCGACTCCGGCTGCGGGACCTCGGCCGACCGGTCGATCCCCGTGCAGAACGCGGCGCTCCCCGCACCCGTCAGCACCACCGCCCGCACGTTCCCGTCGAAGCGCAGCTCCCGCCACACCCCGGCCAGGGCGGCTGCCGTCTCCAGGTCGATCGCGTTGTGCCGGCGCTCCCGGTCCAGGGTGACGACGGCGACCCCGGCGGCCTCGTCCCGTTCCACGCGCAGGGTCATGCCTTCTCCAGGATCCAGCGCGGCACGCTCATCCCGCCGATCTCGGTGAAGACGGCCTGCACCCGGGCGCCGATGCGCAGCCGCGCCGGGTCGACGGAGTTCAGCGGGGCGTCGGCGGAGCTGACGAGGTTCCCGGCCAGCCGGATCTGCGGGGCGTCCGCCAGCTCGACGAGGACGACGTTGTACGGGGCCTGCGCGGCGTACGCGGGCAGCAGCGGCGGGTACGGCCGGACCCAGGACCAGATCCGGCCCCGGCCGCTCATCCGGCGCCACTCGCTGTCGAAGGACTGGCAGTGCGGGCAGCAGGGCCGGGGCGGGAAGCGCAGCCGGCCGCAGGCGGTGCAGGCCTGGACGCGGAGTTCGCCCCGGGCGGCGTACTCCCAGAAGGGGGCGCCGTCCTCGTCGGGTACGGGCAGCAGCAGGGATTCCGCGGGGGTGGCCCCGTCGGTCGCGGTCGCGGTCTCGTCGGCGGTGGTCATCGCTCGCTCCTCACGCGCGCAGCAGGATCGCGGACGTCGGGACGCCCTCGCCCGCCGTCACCAGGCAGGTGGCGGCGTCGGGCACCTGGGCGGTGGAGGTGCCGCGCAGCTGCTTGACGCCCTCGTTGATCAGGTTGAAGCCGTGCACGTAGGCCTCGCTCAGCCCGCCGCCGCCGGTGTTGATCGGCAGCCGGCCGCCGAGTTCCAGGGCGCCGCCCTCGGTGAAGGCGGCGCCCTCGCCGCGCCCGCAGAAGCCGTAGCCCTCCAGGGAGAGCGGGATGAGGGGGGTGAAGGCGTCGTAGATCTGGGCGACGTCCACGTCGGCCGGGCCGAAGTCGGCCTGCTTCCACAGGTGGCGGGCGGCGGTCCAGGCGGGCCCGGACAGCGGGTCGTCGTTCCAGTAGTTGACCATCCCGTGGTGCTGTGCGGGCAGGCCCTGGGCGGCGGAGTGCACGTAGACGGGCTTCTGGCGGCAGTCCCGGGCGCGCTCGGCGGAGACGATGACGCAGGCGAGGGCGCCGTCGGTCTCCAGGCAGTTGTCGAAGAGGCAGAGCGGGTCGCTGATCATGCGGGAGGTCATGTACATCTCGCGGGTCAGCGGGCGTTCGTACATCATCGCGGCGGGGTTCTCGTTGGCCCGGTTGCGGCAGGCCATCGCGACGTTGAAGAGGTGGTCGCGGGTGGCCCCGTACTCGTGCATGTAGCGGCGGGCCAGCATGCCGATCTCGTCGGCGGGGCGCAGCAGTCCGAAGGGGCGGGTCCACTGGCCGGGGGTGGGCAGCTGGACGGCGGTGTTCTTCCAGGGCCGGGGGCCGGAGCCGCGCTTGCGGGAGCGCCAGGCGACGCCGACGGTGGCCTGGCCGGTGGCGATGGCGGCGGCGAGGTGGCCGACGGTGGCACAGGAACCGCCGCCGCCGTAGCCGACCTTGGAGAAGAAGGTGACGTCGCCGGCGCCGATGGCCTTGGCGACCTCGACCTCGTCGGTCTCCTCCATCGTGTAGGAGGCGAAGGCGTCGACCTCGGAGGGGGCGATGCCCGCGTCGGAGAGGGCCGCGAGGACCGCCCGGCAGGCGAGTTCCTTCTCGGTGGCGGGCAGCCGCTTGGCGAAGGCGGTCTGGCCGATTCCGACGATTGCCGTAGCGTCCTTGAGCGTTGCCGCCATCGCCACCTCCGGGTGTGCGCCAGTACTGACAGCCGCGAAGGCTACAGCTAATCTGACGGATAGTCAGCTACTGGGTTCCAGGGAGGGGCGGGCCGATGGACGAGGGCGCGGGCGCGAACGGCATCGAACAGGACTCCGCAGCGCATCCGGCAGCACATCCGGCACCGCATCCGGCACCGGACGCCGGCGGCCCGCCGGCCGCCCCCGCCGACACCCCCGACCCCCGCGGCGACCTGCGCTGGCGCACCCTCGCCGCCCTCGTCCGGGACGCGGCCGGACGGTACGCCGACCGGGAGGCCGTCGTCGACGGACGCACCCGCATCACCTACGCCGAACTCGGCGCCCGCGTCGAACGGGCCGCCGCCGGCTGCCTCGCCGCCGGCGTCGAACCGGGCGACCGGGTCGCCGTCTGGGCCCCCAACACCCTCGAATGGATCGTCTCCGCCCTCGGAGCCGTCTCCGCGGGCGCCGTGCTCGTCCCCCTCAACACCCGCTTCAAGGGAGCCGAGGCCGCCGACATCCTCGCCCGCAGCCGGGCCCGCCTGCTCTTCGTGACCGGCACCTTCCTCGGCACCTCCTACGTGGCCTCCCTGCGCCGCGCCGCAGCCGAGGGACCCGGCACCGGCCCCCTCCCCGGCCTGCCCCACCTCGACCAGGTCGTCGTCCTCGCCGACGACGCCCCCGAGGCCTTCCGCACCTGGAAGGACTTCCTCGCCGGCGGGGACGCGGTACCCGCCGCCGCGGTCCGCGCACGCGCCGAGGCGATACGCCCCGACACCCCCTCCGACATCATCTTCACCTCCGGCACCACCGGCAGCCCCAAGGGCGCCGTCATCACCCACGCCCAGACCCTGCGCTGCTACGCCGTGTGGAGCGAGCTCGCCGGACTGCGCGAGGGCGACCGCTACCTCATCGTGAACCCCTTCTTCCACACCTTCGGCTACAAGGCCGGGATCATCGCCTGCCTGATGCGCGGCGCCACGATGGTCCCCCAGCCCGTCTTCAACGTGGACACCGTCCTCGCCAACATCGCCGCCGAGCGGATCTCCGTCCTCCCCGGCCCGCCCACCCTCCACCAGTCCCTCCTGGACCACCCCCAGCGAGACCACCACGACCTGTCCGCCCTGCGCCTGGTCGTCACCGGCGCCGCCGTCGTCCCCCTCCAGCTCGTCGAACGGCTCCGCGCCGAACTGCACATCGCCACCGTCCTCACCGCCTACGGGCTCTCCGAGGCCGGCGGCATCGTCACCATGTGCCGCCGCGACGACCCCGCCGAAACCGTCGCCGCCACCTCCGGGCGGGCCATCCCCGGCACCGAGGTGCGCGTCACCGGCCCGGACGGCACCCCCCTCCCCGCCGGCGCCGCGGGCGAGGTCCTGGTCCGCGGCCACCACGTCATGCGCGGCTACCACGAGGACCCCGAGGGCACCGCCGCCGCCATCACCCCCGACGGCTGGCTGCGCACCGGCGACGTCGGCGTCCTGGACGCGGCGGGCAACCTGCGCATCACCGACCGGATCAAGGACATGTTCATCGTCGGCGGCTTCAACGCCTACCCCGCCGAGATCGAGCAACTCCTCGGCCTCCACCCGGACATCGCCGACGTCGCGGTCGTCGGCGTCCCCGACGCCCGGCTCGGCGAGGTCGGCAGGGCCTACGCGGTCCGCCGCCCCGGCTCCACCCTCACCGCCGACGACCTGATCGCCTGGGCGCGGCGGGAGATGGCCAACTACAAGGTCCCCAGGGAGGTCGAGTTCGTCACCGCCCTCCCGCGCAACGCCGGCGGCAAGGTCCTCAAGACGGAACTCCGCCGACGCTGACCGCACGGCGTGCGGCGGCCCGGCCGGGCACGGGCGTTAGCCTGCACGGGTGAGGTCGAACCAGTCAGGTGTCCGATTCCGTCTGCCGTCCCGGTCCAGGTTCCGGATCCGCCGGCCGAGCGGGAGGGCGGGCACGGCCTGGGCCGCCGCCGGCGCCCTCGGCCTCGCCGCGGCCGGCTGGTTCACCCTCGCCCCGGCGGACGGCGGCGCCGCCGACGGCGCGGGAACCGGGAAGCCGAAGAAGGCCCCCGGCCTCACCGCCGCCGTCTCCGCCCCCTTCAGCGCCTTCACCGAGGGCTACGACTGCTACCGCATCCCCACCCTCGTCACCACCAAGGACGGCACCCTGCTGGCCATGGCCGAGGCCCGCACCGCCGGCTGCGACGACATCGGCGACATCGACATCGTCCTCAAGCGCTCCACCGACGAGGGCCGCACCTGGGGCCCCCTTCAGGTCGTGCGCGGCACCGGCGACCCAGGCGCCTACGGCAACCCCGTCCCCGTCGTCGACTCCGCCTCCGGACGCATCACCCTCCTCCACGCCTACAGCACCTGGGCCCCCGACGCCGAAGGCAACCGCGTACGCGGCCCCCGCGAACTGCGCCTGGCCCACAGCACCGACGACGGCGCCGGCTGGACCACCGACCCCGCCCCGCAGCCCCACCTCAAGGGCGCCGACTGGGCCTGGGTCTCCGTCGGCCCCGGCCACGGCATCCAGCTCACCCCGACCCGCCCCGACCGCCCCGGCCGGCTCGTCGTCAGCGCCGACTACCGCACCGAGTCCGGCGAATCCGGCGCCCAGCTCCTCTACAGCGACGACGGCGGCCTCACCTGGCTCCCCGGAGCCCGCTGGGGCGCCCCCGAAGGCACCCCCGCCCCCAACGAGCCCGCCCTGACCCAGCTGCCCGACGGCCGGATCTACGTCAACGCCCGCTCCACCGCCACCTGCGGCACCCCCGACCACCGCGTCGCCGCCATCGTCGAGGACGCCGCCGCACCCGCCGTCCCGGAACCCGGCTTCACCCCCGTCACCGACCTCCCGGCCCCGCCCGCCGCCGGATCCGTGCTCCAGCTCCCCGGCGGCCCCCTGCTGCTGTCGGCACCCAGCCGGCCCGGCGCCGAGTTCTCCGACCGCTGGACCCTGGCCGTGCGCACCTCGAAGGACGGGGGCCGCACCTGGTCCAAGGGCGGCGCCGTCGTCCTGCGCGAACGCGCCGGCTACTCCGACATGACGGCCCTGCCCGGCGGCCGCGTCGGCATGCTCTACGAGACCGCCAACGGCACCCCGCACGGCTACGTCAAGTTCACCGCCTTCGGCCCCCACGAGCTCCAGGCCGCCACCGAGGACCTCACCCCCCGCCGCACCGCCGACGCCTCCCCCTTCCACGCCGACGCCGTCGTGCACGGCGCCCCCAGGCTCGGCAACCGGCCCGACGGCGGGAAGACCATGCGCTTCGACGGCAAGGACGACTTCCTGCGCCTGATCGACTGCCCGGACCAACTCCGCTTCGGTGACGGCGACTTCGCCGTCACCACCTGGGTCAGGTACAAGACCCGCGGCCAGGACCGCGACAGCGGCCTGCGCCAGCCCCTCTTCTGGGCCTACGGCCAGGGCCCCGCCGCCAAGCAGCTCCGCATCGAGGCCGACCCCGCCACCGGACGCCTCGAAGCCACCGTCAACGCCGGCACCGGCCCCGCCGCGCTCACCGCCCCCATACGCACCGACGACGACGCGTGGCACCACGTCGTCCTCCAGCGCAAGGGCACCCGCCTCGAACTCTCCGTCGACGGCGCCCCGCCCGCCACCACCGAACTCGCCCCCGGCCAGATGGACTTCAGGCCCACCGGAGTCTTCACCGTCCACCTCGGTACGCAGCCCGACTACAAGGCCTTCTACGCGGGCGCCCTGGACGACGTACGCGTCTACGGCCGCGCCCTGTCCGCCAACGACACGGCCCGCCTGCGCGCCGGCAACGACCTCACCGACCGGCTGCGGGTGCACCTGCCCTTCGACCGGACCTGGTGATCAGGCGCCCTTGCGGGCCAGCAGCAGCCGCCAGCGCGGGGTGCCGTCCTCCCGGTACCCGAAGTGCTCCAGCGGGACCGTCTCCACCCGGAAGCCCGCCGCCTCCAGGTCGGCCCGGACCGGACCGAAGGGGAAGGTGCGGTAGTACATCACGAACGGCGGCCGCCACACCGCGTTGCGGACCCGCATCGCCGCGTCGAAGCCCGCCGCCGCCCACCACACGGGGGACGTCAGCGGGATCGGGGCGCCGACCGGGAAGGCGAACACGCCGCCCGGCCGCAGTGCCCGGTGCACCCCGCCGAACAGCGCGGGCCGCTCCGACGGCAGGAAGTGCCCGAAGGCCCCGAAGCTCACCGCGAGGTCGTACGCGTCCGCGAGCGCGTCCGGCAGCGCCAGCGCGTCGGCCCGTACGAAGTCCACGCCCCCGGGATGCGCCCGCGCGGCCTCCGCCAGCATGCCCGCGCTGAGGTCCACCCCGGTCACCCGGTCCCGGCACAGCCGGCGCAGCATCCCCAGCCCCGCGCCGGTACCGCAGCACACGTCCAGCCCCGACCCGAAGGAGCCCTCCCACGCGGCGAGGGTCTCCTCCACGGCGTCGAGCATCCGGTCGGGGGTCCGGAAGGGGGTCCGGTCGAACTTCGGCGCGAGCAGGTCGTAGCCGTGCTCGACGGAAGAGAGGGCCTGGACGGCCAGTTCGCGCAGGCTCGGCCCCTGAGAAGTGAACACGGCCACACCCTACGGCGTACCGGACGCGGAAAGGCGGCGGCCGCGGTGGTCCCCCTCCGGCCACCGCGGCCACCGCGCTCGTTCCCCCGTGCGGACGGCCCCGAATTCCCCCGAATCCCCCGTGGGCCGTCCGTCCTTGCGATCCTTCCCCCGTACGCCCCCCGAGCGGTTCCCCCGTACGTCCCCCGTACGCCCGCTCAAGGGCCCCCCGTACGCTTCCCCCGTACGTTTCCCCCGTACGCCGTGCCCTGCTCCCGGTGGTTACGGGCGCGGGCCGGACGCGTGGTTGTCCAGCGAGACGATCTCCTCGCCGGAAGCGTGGTTGTCGTCCGGGGTCTCCCCGGGCTTGACCACCGGCGGCTCCACGGGGAGACCCCGCGGGTCGATCTCGGCACCGGAGGCGTGGTTGTCGAACGGTCTGATGTCTCCGTCGAGCGGCAGGCTGTTCTCGTTCGTCGTCATCTCGGCTCTCCTGATCCTGAGTCGGGCCCGTGCTGGGGCGGGCCCGTTCGGCGGTTCCCCCGTGGACCGCCGAACGGGTGATCCTCCAACCGGCCCGGCTGTCCCCCGAAGCGCCGGGTCGATGTACCTATCGTGGCGCGCGGCGATAAACGAACGATGAACGTCCACGTCCATCGTCGGCCGGCCCGCAGCCCATCCGCAGCCCACCCGGAACGCAGCAGGTCAGCGGTCGGCCGGGCGGCAGGTCAGGCGGCCAGTTCCGAGGCCAGCAGGGACCGCACCTCGGCCAGTTCGGCCGACCCGAGCTGCGCGAAGACGGTCTCCGCGTCCCGCCAGCACGCCCGCGCCCGGTCCGGCTGGCCCAGCCGCCGCAGCGCCCTCCCCAGCACCGTCAGGACGGTGGCCCGCCGCCACTCCCCGCCGATGCCGCGCAGCGCGATCGCCTGCTCGGCGTGCTTGGCGGCCAGGGTCGGCCGCTGCGCCGCCAGGTGGGCCTCGGCGAGCCGGTAGTGCGTGACGCCCTCCCACAGCGGCTGCCGGTTGTCGTGGAACAGCGACAGGGCCTCGCCGAGCTGGTCCAGGGCCTCGGCGAGGCGGCCGGCCTGGGTGAGGGCGATGCCGAGCGCGTAGCGGCCGTTGGCCAGGCGCAGGGTCAGGCCCATCCGGTCGTAGACGGCGATGCCCTGCCGGGCCAGGTCGATGGCGCTGCCGAGGCGGCCCAGGCCGACGTGGATGCGGGAGAGGTTGCACAGGGCGCTGGCCTCGCCGATGTGGTTGTCGTCGGCGCGGAAGCTCTCTATGGCCTCCAGCAGGTAGCGCTCGCCGTCCTCGTAGCGGTTCTGGTAGAGGGCGATGATCCCCCGGTCGTTGGGCGCCCAGCAGCTGGGCAGCGGGTCGCCCGCCTCGCGGGCCAGCTCCATGGCCTGGCGGGCCTGCTCGTCGGCCTCGGCGAAGCGGCCGGCGAAGAGGTGGACCATGGTCAGGGTGGTGCGGGCGCGCCCCTCGGCGCGCGGGTCCCGGGCGGCGCGGGCGGCCTCGCACAGGGTGAGTGCGGCGGACTCGTACTGCTTGGAGTTGGCGCCGGACTCGGAGAGGTCCTTGGCGGCCCAGAGCAGGTCGACGGCGCGGCGCAGGGCCTCGGGGCGGCCGGCGGACTGGCGTACGCAGGCGAGCAGCGGGTCGGCTTCGGCGAAGAGCCAGTCGAGGGCGGCGCGGGGGTCGGAGAGGACGAGTCCGGGGTGGCGGGTGGTGCTGAGGTGGGCGGGGAGCCGGTCCCCGGGGCGTTCCACGGCGTACACGCGGGCGGCGGTGGCGAGGTAGAAGTCGAGGAGCCGGTCGAGGGCGTCGGTGCGGCCGGCGGGCTGCTCGTCGCGTTCGGCGCAGGCACGCGCGTAGAGGCGTACGAGGTCGTGGAAGCGGTAGCGGCCGGGGGCGGCGGATTCCAGCAGGGAGCAGTCGACTAAAGCCTCCAGGAGGTCTTCGGTGTCGTGCTCGGGGAGGTCGAGGACGGCGGCCGCGGCGGCGAGGGAGACGTCGGGGCCGTCGGCGAGGCCGAGGAGGCGGAAGGCGCGCTGCTGGGCGGGCTCCAGCTGGCCGTAGCCGAGCTCGAAGGTGGCCTTGACGGCGAGGTCGCCGGCCTGGAGCTCGTCGAGGCGGCGGCGTTCGTCGGCGAGCTTGGCGGCGAGGACGGAGACGGTCCAGGTGCGGCGGGCGGCGAGCCGGGACGCGGCGATGCGGATGGCGAGCGGCAGGAAGCCGCAGGCGCCGACGACGTCGAGGGCGGCCTGCCGTTCGGCGCCGACCCGTTCGGCTCCGACGATGCGGGTGAACAGCTGCAGGGCCTCCTCGGGGCTCATCACGTCGAGGTCGACGAGATGGGCCCCGGCGAGGCCCGACATCCGGACCCGGCTGGTGACGAGGGCGGCGCAGCCGGCGGTGCCGGGCAGCAGCGGGCGGACCTGGGCGGCGTCGCGGGCGTTGTCGAGCAGGACCAGGACGCGGCGGCCGTCGAGGGTGGAGCGGTAGAGCGCGGCCCGGTCGGCGGGGGAGTCGGGGATGGCGCTGTCGGGGGTGCCGAGGGCCCGCAGGAAGGAGCCGAGGACGGCTTCGGGGAGGGCGGGGCGGGGTTCGGTGCCCTGGAGGTCGACGTAGAGCTGCCCGTCGGGGAAGTGCGGCCGGGCGGCGTGGGCGACGTGCACGGCGAGGGTGGTCTTGCCGACCCCGCCGATGCCGGCCAGCGCGGAGACGGCCATGACCTGCCCGTCGGCGCCGGCGAGGATTTCCCCGAGTTCGGCGACGAAGGGGGCGCGGCCGGTGAAGTCGGGGACCGTGGCGGGCAACTGGGCGGGCCTCACGAGTACGGGCGCGGCGGTGGGGGCGGGGTCCTCGGCGCGGGCGAGTTCGGCGTCGGCGTTGAGGATGCGCTGCTGGAGGGCGGAGAGTTCGGGGCGCGGGTCGACGCCGAGTTCCTCGGCGAGGAGGCGGCGGGTGTCCGCGTACACGGCGAGGGCCTCGGCCTGCCGGCCGCTGCGGTAGAGGGCGAGCATCAGCAGCTCGCGCAGCCGCTCCTGGAGGGGGTGGGCGGCGGTGAGGGCGGTGAGCTCGGAGACGGCCTCGGCGTGGTGGCCGACCTCCAGGTCGAGGTCGAGGCGGGTCTCCAGCAGCTGGAGGCGCCACTCGGACAGCCGGGTGCGCTCGGTCTCGGCGTGCGGGCCGGGGACCCCGGCGAGGGGTTCGCCGTCCCACATCTCCAGGGCGCGGGCCAGCAGGGTGCGGGCGAGGGCGCGGTCCCCGGCGGCGCGGGCCTTCTCGGCGTCGGCGGCCAGGCTGCGGGCGATCCCGAGGTCCAGGGCCTCCTGGTGGCGCAGCCGGACGGCGTAGCCGCCGGCGTCGCTGACGAGCAGGCCGGGTTCGAGGACCTTGCGCAGCCGGGAGGCGTACGTGCGGATGGTGGCGAGGGCCTGCTGCGGTGGGTCGTCGCCCCAGATGGCGTCGATCAGCTCGGGTGCGGTGGCGGTGCGGCCGTCGCGCAGCAGCAGTACGGCGAGCAGGGCGCGCTGCTGGGGGCTGCCGGAGGGCAGCACCTCGGCGCCGCGCCAGGCGCGGACGGGGCCGAGCACGGCGAAGCGGTTGTCGGCGGGGGCGGGGGCGTCCGGCGCGGTGCCGGACCCGCTTCCGGACCCGGTTCCGGTGTCGGTTCCGGTTCCGGTGTCGGTTCCGCTGCGGGGCCGGGCCGCGCCGGGGTTGCTCCGCTGGTGCGGGATGGGCGGTACGCCGTCCATCTGTCGTCCCCCCTGCCTTCCGTCGGTTTAAGGGTCAGTCTGCCCTGTGTTGCACGTACAAGTCAGCCCGCAGCGGAGCCAACCACTCCTGGCCGAAGCGCGACCGTGGCGGGACCGGGCGGGCCGCGGCGGGCCCGTGACCGGACTGCTGCCGGAATAGCTGACGGTTCGTCAGTTCAGCGCTACGGTAGAACGCATGGAGACCTTCCCGAAGATCATCTCGGTGGACGACCACACGGTGGAGCCCCCCCACGTCTGGCGGGACCGGCTCCCGTCCAGGTACCGCGACACCGGCCCCCGGGTCGTACGCGCCCCCCTCAAGGAAATGACCTTCCTCGGCGGGAAGTTCGCGCCCGTCATGGGCGCCAAGGGCGACGACGGCCCCATCGGCGACTGGTGGGTGTACGAGGACCTGCACCGGCCGCTCACCCGCCTCGACACCGCGGTGGGGTACGACCGTGACGAGATCAAGCTGGAAGTCATCACCTACGAGCAGATGCGCCCGGGCTCCTTCTCGGTTCCCGACCGGCTCGCCGACATGGACGTCAACCACGTCCAGTCCGCCCTCTGCTTCCCCACCTTCCCGCGCTTCTGCGGCCAGACCTTCACCGAGGCCAAGGACCGCGAGCTCGGGCTGCTCGGCGTACGCGCCTACAACGACTGGATGGTGGAGGAGTGGTGCGGCCCCGAAGCCCGGGGCCGCCTCATCCCGCTGACCCTGATCCCGCTGTGGGACGCGCACCTCGCCGCGGCGGAGGTGCGCCGCAACGCCGCCCGGGGCGTGCGCGCGGTCGCCTTCTCCGAGATACCGCCGCACCTGGGACTGCCGTCGATCCACACGGACGACTGGGACCCGTTCCTGCGGGCCTGCGACGAGACCGGCACGGTCATCGCCATGCACATCGGCTCCTCCTCGCGCATGCCCTCCACCTCGGCGGACGCCCCGCCGGCCGTGGGCTCCACCATCACCTTCGCCAACTGCTGCTTCTCGATGGTGGACTGGCTGATGAGCGGCAAGTTCGAGCGCTTCCCCAACCTGAGGATCATGTACGCCGAGGGCCAGATCGGGTGGATCCCCTACATCCTGGAGCGCGCGAACGTGGTCTGGGAGGAGAACCGCGGCTGGGGCGGCGTCGCCGACAAGGTCCACCGCCCGCCGTCCGAGCTCTTCGCGGAGCACGTCTACGGCTGCTTCTTCGACGACGCCTTCGGGCTGCGCAACCTGGACGCCATCGGAGCGGGCAACGTCCTCTACGAGACGGACTACCCGCACTCGGACTCCACCTGGCCGAAGTCGAGGGAAGTCGGCGAGGCCCAGATGGCCCACCTGGACCCCGAGGTGGTGGACCGCATCGTCCGCGGCAACGCGATCGACCTCCTGAGCCTGACCCCGGAGGGGCTCTGGCCGGGGCCGGGGCCGGGGGCGTAGGGGTGTGAGGGGGCCTGCTTCCGTCCGCCGAGCACGACGCCCGGACCGGGCGCCGGGGTATCGTCCCGGCGGGCGGAGTTCCCGGACCGGCTTGCCGGAGGCGGCCAGCCGGAACGGAGCGGCATAGGGTCCGGTGCCATGGATGACAGGGTTTCCGGCGGACGGGTGCCGGCCAGTACGGCCGGATATGCCGAGGCAGCCGAGGAGTTGGCCGTGCAGTACGAGGGCGTGACCTTCGAAGAGGTGCACCGCGAGGTCCTGCACCTGTTCCCGGACCGGCCCGGCGCGGTCCTCGACGTAGGGGCGGGCAGCGGGCGGGACGCGGCGGCACTGGCCGCCCGGGGGCACCGGGTCGTCGCCGCCGAACCGACCGCCGAACTGCGCGCGGTGGGCACGCGCATCCACGCCGGGCGGGGGATCGAGTGGGTCGACGACGCGCTCCCCGGGCTTCCGGGCCTGGAGGCGCGCCGCTTCGGCCTGATCCTCCTGACCGCCGTCTGGATGCACCTGGACGAAGGGGAGCGGGCCGCCTCCATGGCGCGGCTCGCCGGGCTGCTGGAGGGCGGCGGCCGCGTGGTGCTGTCCCTGCGCCACGGGCCGGTTCCGGCGGGCCGGCGCATGTTCGCCGTCACCGCCCAGGAGACCGTCGACCTCGCCCGGACCTGCGGGCTGGACCTCCTCCACCGCGCGGAACGCGAGGACCCGCACGGACGCCCCGGGGTGTCCTGGACCTACCTCGGCTTCGCCGGACCCTGAGGCCGGCCGGTGGCGGCGCTCCGGTCGAAGCCGAGCTCACCCGCGGTGATGCGCAGGTAGAACGCCGCCCCTCGGCGTCCTCGCCGATGCCCAGGACGCCGTCCAGGTCCGCGTACTTCCCGCTCATGCGCCCATGGTCCTCCGGCAGCGCATCGATCCGGCCAGGCGGGATCTCGCCAACACCGCCCTGACCAGCCGTCCGGCCTTGCACCTTGGCATGCCCGCGGGGCATGCTCGCCAGGGCTAAGCGGGAGGGGATCATGGCGGTGGACAAGAGGTCCGTGGTGACGGGAGTGCTGTGCGCACTGGCGGCGCTCGGCGCCTCGGCGGCGGTGGCCGAGTTGGCGCCCCCTCCGGAGGCGGCCGCGCCGGTGCGGGCCGAGGCGCCGGCGCCCTCGGCGTCGCCGACCGGGCCGGCGCGTACGCAGGTGTCCAAGCCGCAGCTCGCCTCGCCCCCGCCGGCCGCCGCGAGCCCCCAGCCCGGCGGGCCCGTCGCGTTCACCGGCGCGCTCTTCACCGGCGGCCTGGACGGCGAGCACTTCTGCACCGCCACCGTCGTGCGCAGCCCCGGCAAGAACATGATCGTCACCGCCGGGCACTGCCTGATGGAGGGCAAGCAGACCGGCGGCAAGGGCGCCGTCTTCGCTCCCGGGTACGTGAACGGCACCGCCCCGTACGGGGTGTGGAAGATAGAAGAGGTCTTCGAGGACGAGCGCTGGGCCGAGGGCACCGACGACGACTACGACCTCGCCTTCGCCCGCCTCGCCCCCGACGACAAGGGCCGTACCGTCGAGGCCGTCACCGGCGGCGCGCCCCTGGACACCTCCGGCCGCGCCGGCGAGGAGGTCACGGTGACGGGCTACCCCGCCGACCGCAAGGTTCCGCGTACCTGCACCGCCGTCGCCGTGCGCACCGGCGAGCGGCAGCAGCGCTTCGACTGCTCCGACTTCCCGGGCGGCACCAGCGGCAGCGCCTGGATCGGCCGCGACGGGAAGATCATCGGCATCCTGACCGGCGGGGACACGGACGACGTCTCCACGAGCACGGTCCTCGGCGAGTACGCCGCCAAGCTCTACGCCCGGGCCACCGGCCAGCGCTGACCGCTACGCCGGCCCGGCCAGGATCTCCCGCGCCAGTGCGAGGAGGTCCGGTACGGCCGGATGGACCGGGCCCTCGCGCCAGGCGAGGACGACCGGGACCCGCGGGGCGTCGGCCAGCGGGCGGTAGACCAGCGACGGGTGCGCGTGGTTGCTGGGCGTCGCCGAGGTGGTGACGCCCAGGGCGCGCCCGGCGGCGACGGCCATCAGCCACTCGTCGGTGTTGGTCACCTCGATCACCGGCGCGGGCCGGCCCGACGCGGGCCACAGCTCCAGGGTGGTGGTCCCGGAGACCGTGTTCAGGGCGATCGGACGGCCCGCCAGGTCGGCCAGCGTCACCCGGGGGAGCGCGGCCAGCGGGCTGTCCGCCGGCATGACCACCACCCGCTCCTCCTCCAGCAGCAGGGCCGTGCGCAGACCGGGCGCGGTGACGGCGCCGCGCAGCAGGGCCGCGTCGACCCTGCCCTGCGTGAGGCCGGCCGTGGGGTCGTCGACGCGGAGCAGCTCCAGCGGGACGTCCGGGCGGGACTCGTCCCAGCGGCGCAGCAGCGGGACGGTGAGGTCGCCGAGCGCCGCCCAGGTGTGCCCCAGGCGCAGCGGCCAGCTCCGCAGCCCGGCGGGATCCAGCGCGGCGTCCACGGCGGCGACGGCGGCACGGGCCCTGTCGCGGAACGTACGGCCCTGCGCGGTCAGCTCCAGGTGGTGCGTGGAGCGGTCCACGAGGCGGGCGCCGAGGTGGTCCTCCAACTGGCGCAGGGTGCGGGACAGCGCGGGCTGGCTCAGGTGGAGGCGGGCCGCGGCGCGGGTGACGTTGCCCTCGTCGGCGATGGCGAGGAAGGCGCGCAGGTGCCGCAGCTCGATGGTCATGCCTGGGGAGCATAACCGCGCTCCGTTCGGCATTTCACACGGCGCGGGGGTCTTCCTAGCGTGGAGGGCATGACCTCCACGCCCTCCGCGGTGCCTCCCGCTGTGTCCGCTGCCGTGTCCCCTGCCGTGTCTTCCGCCGAGTCCCCTGCCGTGCCTTCCGCCGCGGCGTCGGCCGCCACGGCGTCCACCGCCGCATTGCCGCGCCTCCTCCGGCACCCCGCCGGCCGCGGCACCCTCGGCGGTGTCGGGCTCGTGCTGGCCGGGACACTGTCCGTCCAGTTCGGGTCGGCCTTCGCCGCGCTGCTGTTCCCCCGCGCGGGGGCCCTGGGGACGGTCGCACTGCGGGTGACCTTCGCCGCGGTGCTGCTGCTGGCCGTCGCCCGGCCCCGGCTGCGCGGGTACGCGCGCGGCGACTGGGCGGTGGCGGTCGGCTTCGGCCTGGCCCTCGGCGGGATGAACCTGCTCTTCTACCAGGCCCTCGACCGCATCCCGCTGGGCGCGGCGGTCACCTTCGAGGTGCTCGGGCCGCTGCTGCTGTCGGTGGTGGTCGCGCGGCGCGCGTCCAGCCTGCTGTGGGCCGCGCTCGCCCTGGCCGGGGTGTTCCTGCTGGGCCGCAGCGGCTTCGCCGCCGGACTCGGTGCGGCGGGCGTGGCGTTCGCGCTGGGCGCCGGCGCGATGTGGGCGGCGTACATCGTGTTCAACGCCCGGGCGGGCGCCCGTTTCCCGCGCCTGGACGGCCTCGCCATCGCGATGGCCGTCGCCGCCCTGGTCAGCCTGCCGCTCGGCATCGGATCGGCGGGCCCGGCCCTGCTGGAGCCGGGCGTGCTCGCCCTGGGCCTGGCGATCGCCGTGATGAGCTCGGGGGTGCCGTACACCCTGGAGCTGCTCGCCCTGCGCAGGCTGCCCGCGGCCACCTTCGCGGTACTGGCCAGCCTGTCCCCGGCCGTCGCGGCGGTGGCCGGCTACCTGGTGCTGGGCCAGGGGCTGTCCCCGGTGCAGTGCGCCGCGATCGGGCTCGTCGTGGTGGCGAGCGCGGGCGCGGTACGCACGGGCGGCCGCGGCCGCGGCCGCTGAGCCGCGGGGCGGGGGCATCGGGGCCGCCGGGGTCAGGCGATCAGGCCCAGGTGGACCGGCTCGGCGGGGGTGCGGGCGAGGAGCTCCGGCAGGCGCGGGGGCCAGAGGGGCTCGCCCAGGGTGGCGAGGCGCTCCGGGGAGAGCCACTGCCAGTGGATGCCGGGTTCCTCGAGCACCGGCTCGCGGTGGGGGCCCGCGGTGACGTAGATGTGCTCGTGCTGGCGGACCGGGATGCCCTGGTGGGTGAAGTCGTGCTCCCAGGTGCACAGCAGCCGTTGCGGCTCCAGGTCGGTCCAGCCGGTCTCCTCGCGCAACTCGCGCCGCACGCACTGCTCCGGGGTCTCGCCGGGGTCGATCCCGCCGCCCGGGGGTAGCCAGTGGATTCCCACTTCGACGTTGTTCTCGCGGAACAGGAACACCGATCCGCTGGGGGAGAGGACGACAATGCGAGCTGCCTGACGCGGAGTTCTCATCAGATCAGGGTAAGTCGGGCGGTACCGGGACGGGAGGGGTCGGAGACACCGGACGGGGCCGGCGAGCCGGATCCCCCCGGACGGCCTCACGGCAGGTTCGGGGGTTTCCCGGCAGTCCATCGTCCTTCCGTGTCGGGCCGGTCCCTCAAGGGCGCTCCTTCGTCGCGTCGCTTCGCGATCGCCTACGGCGACCCTTGACCGACCGACCCGCCCCGGAAAGCCGAAAGACTGCCGGGAAGCCCCCGAAAGAACGGTCACGGGGAGAAGGAACAGGGACGGGTCCCTCAGCGACGAGACGAGGGGCCGGGCCATGGCCGGCCTGCCTTCGGGCCCCAGATCCATGATTCCGGGCCAGGGGCGCGACTACCCGCACGAGAGCTTGATCAGAGCCCCCTGCGGACCACCCAAGCGCAGCAGATCGCTACGCGCTCCTCCCGCCTCAGCGTCCGGCGACCGCCCGTGGCCGATCCCTGCACCAAAGGACGAACAGAACACTCTAGGGATCCGAGAGACGCGCCAGATCGCTACGCGCTCCTCCCCGTGGGCGTCCGGCGGCCGCCTTGGGCTCGGATGGGAAAGAAGAGGGGCATACAGGCCTCCTGCGCACATGTGACCAGCCCAGGACGGCGGCCGGACGCCGAGACGGGAGGAGCGCGTAGCGATCTGTCGCGCCCACGTGCTCCCCGCGCTGCTCTGATCACCTTTTGGTGCGGGTATCAGCCCCGGGCGGTCGTCGGACGCTTGGTCGGGAGGAGCGCGTAGCGATCTGGTGCGCTCTTGGCCCTGGGCCGGGCCTCGAAGGGCCCGGATGCCCGGCGTGCCGAGGACCGGCCCCTCGTCCGTCGCTGAGGTGCCCGTCCCTTGACCTGGATCCATGCCGTTTCCCCGGGGGCTTCCCGACAGTCTTTGGCATTCCGGGGCGGGTCGGTCTGTCAAGGGTGGCCGAAGGCCATCGCGAAGCGACGCGACCGCAGGGAGCGCCCTTGACAGGCCGGCACGACACGGAAGGACAGTGGACTGGCGGGCAGCCCCCGGCACTCCTCCGACCCCTCCGGCGGTGTACCGCCCCCGTACCCCGCCCCGCCCGCCCCGCCCGCCCCGCCTGCCCGCCCCGCCCGCCCCGCTCCGGCCCCCGATCGCTTCCGCTTCTCCCCGCCGGACGGGGGGACGGGGACCGGCGTTCGCGGGGAACGATGATCACCTGATGTACCTTCGGGGGGATGAGCAAGCACGCCCGAGACCGCTCCCGCTTCCGGACCGGTGACCGTACGCAGCCCCGTACGGGCTCCCGTGCGGCCGACCGTCGGCGTTCCGTTTCGGCCGGACGGCCGCCGAAGGCCCTGATCGCCGTGGCCGCCCTCGGCCTGCTGACCTTCGCCGCCGGCTGGCTGCACGCGCTGCACGAACAGCCCGGCGCGCCCGTCCCGGCGGCCCGTTCGGACGCCCGTCCGCAGGCGCAGGGCGCGGCCCCGAAGCAGCAGCCGCAGGCGCAGGGCGGTGCGCCGGGGCACGCCACGCGCGGCACCCCGCGCGCGGACGCCCTGCAGGGCCTCCCCGACACCCTCAGCGCGGCGACCCGCGCCCGGATCCCGGCGGCCTCGCGTCAGCTCGTGCTGGTCACGGGCAAGGCGAAGGACTCCTCGGACTCCACCGTCACCTTCTTCACCCGCACCGCCGCCGGCAAGAACTGGACCGCGGCCGGGCACTGGCCGGCCCGCAACGGCGCCAACGGCTGGTCCACCGTCCGCGAGTACGGGGACCTGACCTCGCCGGAGGGCGTGTTCTCCCTCACCGACGCGGGCGGGCTGCTGCCGCCCCCGGCGGGCACGAAGCTCGCGTACGACCAGGACCGCGGTTTCGTCCCGTCGGGCCGGGGTGTGAACGGGGAGTCCCTGGACGGCTCCTTCGACTACGTCGTGGCGATCGACTACAACCGCCGCAAGGGGGTCTCCCCGCTCGACCCGGCCATGCCGGAGGGTGAGGACAAGGGCGGCAACATCTGGCTCCACGTGGACCACGACGGCCCCTCCCAGGGCTGCGTCGGACTGCCGAGGGCGGCGATGGAGCAGCTGCTGCGCAGCCTGGACCCGGCGGCGAAGCCGGTCATCGCGATGGGTCCGGCGGGCTTTTGACCGGGGCTGGGACGGCACCGGCCCCGGCACGGGCCCCGGGCCGCCGTACCAGCAGCCCGATGTAGACGAGGTCGAAGACGGAGCACAGCGCCCCCAGCCCGAGCACGAAGCCGTTGCGCTCGATCACCCCGAACAGCACGGTCGGCGCGAGGGTGCCGAGCCACTTGGCGACGGCGATGAGCGGCGACTGCCCGCGGGGGCCGCGCCGGGCGGCGTACATGCCGATGAACAGGCCGGACATCAGCAGGTTCTGCAGGAAGGCCGAGTAGCGGCTGGCGTCGTGGGTTCCGAAGTGCGCGACGAACAGCAGCTGCACGGCGAAGCCGGTGCCGAGGACGAGGGCGCTCCAGGCGGCGAACAGCGGCCGGGTGACGAAGGCGGGCAGCTCGGCCCGGCCGTGGCGCAGGTACGTGGAGAGGATCACGGCGTCGGCGACGCCCCACACCACGTTGACCACGCCCTGCGGGGAGAGCCCGGTGGCGATGTCGTGGGCGGCGTAGACGACCTCCCAGGCGAAGTTCAGGGCGAGCGCGGCGACGGGCATGGCGTACGTCCGGTCGCGCAGCCCGACCCGGATGGCCTCGACGTACACGACGGTCCAGGCGATCCCGCTGAGGAGCGTCAGTATCAGTTCCACCCGCGCACCCTAGGCGCTGCCCGCGCGTCCGGACAGCCCCGCGGCCCGGGGCCGCGGCGCAGTCCGGGGATCCGGTCGCCCGCGCGGTCCGCCCCGCCCCTTGCCTGACGGACCGTCAGCTACGACGATGGCCCGGCACCGCACGACGAACCGGCAGACGAAGGCGAGGCGGCCGCCATGGCACGCGTGTTTCCGGAAGGCCGGCTGGAGTACGGGATGCAGCTCCCGGTCCAGTCGCAGAGCACCATCTACGCCGAGCCCTGGGAGGCCTCGGCCGGCGCGGCCGACCTCGTGGAGGTGGCCCGCGCCGCCGACCGGGCCGGCTTCGGGTACGTGGCCACCTGCGACCACGTGGCCATCCCGCGCCGCCTCGCGGGCCCCATGAGCACCGTCTGGTACGACCCGGTGGCCACCCTGGCCTTCCTGGCCGGGATCACCGAACGGGTGCGGCTGCTGAGCCACGTCGCGATCGTCGGCCTGCGCCACCCGCTGCTCACCGCCAAGCAGTACGCGACCCTCGACCACCTCTCCGGGGGCCGGCTGGTCCTCGGGGTCGGGGCCGGGCACGTCCAGGAGGAGTTCGAGGTGCTCGGCGTCGACTTCGAGCGCCGCGGGGCCGTCCTGGACGAGAGCCTGGACGCGCTGCGCGCGGCGCTGGGCCCCGAGGAGTACCCGGAGTTCGAGGGCGAGCGGTTCTCCTTCCGGGACCTCGGTCAGCTGCCCCGGCCCGCGCAGGAGCGGGTTCCGGTCTGGGTCGGCGGCTCCTCCCCGGCGGCGGTGCGCCGGGCCGCCGTGCGCGGCGACGGCTGGCTCCCGCAGGGCGACCCGCGCGAGCGGATCCCGGGGCAGGTCGCCCGGATCCGCGAGCTGCGGGAGGCGGCCGGGGTCGAGGGGCCGTTCGAGGTCGGCGCGATCACCGAGCCGCTGTACGTGGGCGAGCCCGGCTGGGACACCGGCCGCCGGACCCTGACCGGCAAGGCGGAGGTACTCGCCGAGTCCCTCCGGGGGTACGCGGCGCTGGGCGTGGACCAGATCCAGGTCCGCTTCCGCAATCGGGACCGCGCCGAACTCGTCGACCAGATCGCCGCTTTCGGGGCCGAGGTGGCTCCGCTCCTCAACGACTAGGGGTATCCGATGGGCAAGCTGGACGGGCGCGTCGTCGTCATCACCGGTGCGGCGCGCGGCCAGGGCGAGCAGGAGGCCCGTCTCTTCGCCGCCGAGGGCGCGAGGCTGCTGCTGGGCGACGTGCTGGACGAGCAGGGCGCCGCCGTGGCGCAGGAGATCGCCGCGGAGGCGGGCGCGGACCGGGTGCGGTACGTACGCCTGGACGTGAGCCGGGAGGAGGACTGGGCGGCGGCCGTGGCCGCGGCGAAGGAGGCCTTCGGCAGGATCGACGGGCTGGTCAACAACGCGGGCATCCTGCGCTTCAACGAGCTGGCCTCGACCCCGCTGGAGGAGTTCCGCCAGGTGGTCGAGGTCAACCAGGTCGGCGCCTTCCTCGGCATCAGGGCGCTCGCCCCGGAGATCGCGGAGGCCGGCGGCGGGACCATCGTCAACACCTCCTCCTACACCGGCCTGACGGGCATGGCGTACGTGGGCGCGTACGCGGCGACCAAGGCGGCGGTCCTCGGGCTGACGCGGGTGGCGGCGCTGGAGCTGGCCGCGAAGAACATCCGGGTCAACGCCATGTGCCCGGGCGCGGTGGACACCCCGATGGCGAACCCCGGGCTGCTCGACCCGGCGGGGATGACGGACGAGGCCAGGGACGCGATGGCCGAGCTGTACAAGCGGGTGGTGCCGCTGGGGCGGGTGGGCCGGCCGGAGGAGATTGCGAAGCTCGCCCTGTTCCTGACCGGCGACGACTCCTCCTACATCACCGGCCAGCCGTTCGTGGCGGACGGCGGCTGGATGGCGGGAGTCAGCATCCTCTGAGATTTCTGACGGCGCGTCAGGTAAGGCCGTGCGGGCGTCTTGACGGCCCCGCACCGGCGGTGGAACAGTCGGACCCATCGAATCTGACGCAACGTCAGAAACCTAAGGACGGTGAACCCCCTTGGAATTCGGGCTCTTCGTGCAGGGATACGTGCCTGAGGCGCGGTCCAAGGTCGACCCCGAGGCGGAGCACAAGGCGCTGCTCGAGGAGACCCAGTACGTCATCCAGGCCGACAAGTCCGGCTTCAAGTACGCCTGGGCCTCGGAGCACCACTTCCTGGAGGAGTACTCCCACCTCTCCGCCAACGAGGTCTTCCTCGGCTACCTCGCCGCCGCCACCGAACGCATCCACCTCGGCTCCGGCATCTTCAACCCGCTCGCCCCGGTCAACCACCCGGTGAAGGTGGCCGAGAAGGTCACCATGCTCGACCACCTCTCCAAGGGCCGCTTCGAGTTCGGCACCGGACGCGGCGCGGGCAGCCACGAGATCCTCGGCTTCCTGCCCGGCATCACGGACATGAACCACACCAAGGAGATCTGGGAGGAGACCATCGCGGAATTCCCCAAGATGTTCCTCCAGGAGGAGTACGAGGGCTTCCAGGGCAAGCACTGGTCGCTCCCGCCGCGCAAGATCTTCCCCAAGCCGTACGGCAAGGCCCACCCGGCCATGTGGTACGCCGCAGGCTCGCCCTCCTCGTACGCCATGGCCGCGAAGAAGGGCCTGGGCGTCCTGGGCTTCAGCGTCCAGAAGGTCTCCGACATGGAGTGGGTGCTGGAGCAGTACAAGACGGCGATCCAGGAGGCGAAGGCGATCGGCGCCTTCGTGAACGACAACGTGATGGTCACCTCGACGGCGATCTGCGCCGAGACGCACGAGAAGGCGGTGGAGATCGCCGTCAACGCGAACATGAACCGCTTCCAGTCGCTGGTGTTCCGCTACCACGACACCTTCCCGCGGCCGGAGGCGATCCCGCAGTGGCCCGAGACCCTGCCGGAGTACAACGCGGAGATCATCGAACTGCTCATCGCGGAGGAGCTGCTGATCTGCGGTGACCCGGCGGAGGTCCGGGCGCAGTGCAAGCGGTGGGAGCAGGCGGGGGCGGACCAGTTGTCCTTCGGACTGCCGACCGGGGTGTCGTACGAGGACACGATGACGACGATCAAGCTGATCGGGGAGCACGTCATCCCGCACATCGACACCGACCCGGTCCACCGCACGACCCGCTTCCGCCAGGCCGCCACCTCCTGACGCGCCGCTCGCACGGTGCGGGTCCCCTACCCGCCCTTCCACCGTTCCCCGGGCTGCGCCCGGACCCTTACGGCGCTACCGCGCCCGCGCCTCAAACGCCGGCGGGGCTGATTTCAGCCTCGCCGGCGTTTGAGGCGCGGGGTCTGGGGCGGAGCCCCAGGGAACGGTGGAAGGGCGGGTAGGGGACAGCCCCGCAGGGCCGCACCCCCCCGGCGGGTACGGCCCCCGACGGGAGACGCCCCCGGCGAAGGAGGGGCAAGACAGGACAGGCCCGGCCAGGGCAACGGCAACGGCAACGGCAACGGCGAACCACCCAGGAGGGGACCGCATGCTCGACCACCTCATCCGCGGAGCGACCGTCGTCGACGGCACCGGCGCCCCCGCGTACACCGCCGACGTCGGGATCAAGGGCGGCCGCATCGCCCTCATAGCGAAACCCGGCACGGAAGCGGCGGCGGCGGCGACCACCGAGGACGCCACCGGCCTCGTCCTCACCCCCGGGTTCGTCGACCCGCACACCCACTACGACGCCCAGCTCTTCTGGGACCCCTACGCCACCCCCTCCATGAACCACGGCGTCACCACCGTCGCCGGCGGCAACTGCGGGTTCACCCTCGCGCCCCTCAACCCCGCCCGCCCCGAGGACGCCGACTACACCCGCCGCATGATGAGCAGGGTCGAGGGCATGGCCCTAGCCGCCCTCGAAGAAGGCGTCGACTGGACCTGGTCCACCTTCGGCGAGTACCTCGACGCCCTCGAAGGCCGCATCGCCGTCAACGCCGGTTTCATGGTCGGCCACTGCGCCCTGCGCCGGCACGTCATGGGCGAGGACGCCGTCGGCGGGCAGCCGACCCCCGCCCAGATGGAGCAGATGCTGGCCCTCCTCCACGAGGCCATGGACGCGGGCGCCTGGGGGCTGTCCACCACCCAGTCCTCCACCCACTCCGACGGCGCCGGCGCCCCCGTCGCCTCCCGGCACGCGAAGCCCGCCGAGCTCCTCGCGCTCTCCCGCGCCGTCGGCGAACACGAGGGCACCCAGCTCGAAGCCATCGTCGCCGGCTGCCTCGACCAGTTCTCCGACGACGAGATCGACCTCTTCGTGGAGATGAGCGCCGCCGCCGGCCGGCCCCTCAACTGGAACGTCCTCACCATCGACGCCGCCGTCCCCGAGCGCGTCCCGCGCCAGCTCGTGCCCAGCGAGCGCGCCCGCAAGTCCGGCGGCCGGATCGTCGCGCTGACCATGCCGATCCTCACCCCCATGAACATGTCCCTCGGCACCTTCTGCGCCCTCAACCTCATCCCCGGCTGGGGCGAGGTCCTCGCGCTCCCCGTCCCCGAGCGGATCGCGAAGCTCCGCGACCCGGACGTGCGCGCCGCGATGCTGCGCCGCGCCGACAGCAAGGAAGCCGGCGTGTTCCGGCGCCTCGCGAACTTCGGGCGGTACGTCATCGGCGACACGTACAGCAAGGAGAACGAGGGGCTCGGCGGACGCGTCGTCGGCGACATCGCCGCCGAGCGCGGCCAGGACGCCTTCCAGTGCCTCGTGGAGATCTGCGCCAACGACGGGCTGCGCACCGTCCTGTGGCCCATGCCCACCGACAACGACCCCGCCACCTGGGCCCTGCGCGCCGAGACCTGGCAGCACGAGGACGTCATGCTCGGCGGATCGGACGCCGGCGCGCACCTGGACCGGATGTGCGGGGCCCCGTACACGACCCGGTTCCTCGGCGACTGCCTGCGCGGCCGCAAGCTGGTCCCGCTGGAGCAGGCGGTACGGATGCTCACCGACGACCCGGCCCGGCTGTTCGGGCTGCGCGAGCGCGGCCGGATCGCCGAGGGCTTCCACGCGGACCTGGTCCTCTTCGACCCCGAGCGCATCGACGCGGGCCCGGCGACCCTCGTCCACGACCTGCCCGGCGACAGCCCCCGGCTGGACGCGCGGGCGATCGGGGTGGTGTCCGTACGCGTCAACGGGGTCGAGACCATCCGCGACGACGAGGTGACCGGCGCGGTCCCCGGGGCCGTGCTGCGCTCCGGCCGCGACACGAGGACGGTGAGCACCCGATGAGCGGGGGAACGCAGCGCCTCTACATCGGCGGCGAGTGGGTCGAGCCCGACGGCGGTCACTACGAGGTGGTGAACCCGGCCGACGAGTCCGTCGTCGGCCTGGCCCCGGAGGCCTCCCGCGCCCAGGTCGAGGAGGCGGCCCGCGCTGCCGCCGAGGCCTTCGGCTCCTGGTCCCGTACGGCCCCCGAGGAGCGCGCGGCGATCCTCGACCGGGCCGCGGACGTCATCCAGCGGGAGTTCGAACCGTGGGCGGAGCTCGCCCGGGCGGAGACGGGCGCGCCGACGGGCATCGCCCGCGGGATGCAGGTCGGCGTCGGCGTGTCCCGCTTCCGGCGGTACGCGAAGGGCGCCCTGGAGCCGGTGGAGAAGGGGATCCCGCCGCAGGTCACCGAGGCCGGCCCGATGGGGAAGGCGTCGGTCCTGGGCGCGCTGGAGGTCCGCCAGCCGGTCGGGGTGGTCACCTGCATCACCTCCTACAACAACCCGTGGGCGAACCCGGCGGGCAAGGTCGCCCCGGCGCTCGCCATGGGCAACACGGTGGTGGTCAAGCCGGCCCCGCAGGATCCGCTGTCGGTGTTCCGGATGGCCGAGGCGCTGCACGAGGCCGGGGTGCCGGCCGGGGTGGTGAACGTGGTCTCCGGTGCCTCGGTGGAGGTCGGCGAGGCGGCCGTGGACTCCCCGTACGTGGACATGGTCTCCTTCACCGGCTCCACGGGCGTCGGGCAGCGCATCGCCGAGGTGTGCGGGCGGAGCATGAAGCGGCAGCTGATGGAGCTGGGCGGCAAGGGCGCGGCCGTCGTCCTGGAGGACGCCGACCTGGACGCGGCGGTGATGGGGATCGGCACCACCTTCTCCTTCTACAGCGGCCAGATCTGCACCGCGCCCACCCGGGTGATCGTCCACCGGTCGGTGTACGGGCCGCTGGTGGAGAAGCTGCTCGGCTATCTGGCGTTCATGAAGGTCGGCGACCCGGGGGAGCGGGGCACGGTGGTCGGCCCGGTGATCTCGGCCGCGCACCGCGACCGGGTGGAGTCGTACGTGGAGCTGGGCCGCAAGGAGGGCGCGCGGATCGCGTACGGCGGGGAGCGCCCGGTGGTCGGCGACGGCCGCGGGTTCTACGTGGCGCCGACGCTGCTGGTGGACTGCACGAACGACATGCGGGTGGTGCGGGAGGAGATCTTCGGGCCGGTCGTGGTGGTGGTGCCGTTCGACGGGGACGAGGAGGAGGCCGTCCGGCTGGCGAACGACAGCGACTTCGGGCTGATCGGCTACGTGTGGTCGGGGGACGCGGCGCGGGCCTTCCGGGTGGCGCGGCGGCTGCGTTCGGGCGGGGTCGGGGTCAACACGATTGGCCGCAACATGGAGGCCCCGTTCGGCGGGTTCAAACGGTCGGGGGTCGGACGGGACGTGGGCTCGTACGCGCTGCACGCCTACAGCGAGGTGCAGTCGCTGGTCTGGACGACCTGAGGGGTGGGGAGGGGGAGGGCCCGGGGCGGACACCACCGCCCCGGGCCCTCCCCTTCTCACGGCTGCGGCTCCTTACGGCTGCGGCCAGGCGTAGCCGAGGGACTCGGCGAGCTCCCGGCTCCCGCCGACCACGGCGGCGTACGTCTTCGGGTCGGCCTCCTCCAGCCGTTCCACCGCTGCCGCGGCCTGCACCTCGGGCGGGCGGCCGTCGTCGGGCAGCCGCCATTCGAAGAACAGGCCCGGGCCGGGGTCCTCGCCCGGTCCCGGCGGGGTGGCCGGGGCGGGCCGGTGGCCGAAGAGCACCTTCACGGTGTCCGGGTCCTGCCAGTCCGTGTCGGCCCGGATCCACCGGAGGTCCCAGCGGGCGCGCAGCTGCGGCCGCTGCCGCAGGGCCGCGGTGATCCGCCGGGCGGTGCGCCGGGCCGACCAGGCCCAGGACTCGTCGTCCCGGGCGCGCCGGACCTCGGCCCCGTAGGCGGCCGCGTCGAAGCGGAGCTGCGGCGGGGGCGGGCCGGTCGCCCCGCGCCAGCCGTCCCAGACGACCTCGTCGCCGTCGCGGCGGACGGTGACGTGGAGGGCGCCGCAGCAGCCCTCGGTGCAGTCCGCCTCGGCGAGCTGCACCTCGCGCGGTTCGGGGCCCGGGAGCAGGTCGCCGGTGTCGAGGAGGTGCTCGGGCGGGTGGGCCGGGCCGCTGCCGAAGAGGGCCGGTACGAGGGGCCGGCCGTCGATCAGGATCCGCGTCTCGACGGCGGGGTGGCCCCCGGGGTCGCCGGCGACCACCTCGATGCGCAGGGGCGGGTGCGGTGCGGGGTGCCGGAAGGGGCGGGTGCGGTTGCGGGCGAGCCAGGCGGCGCGCCGGTCGTGGGGTCCGGGCGGGGGTTCGGTGCCCAGGTGCCGTCGGAGGAGGTCGAGCAGGGCCTCCCGTTCGCCGGGCGGCCAGTCGAGCAGTGCGCCCGCGCCGCTGTCGAGGTCCTGGGCGAGGGAGAGCAGGAGTGCCTGGTGGTCGAGGGCCGGTCCGGGCAGGCCCGCCCGCCGGGCCACGGTGCGGTACGCCTCCGCGGCCGGGCCGTAGTCGAGGAGGTCGGCGCGGGTGTTGTACTGGGCGGCCATGGCGTGCAGCAGCCGTCCGGCGGCGGTGACGAGCCCGGCGTCGTCCGGGTGGGCGCGCAGGAGGGCGTCGAGGCGGGCGGCCTCGGCGACCCGGCGGGCCTGCCAGTGGACGGTGGAGATCCAGTCGGGTGCGGCGACGAGGGCGACCAGGGCGTCCCGGACGGGGCGGTTGTCGCCTTCGGCGGCGTCGCCCGCGTCGTCTCCCGCCTCGTCGTGGGAGCCCGCCGCGGCCGCGTCGATCAGCGGGGTCAGGGTCCGGTCGCGGTCGGTCGCGGTCAGCAGGAGCAGGGCGGCCGCCTGCCGGTCGAGGGGGTCGAGGGCGGCCGCGGCCGGCCGGGTCAGTCCGCGGAGCAGCCCGAGGGCCTTGAGGCAGGGCACGTCCTCGGGTTCCCCGAGGCGGATCAGGAGGGCGACGCCGACGCCGACGGCGCCGAGGGAGGTGCCGGTCCGGGTCAGCAGGCGGGCGGTGGCCCGGGCGGCGGTCTCGTCGTCCAGCGGCATCCGGGTGGCCACCGCGCGGACGGTGCGGTCCGGCAGCCGGAGCAGGCCGGTGGCGCGGTGGACGGCCTCGGCGGCCCGGACGGGGTCCGGATCGGCCAGCGGGCCGGCGAGGGCGGCGGTGACCTCCTGCTGCACCCGGTCCCAGGCGAGCCGGGGGCGGGCGGGCGGTGGCTCCGCCGGTCCGTCGGGTCCGTCGGGGACCGGGTAGCCGCGGGGCGGGACGGGTGCGGCGGGGTCGACGCCCCGGCGGAACAGGACGTAGTCGTACAGGGAGGCTCCGGGAGTGAGCGGCGTCCGCTCGTCGCGGGCGCTCACCGGGCGGGGTGGGACTCGATTCCGTAGGTCATGCCGGGAGCCTGCCAGGGGTGGTCACGGGCCGTCCAGTGGTTTTCACGCGGCGCAGTCGTTTGGGGCTCGTTCGGGGGTCTGGGGCGGGTTCCGGGGGCTCCGGAAATTGGCACGGGAAAGTTTTGAAACGGACATATGGGGTACTCCTGCGGTTTCCGCATTCCGGAACCCCTGTCTCGATGCCTCTCGAACCATGGATGGTCGCCTCAGTGAACCTTGTATTGCGAGTTCATGAACGGATCTGATCTTCGTAATCCAAGGAATTTAGGCTTGTGGATTATTGGACTTAAGTCTTCCGGATCAGGAAACCGCAGCATCTACCGTCCTGACCCATGACACAGCTGGACATGCGGCCTCCGGTCGGAGACACGGTAAGCGGCGTCGCCGAGGGCGGCGCCGGGAACACGACCGGGACCGGGGACGCGGGCGACGTCCGCGGCAAGGGCCTCGGCAAGGGCTCCGTCGGCCTGCTGGGCAGCGCCGTCATCGGCATCTCCACCGTCGCCCCCGTCTACTGCCTGACCTCCACCCTCGGCTCCACCGCGGGCGAGGTCGGCGTCCAGATGCCGGCGGTCTTCCTGGCCGGCTTCCTCCCGATGCTCCTCGTGGCCTTCGCCTACCGCGAGCTCAACAAGGCCATGCCGGACTGCGGCACCTCGTTCACCTGGACCGTCAAGGCCTTCGGCCCGCGGATCGGCTGGATGTGCGGGTGGGGCCTGGTGATCGCCACGATCATCGTGCTCTCCAACCTCGCGGGCGTCGCCACCTCCTACTTCTGGCTGCTGGCCGGCGAGATCACGGGCAACCCGTCGATCGCCGCCCTCGACGAGAACAAACTCGTCCACATCGCCACCTGCCTGACGCTGATCGCCGTCGCCACCGCCATCAGCTACCGCGGCATGACCGCCACCAAGGGCGTCCAGTACACCCTGGTCGGCCTCCAGCTCGTCGTCCTCGCGATCTTCGTCGCCATGGCCCTCCAGAAGGCCTCCGCAGGCACCTTCGACACCGGCCTGGACTTCTCCTGGCAGTGGATGAACCCCTTCGCGGTCGAGTCCATGGGCGCCTTCACCGCCGGACTCTCCCTCTCGATCTTCATGTACTGGGGCTGGGACGCCTGCCTGGCGACCAACGAGGAGACCACCGGCTCGGCCAAGACCCCCGGCCGCGCCTCCCTCATCGCGATGGTCGTCCTCGTCGGCTCCTACCTGGCCACCGGCTTCGCCGCCCAGATGGCCGTCGGCTCCGGCGCCGAAGGCCTCGGCCTCGGCAACCCCGAGACCTCCGGCAACGTCTTCGCCGCCCTCGCCGGCCCCGTCATGGGCCCGGTCCTCGGCATCCTGCTCTTCGTCGCCGTGCTCGCCTCGGCCGCCGCCTCCCTGCAGACCACCTTCATCCCGGTGGCGCGCACCGTGCTGGCCATGTCCACGTACGAGGCCCTGCCGCCCTCCTACGCCAAGGTCCACCCCAAGTTCAAGACCCCCGGCCGCGCCACCGTCATGGCGGGCATCGCGACCGGCGCCTTCTACACGGTGATGACCCTGGTCAGCGAGAACGTCCTCACCGACACGATCTTCGCGCTCGGCCTGATGATCTGCTTCTACTACTCGCTGACCGCCTTCGCCTGCGCCTGGTACTTCCGCGGCGACCTGCGCCGCTCCGCGCGGGACCTGTTCTTCAAGGGCGTCTTCCCGGTCCTCGGCGGCCTGCTGCTCGCGGCGGTCTTCGTCAAGACCCTGATGGACGCCTGGGACCCCTCCTACGGCTCCGGGTCCGACGTGCTCGGCGTCGGCAGCGTCTTCGTCATCGGCGTCGGCCTGCTGGCCCTCGGCCTGGTCGTCATGTTCGTCACCGAACGCCGCAGCCCCGCCTTCTTCCGCGGCGAGGTCCTGACGAAGTCCACCCCCGCCCTGGTGGTGGAGGACTGACCGGCTGACCGTCCCACCCCCGCCACCTGCTGTGTCACGGCCCGCGGCCCCGGATCGATCCCCCGATCCGGGGCCGTCGTCGTACCCGGACCCGGGTCATCCGATGCGCGGAACGGGCCCCTGAGGTGGTGACCCGGGCTGCGGGGGGTCGTTGGGCGGGGCATGAAGGCAATGAAGCGCACCCTCACCGCCCTGGCCCTCACCGGCGGCGCCGCACTCGCACTCACCCCGCTCACCGCCCACGCCGCCGACGGGGGCGAGGGGGCCACCCTCGGGGGCCAGCCCCCCGTCAAGCGCGTCGTCGGGATCGTCAACCACCCCGGCCAGGCGATGGACGACACCCGGACCGCCGTCGCCATCACCGGCGCGGCCGTCGGCAGCGCGGCCAACTCCACCAACAGCTCCCTGGCGGGCGCCGGCAGCGCCCTGGACGCGGGCGTCCCGGACGCGCCGAAGGTGAAGGGCTAGGCCGGGCGGCGGCCCGCTCAGCCCCAGGTGCGGGAGCAGAGCACGAGCCGGTAGCCGTCCGGATCGGCGATCGTCACCCCGTACTCGTCCCAGTACGGGTTGTGCGACGGGACCCGGATCCCGCCGCACTCGACGAGACGGCGCACCAGCTCCTCGTCGGGGGCCTCGCCCAGGTAGACCACGAACAGGTCGTCCACGGTGGGGGACGGCTCGACCGGGTCCTCGGGGTCGAGCGTTAGCTCGAAGTGCCACCCGCCCCCGGCCGGCCCGACCATCAACAGGTCGTGCTCCCCGGGCACGCGCTCCGTACTCCGCCACACGACGTCGAGCCCGAGCCCCTCGACGTAGAACCGCTCGGCGGCCTCCAGGTCCCGCGAGGGACGGGTGACACGGACATGGGTCTGTGAGTTGATCATCCCGGGAGCGTAGGCGAGGGGGTACGGGGCTTGCGGCGCGGGCCCGCCATCTCCCCCTCGACCCCGCGTGGCCGGGCGGTGGCTGCCCACCCGCCTCCCACGGTGCGGGTGGGCCGGCTGGGGGCGGTAGCCCCATGGGCCGGATCAGAGAAGGTTTGGGGGCTTCCCGGCAGTCCATCGTCCTTCCGTGTCGGGCCGGCCTGTCAAGGGCGCTCCTTCGTCGCGTCGCTTCGCGATGGCCTTCGGCCACCCTTGACA